>DCUF01000070.1 GCA_002328485.1 Deltaproteobacteria bacterium UBA2221
GGCATGGCGAAAGTTCCTGGAACCTTGAAAACCGTTTCACGGGCTGGACGGATGTCGATCTTTCCGAAACGGGCGTCAAGGAAGCGCATCTGGGCGGGCAACTCCTCAAACAGGAAGGCTACACGTTTGATTTCGCTTATACCTCCGTGCTCAAACGGGCCATCCGCACGTTGTGGATCGTAATGGATGAGATGGATCTGATGTGGATCCCGGTGGAACGTGCCTGGCAGTTGAACGAGCGCCATTACGGCGCGTTGCAGGGTCTGAACAAGGCGGAAGCAGCCCGCGAACAGGGGGAGGAGAAGGTGACCATCTGGCGTCGGAGCTACGACGTGCCACCACCGGCGCTTACACTGGACGATCCTCGTCACCCCCGCTTTGACCCCAAATACAGTGAGTTTCATCCCGGGGATCTGCCGGCAACGGAATGTCTGAAAGACACCATAGGGCGTTTTCTACCTTACGCGCAGGAGAATATCGGCCCTCTCATACGCACAGGAAAGCGAGTGCTTCTCGTGGCCCATGGAAATACCCTTCGGGGTCTTATCAAATACGCCGAGCGCATACCTGACGAGGAGATAGCAGAGCTAAACGTCCCCACGGCGGTTCCCCTCGTGTACGAGCTTGAGGACGATCTCAAGCCCATCAGGCATTACTATCTTGGTGATCCGGAGGAAGTGAAAAAGGCCACTCAGGCCGTAGCAGATCAGACAAAAAAGGCCTGAGCCAAAACGCCAATGGGTTTGTTGATTTGCCGAACAGAAGGATCGCAGTTATCTGGATGGAGGGTCGCATATGAAGATACTGACAACACCCAGAATGGAGCGCTGTATCGGCTGCCACTCCTGTTCCTTTGCCTGTGCCCGTCTTGTCCATAAGAATCTTTCGTGGGACACGGCGGGCATCCGCATAGCCTCTGCAGGAGGATTGTCCACAGGATTTGAGGCCAAGATTTGTGTGGCCTGCGATCCGGCCCCTTGCGTACGCGCGTGCCCAACAGGCGCTTATTCCCAGCGGAAGGGCGGCGGCGTCATCGTGCGAAAAAGCTTATGCATCCGCTGCGGGAAATGCGGGCAGGCGTGCCCCGTGAACGCCATCTACCTTGATCCCACCGGAGAGCCTTTCGTCTGTCTCCATTGCGGGCGGTGCATCCCTTTCTGTCCTCACGACTGTCTTGAAATGGCTGAAGCTGCGGCACAGGAAACTGAGGAAAGCGAGGTGCGGCCATGATCAGAGACAACTTTAGGGTTCTTCTGGTTGACCTTGCTACACGCCGAGGAAAGGTGGAAACGCTGGATGGCAGGGACACGGTCGTCGGCGGCAGTGGGCTCGCAGCGCTTTTGTTCACCAGATACGGTCATCCTGCAAGGTCGTGGCGCGATCCTGACCAGCCCCTCATTTTCACCATTGGCCCCCTTACGGGCTACTTTCCCCTCATGAGCAAAACGGTTTGCGCCTTCAAGTCTCCCTACCACGACCAATATGCAGAAAGTCATGGGGGAGGCCGATCGGCCCTGGCACTCCGCTTTGCCGACCTCGACGCCTTGGTGGTTGTCGGGAGGGCTGAAAAACCTTCCTGTATCGCCATCGGCTCACGAGACCTGGTGATAAAGGAGCTTCCTTTTGTGTGGGGAAAGAACGTCTTCGAGACAGGGAAGATGGTTCGCAGTCTCGTCAAACGAGGAGGAGGGCACCGGACCATAATGCGGATCGGCCCGGCCGGCGAGAATCTATCCGCCATCGCAGGAATCAATGTGGACACCTACCGCCATTTCGGAAGGCTCGGCGGCGGTGCGGTCATGGGAAGCAAGAACCTCAAAGCTATCGTGATCGAGGGCGACTCATCCTTTAAGATCCCGGAATCGAAGGACTACCCCAGCCTGTTCGAGGAGGTCTACACAAAGCTCACCGGCAAGGACATGATGAAGTACCATGACATCGGTACCCCCATCAACATGGCGGTACTGAACGAATTGATGATGCTGCCCATCCGCAACCTGCAACGGACCACGGACCAGGGTATGGCAGGCATCTCGGGCGAGAAATTTGCCGATGATGTCTTGCTCAGAAATGGAGCCTGCGCGGGCTGTCCCGTAGGGTGCATCCATATAGGCTTCGTCCGTGAGCGCTTCCAAAAGGAGCATCGCTATATCTACCGGCAGGTCTCCTACGACCACGAACCGATCTTTGCTGTGGGGGCCATGCTCTCGGTTGAAAACCCTTTCGAAGTGCTTGCCATTATCGACATCTCTGAAAAAATGGGACTCGACGTCATGTCAGCGGGCGTTGCCCTTGCCTGGGCCACAGAGGCTACGGAAAAACGGATCATTTCGAAAAGCGAGACCGTAGTTCCACTCTCCTTTGGGGACTCCGAAGGGTACAAGCAGGCTATGTTGAACCTTGGAATGGGGACCAACGAATTTTACCGCATCCTTGCTCAGGGTACCCTCAAAGCGGCAGAACACTACGGCGGACAAGATTATGCCTGTGTGCTCGGCCAGGAGATGGCCGGCTACGCCACGGGTGAGGTCTATTTCGCCTCGCAGGCCCTTGGGTTCCGCCACTCACACCTCGACAGCGGGGGTTATTCTTACGATCAGAAGGAGACGAGCAAAGATGTCGCAAAAGCAGTTGATTCTCTGATCAAGGACGAGCAAGACCGCGTGCTCCTCACCTCTATGGTCGCCTGTCTCTTTGCCCGTGGCGTCTATACCGACGAACTGCTGGCAAGCTGCCTCAAGGTGGTTGGTTACGACTATCTGGCGGGAAACCTCGAGTCAGTTTCCCTGAATATTCAGGGGCTTCGCTGGAAGAACCGTTTTGCGACGGGCTTTGCACCGGAAAAATTGAGCATACCGAAACGTTTCTACGAAATAACAACGGCCAAAGGACCCCTGGACGGAGCCTTCCTGGACACACTCAAGACGGAATACTGCAAGGCTATTCGCGGGTTCGACCCTGACACGAGGAAATCTGAAGATCAGGCGTCGTAGAGGCATTTGATTTCATAGGACCAAGGTCCAATAGACGTGACCCCCCAATCTTTGCTATTGGTCCTATATGTCGGGTTTGTTGTGTCTTGTATACGAGAAGATTTGTGCTGTCCCCGACAGGCTTTGTACCTTGAGGGTCGCCTGCACGATATACTAAATGGTTGAAAGTTGGTGCAGAAAGCTCAAAACAGTGTTACAGATTGAGGAAACAAGTATGAACCCCATATCAAGGAAAAATGGAGAGGCTACAATGAACAGTCAATATCCGTCTCTATTCCGCCCTTCGGCGTGCCCCTCCTGGGCGCTCATCGGGCTCTTCGTGGTGTTTTCTGCTGTTGCCTTGCTTCCCGCATGCAGCAAAGAGGCCCCCAAGGCCCGTCCTCCTGCGCAGGTTACGGTTATCGAGATCGAACCGAAGGATACACCTATCGTAACACAATTCGTCGGACAGACAGAGAGCTCCCATGAGGTGGAGATCCGCTCAAGGGTGAACGGCTTTCTCGATAAACGGGTGTACACGGAGGGAACCCTCGTCAAGGCCGGTGAAGTCATGTTCAGGATGGACCCCAAGCCTTTTCAGGCCGCCCTCGATGCAGCCCAGGGGGCCCTCGCCCAGCAGCAGGCCAGGCTGACAACGGCCCGAGCCAATCTTGCGAGGGTGAAGCCACTCGTGGAACAGGACGCCCTGTCTCAGAAGGATCTGGACGATGCCACCGGTCAGGAACAGGCTGCCGCGGCAGCGGTGGAATCGGCCAAAGCCGAGGTCCAGCAGGCAAAACTGAACCTGGGCTATACCACCATCGCGGCCCCGGTTACGGGGCTTTCGAGCTACGCCCGAATCCAGGATGGAGCCTATATCAACCAGGCCAACAGCCTTCTTACGTACGTGTCCCAGTTGAATCCCATCTGGGTGAATTTCAGTATTTCGGAAAATGATATACTCAAGTACCGTGGTCAGGCAGCGCGCGGCGAGCTTGTGGTGCCGAAGAATGGAGCATACGAAGTGGAGATTGTTTTGGCGGACGGCACAGTATTCGCGCAAAAAGGGCGCATAACCTTTGCCGACGCACAATACAGTCCTCAGACAGGCACTTTTCTTGTACGTGCAACCTTTCCTAATCCCCAGGGCGTGCTGCGGCCCGGCCAGTTTGTCCGTGCCAATCTCATTGGAGCCGTTCGTCCCAAAGGTATCCTTGTGCCTCAAAGGGCCGTGCAGCAAGGGGCAAGGGGCCACTTTCTCTGGGTGATAAACAAGGAGAGTAAGGCGGAGAACAGGCCGGTCGTGGTCGGAGACTGGAAAGGCAGTGATTGGTTTATCACCGAGGGACTCAGGGGGGGCGACAAGGTGGTTGTTGACGGCGGCCTTACGCTGCAGCCGGGCGAATCCGTGACCATTAAGGCAGGTGTCCCCGCTCAGCCCGCGGCAACGCCAGGGGCGGCGCCGCAACCTGCCCCGGCAGCCGTATCGGCAGCCACACCAACTAAACCAGAGGCTGGTAAGACTGAACCCGCCAAGGGCAAATAAGGGAGGGACCGGAATATGTTCTCAAGGTTCTTCATAGAACACCCTATCTTTGCTACGGTCGTCAGCCTGGTCATCACCATTGCCGGGCTCGTGGCGATGAAATCCTTGCCGGTCGCCATGTACCCTACCATCACGCCGGTTACGATACAGGTAACCACTACTTATCCTGGCGCCGATGCAAAGACGGTAGGCGATTCTGTGGCCGCGCCGATCGAGGCTGAGATAAACGGCGTTGACAACATGCTCTACATGACGTCAACAAGTTCCAATACCGGCCAGATGACGATTACCGTCTTCTTTACCCTTGATACAGATCCGGACATTGCCCAGGTGTGGGTGCAGAACCGCGTCAACCTTGCTACCCCAAAACTCCCCGATGCCGTCAAGCAGTACGGTGTGTCGGTACAGAAGAAGTCGTCCACGCCGTTGATGATCATTGCCATCTTCAACAAGGACGGCAGGTACAGTCCAGAGTACGTAACCAACTACACCAACATCTATGTCCTTGATGCTATTAAAAGGGTGAACGGTGCCGGGCAGGCGCAGATCTTCGGTGTTGCAGATCAGGCCATGCGCATCTGGACGAACCCGGACCGTATGGCCGCCATGTCGATTACCACCACGGACATCCAGAACGCCATTGCGAGGCAGAATGCCCTGTTTGGCGCCGGCTCGGTTGGTCAACAGCCGGCGGCCAAAGACGTTCAGTTGACGTTTCCGGTGATAACCCAGGCCCCGTTCGTGCAGCCATCAGAGTACGAGAATATCATTCTCCGTGCCAACCCTGACGGCAGTGCCATTGTCCGCGTCAAGGATGTTGCCCGGGCCGAGTCGGGAAGAAGACAATACATCGACGACAACAGGCTGAACGGAACGCCCGCAACCCCCATCATTGTTTACCAGCAGCCGGGCGCGAACGGCCTCGATGTATCCAAGCAGGTCCGTAAGGTCATGGAGGACTTAAAAGCGACCATGCCTGCGGGCATTGAGTACACTATAGCCCTGGACACCACGGATTTCGTTCGGATCTCCATCAAGGAGGTTATTCACACCCTGTTCGAAGCCATAATCTTGGTCATCCTCGTCGTCTATTTCTTCCTCCAGAGCTTCCGTTCCACGCTTGTCTGCATTGCCGCTGTCCTGGTTTCGTTGATCGGCACCTTTGCCGGCATGCTCGTCCTTGGATTTTCCATCAACCTGCTGACCCTCTTTGGACTTGTCTTAGCCATAGGCATGGTGGTGGACGACGCAATTGTCGTTGTGGAAAACGTGGAACGTATCATGGCCAAGGAGCACAAGGGCGTAAGGGAGGCCACGATCATGGCCATGGGGCAGATCAGCACGGCCCTCATCGCGGTCGTGCTCGTCATGGCGTCTGTCTTTATCCCGGCAGCCTTCCTCCCCGGCACGACGGGCCAGCTCTACAAGCAGTTCGCCATTACCATCGTCGTCTCGGTGGTTATCTCCGGTTTCGTCGCCCTCACCCTGAGCCCTGCCATGTGCGGAATCCTGCTGAAGCACAGCACGCCCACCCAGAAGGGTATCATGGGATACGTGAACCGATTCTTCGCCTGGTTCAACCGGAAGTTTGACAAATTTACCCTGTGGTTCGGCGATCTGGTGGCGATGATGATCAGACGAAAGATCGCCGCCTTCGTAATCCTTGCCGGTTTCATGTATCTGCTGGTCCATCTCTTCTACACGACCCCTACGGCCTTTGTACCTAACGAGGACCAGGGTTATGTGATGGGACAGCTTGTCATGCCTGATGCATCGAGCCTTACCAGAACGGTCGAGACATCGAGCCAGATCGATGCCTTGTTTGGCAAAAATCCTGCGGTCGCTGACCGGACGGTGGTCAACGGGTACAGTATGATTGACGCCCAGTACAAGCCAAACGTGGCGACCTTTTTTGTGACCTTCAAAGACTTTGAGGAGCGGTATAAATCAAAAGAAAAGGCAAAGAAGGAGAGTGCTGACGCTATCCTGGCAGAGGTAACGGCAGGGTCGAGAGGGATACAGACCGGTCTCTTTGTTCCCATTGCACCGCCGGCTATCCCTGGTATCGGCACGACGGGCGGCTTCGAGTTCTGGATCCAGGATAAGGGTGCCGGCGACCCGGCGCGTTTGTATGCGCTCACGCAGCAGTTCCTGGCAAAGGCCCGTACCCGGCCTGAGCTCACTGCCTTGAACAGCACCTTCCGGGCCTCCTCCCAGCAGTTGAAAGCGGAGGTCGATCGCTCGAAGGCGGTTCTTCTGGGGGTATCCATAGCAGACGTGTACAGCACCCTTCAGGCCCAGTTCGGTTCCATCCAGATAAGCCAGTTCAACGAATACAGCCGCGTATGGAACGTCATCCTCCAGTCTGATGCCCCCTATCGGCGGACCCCCGAAGACCTCACCAAACTCTACACGAGGTCGAACGACGGCAAGATGGTCCCCCTCTCGGCGCTGGTCACCACCACATATACTACGGGGCCTGATCTCGTGCCCCACTTCAACGGTTTCCCGGCAGCCCAGGTCACGGGTAATGCCTCACCCGGATACAGTTCAGGGGCTGCGCTGAAAGCGATGGAAGCGGTTGCGAAGGAGGTGCTGCCGAACGGATACGGTTTTGCCTGGTCAGGTATGGCCTACGAGGAAAAGAAATCGGGTGGCACCTCTGCCAACGCGTTCATATTTGGCATTATTATCGTCTTTCTCGTCCTTGCCGCTCAGTTCGAGTCATGGATTTTGCCAGGCGCCGTTCTTACCGCGGTACCTTTCGGAATCTTGGGTGCCCTCATTTTCAACGCGCTCCGCGGTCTCAATAACGACGTCTACTTCCAGATTGGCCTCCTGGTGCTCATCGGTCTTGGCGCAAAGAACGCAGTCTTGCGCGTCGCCTTTGCCGTTGATTTACGCAAGACGGGTCTGTCGGTTATGGACGCCACAATGCAGGCCGGCGAGGAACGGCTGCGGCCTATTGTCATGACGTCACTGGCCTTCATCTTCGGTGTCTTGCCACTGGCCATTGCCAGCGGTGCCGGCGCCAATGCCCGCCATTCCATTGGAACGGGCATCATCGGCGGCATGATCGGTGAGACCACCCTGGCCATGCTCTACGTGCCGCTCTTCTTCTTCCTCTTTGAGACCCTGGCCGAAAAATCAGCGAAGAAAAAGACAGCAAAGGCTAAGACCCCGCTGGAGCCATCACCGGCATCTCCACCGGCGGGCCAGTCACCGGCGGGCGAAACCTCTGTTCCGGGAGGTGAATAATTATGTTCCGGCTTGCAATTGTCTTTGTTGCGGTGATATGTGTTGCGGGCTGCATGATCGGCCCCAACTATAAGCGTCCCTCGGTAGATGCCCCTGAGTCCTTTCGCTTCCAGCCCAAAGAGGCTGCAGATACAGCCAACACATCCTGGTGGGAGCAGTTCAATGACCCTGTCCTCGATCAACTTATTGAGGAGGCGTTGGCCAACAACAGGAGCGTCAAGATTGCCGCTGACAACATAGAGCAGGCCATGGGCCTCCTCATGACCACGCGTTCCGTGCTCTTTCCGCAGCTAACCTACACTGGATTCCACGCACGGGAGCAACTTTCACGGAACGATGTAAGCCCTGCCCCTCACACTAATCCGTATGGTAGCCATCAGGTTTTCGCCGGTGCTGCCTGGGAGATTGACCTCTGGGGCCGGATACGAAGACTCACCGAAGCGGCGCAGGCCAACGTGCTGGCAAGTGAAGCGGCCCGGCGTGGGGTTATCCTTTCGCTCGTTTCTGAAGTGGCAAGTGCCTATATTCAGCTACGCGCACTGGACGAGCAGCTTGTGATAGCGAAAAACACCCTTTCTACCTACGACAAATCCGTAAAGCTCTTTGAACTGCAGTATAAGTACGGTCAGGTTTCGCAGACGACCGTACAGCAGGCGCGTTCCCAATACGAAACGGCTGCAGCAACCATCCCGCAGGTAGAGCGCCAGATCGTACAGACAGAAAACGGCCTATCAGTCTTGCTGGGCTGTAACCCCGGGCCAATACCTCGCGGCGAGCCTCTTGCGCGGATGGCTGCCCCCCCGGTCCCCGCGGGGCTACCGTCTCAGCTTCTTGAACGGCGACCAGACATCGTACAGGCCGAGCAGAACTTGATCGCGGCTAATGCCCAAATAGGGGCAGCGAAGGCACTTTACTTTCCCACAATCTCACTCACCGGTTTATTTGGGCAGTCGAGTGAAGACTTGTCAGACCTGTTCCATGGGACAAGTAAGACCTGGAACTATACCGGTTCCATCATCGGTCCGATCTTCACGGCCGGTGCCATTAGGGGTCAAGTAAAACAGGCGGAAGCGGCCCAGAGGGCAGCACTCCTATCATACGAGCAGGCCATTCAAAATGCCTTTGCGGATGTTGAGAACTCGCTGATCTCAAGAGAGAAATTGGGCGAGCAGTTGAGCGCCGAGCAAAAACGGGTGGTGGCCTACAGGGAGTACACACGCCTCGCCTGGCTGAAATATAACGGGGGGTACACACCCTACCTCGATGTACTCTACGCTGAGGCGCAGCTTTTCCCCGCTGAGCTGAGTGCCACTCAGACCCAGGCAGCGGCATTGATCAGCCTTGTAAACATCTACAAGGCCATCGGCGGCGGCTGGATAACCGAGGCGGAGGCAATGACCGCCAAAAAGACGGCAGATGTCAACGGGAGGTAGGCATTGTTGTCCGTATCGATGCTGCTGCGGGTCGCGCAGGCAACTGGGGCGTTCAGATGATGGTAGGACAGCCCTTCAACTTCTGACCGAGGCGGCGGCCTTCCTGCTCATCTTTGAGCACGGGATTGACTGATACCTATGTTTGAAGTTCCTATCCTGATCTTTGGTGCGCTACTGATATTCGCCTACGGTCTGTTTTCGCGAATGTCGGAGCGGTCGCCCATCTCGGCAGCCATGGTCTTCGTGTCAGTCGGCATGGCGGCCGGTCCATTGGGCTACAATTTTATAGCATTGGGCATGACATCGGCTACGGCGCGTGTTATCGCCGAACTGACCCTTGTTCTCGTGCTTTTCGTCGACGCGTCAACCATAGATCTGCCGTCCCTCATCAAAGTAAAGGCCTTGCCCTTTCGCCTTCTTTTTGTGGGCCTCCCGCTGACAATGATTCTCGGAGTCCTCGTCGCCATCCCCCTCTTTCAGGGTATGGGGCTGTGGACCATATGCCTCATGGCCTTCATCCTGTCCCCAACTGATGCGGCTCTTGGTCAACCCGTGGTGACAAGTCCCGTGGTCCCAAAGAAGATTAGGGAAGCCATCAATGTCGAAAGCGGGCTGAACGATGGCATAGCATTACCCCCCATTCTGGCATGTGTGGGGGCCCTCTCGGCCATCGTAGCGCACACCGGGGGTCTCCAGTACTGGCTGATGTTTACCCTCAAACAATTTGTCTTCGGCCCCCTTCTGGGTAGTCTCGTAGGGTGGGTTGGGGGGAGGCTGGTGGATCGAGCGGCCGAAAGGGGGTGGATGCACCCCACGTTTCAACGCCTGGCAGCGTGTTCCCTGGCGATTCTGGCCTTTGCCCTGGCCGAGAAATTCCATGGCAACGGCTTCATCGCAGCATTCTTCGGCGGCCTTATGCTCGGCGTCAAGACGCACGCGGTTCGAGAACGAATCCATGAGTTCGGGGAGGCGGAAGGGCAGCAACTGGCCCTCTTTGTCTTCCTGATATTTGGATTAACCGCTGTGCCGAAGGCCATAGAACACTGGGACATCCAGGCATGGATATATGCCATCCTTAGCCTTACCTTCATCCGCATGGTTCCCGTGGCCCTCAGCCTTAAAGGTACAAATCTTTCGAGGTTTTCTGTCACCTTCATTGGATGGTTCGGCCCGCGCGGAATTGCCTCTGTGCTCTATCTTATCATCGTCGTCAACGAGCTCGGTTTGCAGGGCAATGAGCGTATGCTCTCAATTATTGTGCTCACGGTGCTTCTGAGCATCTTCCTGCACGGTACAACGGCAGTCCCCTTATCCAGGTTGTATAAAGACCGCTTGCCTGACAGGGCCAATACTGCAAACCCTTGATGGAGTGATCCCTGTATAGAACCTTCCTGCATCTCTTGTCCAAAGAAAACACCCTTAGCGCCCTCCTAATCGTGCTGATGATTCAGCTCTTTACGTCGGCATTGGCCAGTCTGGGCGGTATCATCATCGGTTTGGCTGCGGATTTGGTCTTTCTGCTGATCCTTCTTGCCGCGCTTCACGCCATGACCCATCACTGGTTTCCAAAGATGCTCTTCTCTTTCCTTACAGTCATGGCAATGATCACCCATACAATGTGGATCGGGTTTGGCGTCCGTTCATTGGCTGGCTGGGATTTTATCTTTACGACCCTTGCTGTTCTCGGGATGCTTCTGGCAACCATCTCTATGGTTTATCGCGACGGGCCGGTAACGTCCCATAGAATCCGGGGAGCAATGGCAGCTTATCTTCTTATCTCCGTTGTCTACGCCAAGACATACGCTTTGATCTACTATTTTTCCCCCGAGGCGTTTACCGTCGTTGCGACGGGAGGACGGTTTATCCCCCAGATAACCCGAGATTTCCTCTATTTCAGTGTTGTGACCCTGACGACGGTCGGCTTCGGAGACTTCACGGCTGTTCATCCCATCGCACGGTCTCTAGTGATGACGGAGGCCTTTATCGGACAATTATATCCGGCGGTCCTCCTGGCGCGCCTGGTTTCGCTTAGCCTGATATCCAGGTCTGAGGAATGAGGATATATTCAATCTGATCCGCTAAGGAGGCGAACTATGAATCCAATACAAATTTCTATTCTAATCGGTGCCCTCGTGCTTTCCGGCCTGATTTTGTGGCATGACCTTCCGATCGACTTTCCCTGGATCATCTATAAGGTTGTCATGCTGTTTCTAAAGTTGGCAGCCGTATGGGCCGTAGCTATTGTTGCGTGTATATTCGCTGCCCCCAAAAAGGGTACAGGCCAGAGTGACTGACAGAACCGGCGAGCCCGAAGGGGTAGGGAAATGACGAGGGGAAGACACCCTGCAAGCGCTCGAGCCAAAGACGCCCGGAAGGTGGGGCAGAATCAAACACGAGTTGCAAACAAGGTTATCGCCGGCGAAGAGACTGAACATCCCCTACCATCTGCCGGAGGGTCGTCTATCATCGCCTTTTATGGGGTCGAGCAAAGGGCTTCCGAACGGTTTCAGGCCCTTCTCAAAATGATTGATGAACTGCTGAGAATCTGACCAAAGGGATGGTACGGAGTGAAAAGTAGTACGACGGGTGAGGTGAAACCATGAACAAAACCGCTGCTTCGGTTCTTGTGTTCACAATGCTGCTGGTATCGGTGATTCACCTGACCTGTTATGGAGCAGATGCGGCACCGCCGAAGCCAAAAGAGGTAATGTCGCCGGGATATCCTGTCATGCTCGGGGACCAGACCATCTTCTACGTAAAGGACGTGAAAGGGTACCCTGCCCAGGAGCGGGCGAGAACAATCACTGAGAGGGTAAAGAGGATCGCGGAAAACCATGCCATTCCGGTCACATCTCTGGAAGCCTCCCAATATCAGCAACCGATCACCCTGGTGGCCGCGGGAGACGAGATGGTCATGGCCGTTTTTGACGAGGATGCAAAGGCAGAAGGCCGGACCCGGCGGGAGGTTGCCGCCGAGTACAGTGAAAAGTTGCGCAGTGCCATCGAGGGATACCGGCGGGATTACAGCCGAAAGAGCATCTTCTTCGGTTCTCTCTACACGCTGCTTGTCCTACTCCTTCTTGTGATATCTCTATACGGGCTTGCCAGGCTTTATCGAGTCGTAAGCAAACGTATTCAGGCCTGGATCGATTCGAAGAAGGTCTCTATCCGTATACAGTCCTTTGAGCTTGTCCGGGCGGAGCGGATCGGCGCGACCCTGGCTGTAGCAACGAGGGTCATCCGTTTGGCGATCGCAGTGGTACTCATCTACACCTGCGTTCACCTGGCGTTGGGGTTCTTTCCCTGGACCCGGCCCATTGCCGGCCAACTGCTCTCCCACGTAGTCGTACCGCTTAAAACGATAGGGGGAGCAATTTTAGGCGAGATTCCCAATCTTATCTACCTGATCATCATAGTCGTGATCACCATCTATGCCCTAAAGGCAATGGGCCTTTTTTTCGCAGAGGTCGAGAAAGGGGCCATTGCCTTTAGGGGGTTCTATCCAGAGTGGGCCCAGCCCACGTACCGGATCTTTCGCATCCTCGTCGTCGCATTTGCCGCTGTGGTTGCCTTCCCCTATATCCCCGGCTCTAATTCACTGGCCTTTAAGGGGGTATCGGTTTTCCTTGGGGTACTTTTTTCTCTCGGTTCCAGCTCAGCCGTGGCGAACATCATTGCAGGCTACATGCTTATCTACAGACGGGTTTTCAAGGTTGGGGACCGCGTGAAGATCGGTGATTTTGTCGGAGATGTGGTGGCCACACGGCTCCAGGTTATCCACCTGAAGACGGTAAAGAACGAAGAGATCACCGTTCCCAGCTCTACGGTCGTCAACAGCCACGTGGTCAACTACAGTGCCCTGGCCGAAGAGAAGGGGCTGATCCTCCATTCGACCGTGACCATCGGCTACGATGCTCCATGGCGCCAGGTGGAGGCCCTGCTCCTCTTGGCGGCGGAGAGGACCCAGGGGTTGCTCCGTGAGCCGCCCCCTTTTGTTCTGCAGACCTCCCTCGATGACTTCTACGTGAGCTATGAAGTGAACGTCTTTACCAATGCACCCCGGGAGATGCAGAGGATATATACGGACCTCCATCGCAACATACAGGATGCCTTCAACGAGTATGGTGTCCAGATCATGTCGCCGAATTACAGGGGCGATCCCGCGGCGCCGAAGGTTGTCCCGAAGGAGCAGTGGTACGCCACCCCTGCGAAGGCGCCCGATGCTATGAACGTTAAGAAGGGCCCCTGCGAAGGCGAGAAATGACCCCCGATCGATGCTTGTTGGACGGGTAGGGACCACTAGGGCTAAGGTCCAATAGAAAACTTCCCCTTTTGTTTTTACGCTACCGTACGTGCGTATATGATTCTAATATGTACCGGGAATAGACCACTGAGGCAGGCTCGACAACGAGTTGGGAATTACTTAACTTTGTCCTCTTTTGTGTGTCCACAGGAGCCGACTTTAAAACGGCGGCGACTTATGGGAGTACCGATGCCATGACGAAACTGAAAAACATGGGGCTGACATGGTGAATCCTCAAGCACAACCTACCAATCAGGGCGCCGAAATTCTGCGAATCGTTTATCCTCATGACGATTCGGTCCTCCTTCATCTCTCGGGAAACTGGCGGATTGGAGAGGAGGTGCCGTCATCCGACGATACTATCGCTTCACTCTCCGGCAGGCCGGGACTCAGCCATCTGGCCTTTGACACTGCGGGGCTGGGGAACTGGGACACCACCCTCCTTACCTTCCTCGTTAACCTGAAGGATTGGTGTTCGGCAAACGATGTTGTCTACGATACCCAGGGCCTTCCTCCCGGCGTGAGAAGGCTCATCGACCTTGCCTCGGCCGTCCCGGAGAGAAAAGGGGTGCGGCAGGAAATACAGACCGAATCCTTTTTCGCCAGGGTCGGTGGTCGAGGTATGAACGTCGTATCCTCCATTGGTGAGACCCTCGAGTTCTTAGGGGCAACCTTCATTGCCTTTCTTCGTTTCTTGTCCGGGAAGGCCTCTTTCCGCAGACAGGACCTCTGGCAGTTTTTTCTTGAATCAGGGGCACAAGCGCTACCGATCGTCTCCCTGATCAGTGTTCTCGTCGGTTTGATCCTTGCCTTCGTGGGTGCCATTCAACTCCAGGCCTTCGGCGCTCAACTCTATGTGGCAGACCTGGTCGGCATAGCCATGGTTCGCGTCATGGGCGCCATCATGACAGGTATTATCATGGCCGGCCGAACGGGAGCGGCCTACGCCGCCCAACTAGGCACCATGCAGGTAAACGAGGAGATAGATGCTCTCAATACCCTTGGGGTCTCACCTCTCGAATTCCTGGTCCTGCCCCGAATGGTCGCCCTGACAATCATGATGCCATTGCTCTGTATCTATGCGGATATTATGGGTGTCCTCGGAGGTTTTATCGTCGGCGTCACGATGCTCGACATTGGTCCCATTCAGTACTTAATCGAGACGAAGAATGCGCTATCGCTTACGAATGTGTGGATCGGGCTCTTTCACGGCGCCGTGTTCGGCGTAGTCATCGCCCTCGCAGGGTGTCTGAGAGGGATGCAGTGCGGGCGGAGCGCTTCGGCGGTTGGATATGCAACGACATCGGCCGTTGTGACAAGCATTATCAGTATTATTGTCGTTACTGCGGTTATCACGGTTGTGTGTAACATTCTTGGAATATAGCAGGGGAAGGTTAGTGGAGCGTGACAGAAAGCAGGCACCAGAGGTCCAGTGATCACTGACAAAGGGACGACAGATTATGAACGAAGGTGAACCTCAGATTGTGGTCAAAGGTCTCGACATGGGGTACGGAAGTTTTGTGCTCATGCGTGACCTCAATTTTACCGTACGCAAGGGCGATATTTTTATTATTATGGGAGGGAGCGGGTGCGGCAAAAGTACCCTCATGAAGGTGCTCATCGGGCTGAAGGAACCTTCGCGCGGGCAAGTATTCTATGAAGGGGTTAGCTACTGGGAGGCCGAAGCCGAAGAACGGGAAGCGATCATGAAGCGCATCGGCATCCTGTATCAGAGTGGTGCTCTCTGGAGTTCAATGACCTTGGCCGAAAACGTTGCCATGCCCTTGCAACAATACACCACGTTAAATGAAAGGCAGATAAAGGATGCGGTCTCCCTGAAGCTGCGCCTGGTTGGTCTTGCGGGTTTTGAGGACTTTTACCCCTCCGATATCAGCGGAGGTATGAAAAAGAGGGCAGGCCTGGCAAGGGCCATGGCCCTCGATCCGGATATCCTTTTCTTCGACGAGCCCTCCGCAGGACTCGATCCGGTAAGCGCACGTCTTCTCGACGATCTGATCCTCGAACTTCGAGACAGTCTGGGTTCGACGTTCATCGTCGTTACCCATGAGCTGGCCAGCATCTTCGCCATTGCCACCAACTCGATCTATCTCGACGTTGAAACAAGAACCATGACGGCCAGTGGAGACCCAAAAAAACTGCTTCACGAATCCTCTGATCCCAAGGTAAAAAGTTTCCTGACCCGCGGGGAGGAAGGGTTGCAATCGGCCACGGGCGGCCAGAGAGAGGTGACAAAGTGAGCAAAAAAGTGAATAAAACGGCTGTAGGCATTTTTCTCGTGGGTGCACTCGTTCTCATCATTGCCGCGGTAATCGTTCTGGGATCGGGGAAGCTCTTTAAAAAGAGTGTGCCGATCGTGATGTTTTTCGAGGGGTCGGTGCAGGGCTTGAATGTGGGCTCACCGGTCGTCTATCACGGGGTGAAGGTAGGCGAGGTGACAAGCATCCGGATTGTCTTCGATCCTAAAGCCATGAAGGCCCAAATACCCGTTTACGCGGAGCTGGTACAAGGGAGCATGCAGGCAGCGGATCGGTCAGCCGAGGAACGTATGAGGGGTTTTCAGAAGCACCCTGAGTTGTTTGCCCGCGCTCTGGTGGACCAAGGGTTGCGCGCCCAGCTTCAGACCCAGAGTTTTGTCACGGGCCAGTTGATGGTGGGCCTCGATTTCTTCCCTGACAGGCCTTCAAGGGTCATCGGGAGGGATACAAAGTACATCGAGATTCCAACGGTGGCGACTAACCTGCAGCAACTGCAGGAGCGGCTTGCCAGCCTTCCTATCGAAGAGCTTATTACGGACACGAAGTCCGCTGTAGAAAGCATCAACAAGATCGTCAGCTCTCCAAAGCTAGTTAGCGCACTGCTGTCAGCCAGTCAGGGGGTGGACGAAATCAGACAGCTTGTCAGAAATCTGGATTCTCAGCTTGAACCTGCGGCTACATCAATGAAAAACGTTTCTGCCTCGTTGGAGCCGCTCGCCAAGGATGCGGCTGCCACATTGGCTAGGGCAAACAGCCTTATCAGCAAGATGGATGATGCCGCCGCGGACAGTCCCATCGTTCTCCACCGCCTTAACCAGGCCATGGAGGAGATGGAGCATGCAGCCCGATCGATAAGCACGCTGGCCGAGTACCTGGAAAAGCAGCCGGACTCCCTTGTCTGGGGGAAGAGAAGCACAAAGGGGGAATCGAAATGAAACGTACCTGTTCCTATACCATTGCTATTCTGCTCGTGGTCGGGTTTCTCCTGTCCTCCGGATGTGGAAGCACTGTGCAGACCCGTTATTACGCTCTGGGTCCAATAACGGATGTCGGCCAGAGACAGACCGATACTGCTCAGCAATGCCCGCTCGTGGGTATTGGTACAGTCAAACTTCCCAAATATCTGGACCGGCCACAGATTGCGACGAATTCGGGCGATAATGAAATTCTCCTTTCGGAGGAAAACCGTTGGATAGAGCCGCTTTCCCAGAGCTTTCCCCGCGTCTTGGCCCGGAATCTCTATTCACTCGTCTGCACCAGGAACGTTCTTATCTATCCGTGGAGAGCATCCGTAAAGCCTGATTATGTGGTGGACATAGAAGTCATGCGCATGGAAGGGACGCCTGCCACGGGCCTTTTTATGGAGGCCCGCTGGTCAGTAACGAAGAGCGGCGAATCATCCCCCCCTTGGCGATGGTCTACTTTAAAGGAGCCAACGGGGAGTAATAGTTACGAAGGGTATGTAAGGGCGCACAGCAAGGCCACAGGCAATCTGAGCATCGAGATTGCGAAGGCGATAGAGGGTCTGTCCCGTGATGTAAATGCAATAAAATAGCGGGGACACTTCACCAATCCGTTTAGGGGCGGGCCTGAGAGGGCCCGCTTTTTTCGTCCGCTCGATCGGCATCAGCATCGAGATCACGAAGAGCAAACAGGCTGCCGAAATCGAAATCGACATGACCGAGCAAGGCAGACCTGTGATTGAATCACCATCGCTCGGTTCAGTCACGTACAATTCTCATTGGCAATCCTTATTTTCGGAGGGCGCTCTGCATGAAGCAGAAGAGGTCGAGCCGCGAGGGGTAGACAGATGGCTACTGCCTTGGGCCCGCAGCGCCCGCGCCGACCTCCATTAGGCAAGTCCAGAGGTAGGCCCTTGGCCGGTCTTCGTGTCCGTGGTGGCCAGGAAGGGTGTTGTTGACATGCGTTCGCATTTGGCGGGATTTAGCCTCCCTTAGGAGGGTTCTCATGGCTCCTTGGAGATAGAAACCGACCCGGAGGTGAGGGCTACTTCTTAGAGTCGATCCAGAGCACACCTGCCACTGCATAATTCTCTTGGGCCATCTCGAGCAGTGTAATGCGCACCGAGTCTGGATTCACGCCTAGAGATTGGACAACTGCGTCCGTAACGGCAGATGCCAGCTTTTTCTTCTGTTCTAAAGTCCTTCCTTCAAGCAGTTTGATTTCGACGATCGGCATTTGTACCCCTCCGGTTTGTGCGTTATTTATTCCCCTCAATTATGGGCAAGATGTGACCGAAAAGCCTTAGACCTGCATCCCCACCGTCCCAGCCGTACGATCTTCACACCGCCTGTTGCCGCTTCGCGCCCCCAAGGCAATCAGGGGCTGACGTATACCCTGACCCCCGCTACCCATTCTACAAATAGCACAGTCCTGGACACAACAAAAAAAGAGCTTAAGAAGAAATCGCGGCGATGCGGTGTCAGGACAGGCTACGGCCGGAAGGCCAATTTGCCGGTCTTCGAGACGATCCTCAGAAAGGGGGGAGATGGGTCCTTTTCGCGCTGATAAGACTTGTGTTATATTAAAAATCCGAATAAATGTTTATCGAATGCCCGTTTGTCGGTTAAGACGGGGATCCAGAGAGGCTGGAGGCAGGCGCACAATCATAATTCGCCATCACGACCGGCGCCCTGTGGAGGTTTTTACTGTTGCCCTGGAAGAGCAATCTCAGAAGTGACAACCATGAACCGATCGGCAACAAAAAGGCTGACCGGAAAGGTCAGCCAAGTGTTTGATTATATTGGTGCCGAAGAGGGGACTCGAACCCCTACAGGAATACTCCTACTAGACCCTGAACCTAGCGCGTCTGCCAATTCCGCCACTTCGGCAAAAAGTACGCTCTTAACTTACAAAGAAATCCCCGCCATGTCAAGAGGTGCCCTTATATGAAGGTTTTCAGGACTCTCGATTTTCAGGAGCAATTCAGGAATCCGGTTCTCACCATCGGCAACTACGATGGCATCCACATAGGCCATCGTAAAATTATCGAACTGGTCAAGAGGAAGGCTGCTGAAATGGATGGCACATCGATACTCATGACCTTTCATCCCCATCCGCTCCAGATGCTGCAACCCGACCGAGAGTTGCCTTCTATTACGCCCCTCGATAGGAAGATCGAACTGATTGAGGAGACGGGCATCGACGTTCTTATCATCGTGCCTTTTACCGAAGAGTTCGGTTTTGTCGAGGCCGATGATTTCATCAAGGGGATTCTCGTGGACCGCCTCAAGATTAAAGGACTGGTCATCGGGTATGACTTCAGGTTTGGCCGTGGGGGCAGAGGGGATACTTCAATGCTCAAAGAGCATGGATCCAGGTACGGATTTAAGGTCCATGTGGTCGAACGGGTTGCTA
Source organism: Deltaproteobacteria bacterium UBA2221 (assembly GCA_002328485.1). GTDB lineage: Bacteria > Desulfobacterota > Syntrophorhabdia > Syntrophorhabdales > WCHB1-27 > WCHB1-27. The sequence goes on from DCUF01000070.1 coordinate 19,167, forward strand.
TCGACCATGAGAAGGTGGGCAGCAATAAGATCAGAATTCTTGTCCGGAACGGAAATGTGGCGGAGGCCTGCCATTTGCTGGGCAGGCCATACTCTCTTGGCGGGCAGGTGGTGAGCGGTATGAGCCGTGGAAGGGAGATCGGCTTTCCCACGGTCAACCTAAAAACGGACCATAACCTCGTGCCGGCCAACGGCGTCTACATCACCCAACTGGAGTACCACAACGAAAAACATCCAAGCGTCACCAATATTGGCTATAACCCTACCTTCGGAAACGCAGAGCGCACGATCGAGACGCACATCCTCGATTTCCAAGGGCTCCTGTATGGATGCGCCATCACCCTGCACTTTCTGAGGCGCATCAGGGATGAAGTGAAATTCGGCAGCGTGAAGGAGCTGGTGAGGAGGATTACCGCTGATGTGGATGAGGCTAGAGCATTTTTTCAGAGTCGAGACAAGGGGTGTTAACCCGAAGCGGGGAGATACTGCGGGAGAATCGGATCTCGGTAGACAATGCGGCCGTCAACGATAGTCAGCATGTTCCTACCCGTGAGCGACCACCCTTGAAAAGGCGAGTTCCTTCCCTTGCTGCGAAAAACAGCCGTGTCAACCACCCACTCGATATGAGGATCGAAAACGATAAGGTCGGCAATCCTCCCGGCTGCTACTTGACCATAGGGGATGCCGAGGAGCCGTGCGGGGTTGATCGTCATCTTTGCAAGTAAGCCCTTCAGATCGAGGACCCCATCCCGGACGAGGGCCAGAGACAGGGCCAGGGCCGTCTCCAAGCCGGAGATGCCGAAGGAGGCCAAATCGAACTCCACGTTCTTGGAGCCGAATTCATGGGGGGCATGATCGGTGGCTATGATGTCGATGGTTCCGTCCCCAAGCCCCTGCTTTATGGCCTCGACGTCATCCTTGGACCGAAGGGGAGGGTTGACCTTCGTGTTAGTGTCATAAGTGAGTGTGGCTTCATCGGTGAGGCTGAAGTAGTGCGGACACGTATCCGCGGTAAGGAGGGGAAAGCCTGCCTTGGCCTGACGGATGATATCCACGGAGCCGCCTGCTGACACGTGTGTAATGTGAAGGGGGCTCCGGACATATCGGGCAACGGCAATATCCCGGAAGACAACGCACTCCTCAGCTATGGATGGCGATGCATCAAGACCCGACAAGAGGGAGGCGCGCCCCTCGTGGACAAAGCCTTGGGCCAATTCCTTATCTTCACAATGAGAAATAGTGGGTATCCCGAATTTCTTGGCGTACTCAAGTGCTTTGAGGAATAGGCCTGCATTCTTTACGGAAAACCCGTCATCCGATATGGCTGTGATCCCTGCCTCCACCATCTCGCCGATCTCAGCCAGCTCCTGTCCTTTCAAGCCCTTGGTGATTGCCCCGCAGGGGAATACTCTTGCCGTTCCTTCGGTCCGGGCCTTCTGGAGGATATAATCCGTCACGCTTTTGTTGTCGTTCACGGGATCAGTGTTGGCCATGCAGACGACGCTGGTAAAACCGCCTTTAGCTGCAGCAGCAGTGCCGCTCTTGATGGTTTCCTTATATTCGAAGCCAGGCTCTCGCAGATGAACATGGACGTCGATCAGCCCGGGTGATACGACCAATCCCTTGGCGTCAATGATCTCCACGTCGTTGGTGGCCGGGATGTCCCGGTCAATGCTTTCGATGAGGTTGCCGCTGATAAGGACATCCAGCACCGAGTCCGTGTCGGATCCGGGATCAATTAAACGACCGTTCTTAATAAGTATCTTCAACTCTCGCCCCCGAGAAGAAGGTAGAGGATGGCCATCCTTACGGCCACCCCATTTTCTACCTGGTCGAGTATGACCGAATAGGGACCATCGGCCACGGCGTCACTTATTTCGGTACCCCTGTTCATGGGCCCTGGGTGCATGATAATCACATCTTTGTTTGCCCGGGCCAAATGTTCTTCCTTCAGGCAGTAAAGCGCCGAATACTCTCGTATTGAAGGTATGTAGGTAACCCCGCCTCGCTCTTTCTGGATGCGGAGCATCATGATGACGTCCTTATCGGCGATCGCCTTTTGCATGTCATATTCGACGTTCACACCCAAGTCTTCAATGTGAGGGGGGATCATGGTAGGCGGTCCACACACGGTTACTTCGGTATCGAACTTATCTAGAGCGAAGATATTGGAGCGGGCCACGCGGCTATGGGCAATATCGCCTATAATGGCGACCTTCAGTCCGTCGATGGCTCCTTTCTTCTCCCGCATGGTGAATAGATCGAGAAGGGCCTGCGTGGGGTGTTCATGTGCCCCGTCCCCCGCATTCACGATGGAGGATTGGAGGTTTTTGGCAAGCATATGGGGCGCACCGGGCATGCTGTGTCTGATGATGATGACATCAGGCTGCATGGACTGGAGATTCTTTCCGGTATCGATAAGGGTCTCGCCTTTGACGTAACTGCTCGTCGAGGCGGTGATATTAACCGCGTCCGCGCTGAGCCGTTTTGCTGCCAGTTCAAAGGAGATACGGGTCCGGGTGCTTGCTTCATAAAAGAGGGTTATGACGGTCTTACCTCTAAGGGTAGGAACCTTCTTGATGTCCCTTCGCGAGATATCACGAAACGAATCTGCCGTATCGAGAATGAAGAGGATTTCTTCCCTCGATAACTCCCTGGTGCCAAGTAGATCTTTATGATCCCAGTTCATGCGGTTCTCAGGAGTACGACCTCATCCTTGCCGTCTATCTCCCGCAATTTCACCAAAACCTCTTCCTCCGCGGCGATGGAGTGGAAGATGCCTATGTAGTCCGGGCGGATGGGCAGCTCACGCAAGCCCCGATCGACGAGCACGGCCATCTGAATCTTTTTCGGTCTCCCAATGTCCATGATGGCATCCATAGCGGCGCGGGTCGTCCTGCCCGTGTAGATCACATCATCCACCAGGATGATGGTCGCATTGTTTAGATCAAAGCGGATATCGGTCTTCTTTATTTCGGGGGTCTTCAGCTTGGAGATGTCATCGCGGTACATGGTGATGTCGAGGACGCCCAGGGGGAGCTCGATACCTTCGATCTCGAGAACCTTGTCTCTGATACGATTAGCCAGGTAGACACCTCGAGTCCTGATGCCGATGAGACCCAGATTTTTGGTTCCATGGTTTCGCTCGATGATCTCGTGGGTGATCCTGTTGATGCTTCTCTCCACCGCCTTGTCGTCGAGCAGAATACGTTCCATCTCGTTAATCACCCATGGTGATGGCTTTGTGTGGACAATTATCCACACAGGCGGTGCATTCGATGCAATCTTCCGGCGAGACCACCACGACACTGTCACCCTCTTTCCCAAAAACATCATAGGGACAAAGGCTGACGCACTCACCACACCTCTCGCACAACGTTTCTGAGATGTACGGGTGCATTTTCGTAATCATAAATGGTTTGGGAGAAAAATGCAAACAACTTAAAAGGTGGAAATGGGAGGGTTTGGTGCAGGCTCGTTTTGGGGCCCGAAACGATGGATATTACCCGAAAAATCTTTTGACTGCGATCTCAGGGGTGATACACTAGCGCCAGGCCAATCCTTGATAGAGATCGCGTGCCTGGAAGACAGGCCAAATCGAACGCGTTCTGCACACACGAGGATTGGCAGGGAATGATGGTGAGTCCTTTGACAATGGTGAGCAGAGCGCCAAGCAAACAGCTTCTCCTGGGGCTCTTCTGTTTGATAGCAATGCTCCCCATAGGTCGAACTGCTCTATCAGCCACTGGAGAGCCTTCCGATGCAAGACCGCCTGTTACGTTAACTCTGCCCCATGCCATTGATCTGGCGCTGAAGAACAACCCGCGTATACGCATGATTGGCAAGGATGTGGAGACCGAGGTATACAATCTTCGTGTTGCGAAGGCCGAAAGGATGCCAAGGGTTGATCTGACCTCCGGAGTGACACGGTCTCGCTACCCCATGCCGCTGACGCCCATCGTGATTGAATCACGATCCATTGGCGGCCTCGATATCCCAAGGTTTGAGCGAACCATTTACGACGCGGGCGCCATTCTAAGACTTCCTCTTTACAGGGGAGGGCGCCTTCAGCGGAATGTGGCTGTTGCAGAGCTGCGAAAGGCCATGGCAGAAGACAATCTTCAGTTCGCACGGGAGGATCTGATTTATAACGTAGCCAGTGTCTACCACAAGGTGCTGCAGTTGGAGCAACAGAAAGCCACAAGCGATGCGACCGTCAAGCAGCTTGAGGCGCATCGACGGGACGTGGAAAGTCTTTATCGAACCGGTTCGGTCCCCTACCTCGACCTTGTGAAGACGGACGTGGAACTTGCGCACGCCATCCAGAACAGGTTGCAGGCGGAGAATAACCTTGTGAGCTCCCATGAGTTGCTCCGAACACTCATTGGGGTGGAAAACGTGGAATGGAGCCCGGTCTTGAATAGGCCGCCGGCCGAAGAACCGGTTTGTTTGTCCCTCAATGGATGTCGGCAAGTTGCCCGTGACAATCGCGCGGATATGAAGGCCCTCCGGAGGAGACTGCAAATAGGTCAGGAGAGGGTCATGATCGCGCAAGGCAAACGTTATCCGGAGGTATCCCTCGCGGGTGGGTATGTCGACCGCTCGGGAACCGATTTTGAGTATAAGGAAAATTGGGATGTGGGTGTACGTATGGCGGTTCCCCTTTTCGATGGCGGTCTGATTCGGGCAGAGCTGGCGCGGGAAAAGAATGAGCTCGCAAAGCTCAAGGAAGAGGAAAGGGGGCTCAATCTGACTATTGAAAGGGAGGTCAAGGATGCCTTCCTTGCATTCGAGAACGCCCGTACGAGAATCGGGGTGGCTGAAACGGCCGTTTCAAGCGCCAAAGAGAATCTCAGGGTCGAGGACCTGAAATACCGGGTCGGGTCGTCAACCAATACCGATGTTATAGATGCCCAGACCGCCATGGAGAGGGCCGAAACCGATCTGTGGCAGGCGAGATTCGATAGGGACACGGCCGTAGCCGCATTAAAGAGGGCGGTAGGCGCGAAGTGACTCCAAGGGGCTCATCATGACTAGAAAGAAGAGATTGATTATACTCGGCGTTGCAGCCGTTATCTTCGCGGTGGTTCTCTTGGCCCGCTATCTTCTGCGGAACGGACCCGAGAATGAGCTCCGTTTGTCAGGAAACGTCGAGGTTACGGAGGCGAATCTCGGTTTCAAATATCCGGGCAGGATCGTCGAACTTCTCGTAGAGGAGGGGGATCAGGTGAGGGAGGGGCAAACAATCGCCCGCCTTGACAGCGCCGAGGCTGAAGCGGTTACGGCCCAGAGCAGATCTGCGCTGCAGGAGGCTTCAGTACGATTGGCCGAGCTGCGGGCCGGTTCCAGGACCCAGGAGATTGCCCAGGTGGCCGCCCAGGTCGCCGCCCAGGAAGCTGAGCTCCTGCGGGTTCGGAGGGATTTTGAACGGGCCGAATTACTCTATAAGAACGGGGCCATCTCCGCCTCACAATATGATTCAGCGAAAAGTGCCTATGAGGCCAGACGTGCCCAACACAAAATCGCCCAGGAGGCCTTGAGCCTGGTTAAAGAGGGACCGCGGCAGGAAGATATCCGCGTGGCAGAACATCGTCGTGCCCAGGCAAAGGCCGTCCTCGACGCATCGCAGCAACGCCTCAAGGATACCGTGCTGACGGCGCCTCTCACAGGCGTTGTGCTTCGGAAGAACCTAGAACGGGGCGAGACTGTAGGTGCCGGCGTTCCGGTCTATACCATCGGCGACCTGAAGAGCCCCTGGATAAAGGTATATGTGCCGGAACCGAGCATTGGCAAGGTGAGATTGGGCCAGGATGCACGGTTGACCACCGATTCCTTCCCCAACAAGACCTACGAAGGAAAGATCTCTTTCATCTCGTCAGAGACGGAGTTCACACCGAAGCAGGTGCAAACCCAGGAGGAGAGGGTGAAGCTCGTCTTCGGCGTGAAGGTCACGGTGGACAATGAGCGGGACGAGTTGAAACCGGGCATGCCCGCGGACGTAACGATTAGGCTTCATCGGTAGCAGTTCTCTCGGCGCGAGCTCAGATTAGCATGGAGGAAAAGATAAACGGCGTGGAGGACCCTTCTCGGGAATACACACGGGTGAACGGTCTTGCGATCCGTACCGAGGGGCTGACGAAGCGTTTCGGAGAACTCATCGCCATTGACAAGGTCGATCTTGAGGTACGGCGTGGCGAGCTCTTTGGCTTTGTAGGTCCTGACGGAGCGGGAAAAACCACCATGATGCGTCTCCTGACGGCCATCATGGACCCGACATCCGGAGAAGCGTGGGTGGCCGGCCATTCCATCAGAAGCGGGGGGGAACTCCTCAAGGAAAAAATCGGCTACATGTCGCAGCGGTTTGGCCTCTACGAAGACCTGACCGTCATAGAAAATATCCTCTTTTACGCAGATCTGTACGGGGTCCCGGACCGAGAAAGGGCCCCGCGTATCGAGAGGCTTCTCGGATTCAGCAATCTCACCCCCTTCCAAAAACGGCTTGCGGGGAATCTGTCCGGAGGGATGAAACAGAAGTTGGGGCTCGCCTGTGCCCTCATTCACACCCCCGAGGTCCTCTTTCTCGACGAACCGACCTCAGGCGTAGACCCGGTGTCACGAAGGGATTTTTGGAGGATCCTCTACGAACTTCTCCGGGATGGTATCACCGTGTTCGTCTCCACCTCCTATCTGGACGAGGCTGAACGTTGCACGAGGGTGGCCCTGATCGATCATGGACGGATACTGGACGTGGACGATCCCGGACGAATGAGGAAGAAGCTGTCCCTGCCTATGATAGAGATCGCAACATCGCAGGGGCGCGAGGCGCGGAGCGTTGTTCAAGGAATTAGCGGCGTCGAACGGGTCAACGTGTATGGAGACAGGCTTCACGTTGCCTTGTCGGAAGAGGGGGCCATGGCCCGCATCGAGGCCCACATGAGGGATCGAGGGATCCCCGCCGAGGCGATCCGACCCATCGAGCCGTCTCTTGAGGACGTTTTTATTTCCATGATTTCAGGGTCCGATCCGGGGAAGGGTGGATGATGGATGAGGACATGGCTGTCCGGGTTCGCGATCTCAGGAGGGCCTTCGGAGATTTTACAGCAGTAGACGGTATCAGCCTTGATGTGAAGAAGGGCGAGGTCTTCGGGTTTCTTGGTCCCAATGGGGCAGGCAAGTCAACCACCATCCGCATGCTCTGCGGCCTTCTCATGCCCACGGGCGGTACCGGAACGGTAGGTGGTCACGACATCATGAGAGAGCCCGAGGAGATCAAACAGATTATAGGCTACATGTCCCAAAAATTCTCCCTTTACAACGATCTGACCGTTGAGGAGAACATAGATTTCTTTGGCGGCGTGTACGGTGTGAGCCGCAGTAAACGAGACGAGCGCAAGCGATGGGTACTGGCTATGGCCGGTTTGGAGCGTGAGCGGAGGATGCTGACGGGCCATCTGGCCACGGGGTACAAACAGAGATTGGCTCTCGGTTGCGCCATTCTCCACGACCCCCCCATTATCTTTCTGGATGAGCCCACGTCCGGCGTAGACCCCATCTCGAGACGAGCCTTCTGGGGCTTGATTGGCGACATGTCCCGGCAGGGGACCACGGTCTTCGTCACGACCCACTACATGGACGAGGCCGACTACTGTGATCGACTGGCCCTTATCTACAGGGGAAAGATCATTGCCCAGGGATCGCCCACCCAACTACGCCAAGGATTCATGACCCGGGATGTCCTCGAATTACAGGTGAACGAAATCGTAGGAGCCATGGAGCATCTGTCGAAAATGGGCTTCGAGGCGGCAATCTTCGGGTCCAGGCTCCATGTGCTGGTGGAACATGAAGACGATCGGGCTTCGGAGATGATCAGGGAGTCCCTGGAATCAGCGGGCATCAAAACTGCGGCGATCGCAAGAATAACCCCTTCCCTTGAAGATGTGTTCGTAACCCTTATAGAGGTCGCCTGAAGAAATAAAATGAGATGGATGAGGGTGAAGGCCATTGGACGCAAAGAATTCCTGCAGATCCGTAGGGATCCCTTCAGTCTTGCCATGGCCATCCTTCTACCCATGATCCTTCTGCTCATCTTCGCCTATGCCATCTCCTTTGACGTCGATAAGATCGCAACCGTGGTCTACGACATGGACAAAAGCAGTTTGAGCAGGGGGTTAATAGAATGTTTCTCCGCATCCGACTATTTTCGCGTAAGGGGCTATGTCGACCGGTTCGAAGAGATAGACCAATGGCTCGACAGGCGTAAAGCCAAGGTGGCCATAACGGTACCGCCTGATTTCTCGAAAAAGGTGAGATCGGGCAGAAAGCCGGAAATATCGATCATCCTTGACGGCAGCGACTCCAATACTGCTACGATCGCTCAGGGATACATTGCTGCCATAACCGACATATACGCACGCCGCATAGAAGGGGGCCGGGTAAATCCCCTGATCGATGTACGTCAGCGTGTCTGGTACAATACGGAGCTTCGTTCCAGGAATTTCATCATTCCGGGATTGATTGCCGTGATCATGGCCGTCATCATCGCCCTCCTGACCTCCCTGACCATATCCAGGGAATGGGACCGCGGCACGATGGAACAGCTTATCTCAACACCCGTTAAGCCCGCTGAGCTCATCATCGGAAAGCTGATCCCCTATTTCCTGATTGGCCTCACCGACACCATTCTGTGTATCCTCATGGGGACCCTTGCCTTTGGTGTCCCGCTACGGGGAAGCGTATCGCTGCTCCTCGCCCTGTCCGCCCTCTTCCTTTTCGGGGGGCTCAGCTTCGGGATCCTTATTTCCATCCTGGCCAGGAACCAACTGGTGGCAAGCCAGATCGCCATGCTCAGTACCTTCCTTCCCGCCTTTCTTCTCTCCGGGTTTGTCTTCAGTGTGAGCAACATGCCCATACCTCTGCAGGCGATCACCTACCTTGTGCCTGCCCGATATTTTGTGTCGATCCTGAAAGCCGTTTTTCTCAAAGGAAGTCCCTTTCAACTGTTGATCGTTGAGACAGCCCTCCTTTCACTCTTCGCTTTTGTTGTCTTCCTTGGTTCTGTCAAGGCTTTTAAGAAGAGGGTGGAGTGATCATGCTGGAACGGATATATCGTCTGGTGATAAAGGAGTTCATCCACTTCTTCCGACAGAAGCGAACGGTCTTCTTCCTCATCGTGCCGCCCGTGGTCCAGCTTCTGCTTTTTGGCTATGTGGCAACAACGGACGTGAACCACGTCTCAACGGCCCTTCGTGATCTTGACCAGACCTACGAGAGCCGGGAATTGGCCCGTCAATTTGAGGCATCCAGATACTTCGACATCGCGTACCGCCCCACCTCGCCCGGCGAGTTGACGGATCTTTTGGACCGGGGAAGGGTGCTCTGCGCCATTCAGATCAACCCGCACTTCGGACGGGACCTGAGACAGGGACGCCCGGCTGAAATTCAAGTAATCGTGGACGGTACGGATTCGAATACCGGTTTGATTGCGCTCGGTTATATCAACGGCATTTTGGGTGGCTTCAGCCGGGGGTTTTCACCCAGCGTATACACCGCAAGCGCGCCTATTGATGTGAGGACGCGGGTTTGGTACAACCCCGGCTTGCGCAGCAGAAATTACTACGTGCCAGGGGTTATCGCGACCATCGTCATGCTCACCTGTCTCATTCTCACGTCCATGTCTGTCGTGCGGGAGCGGGAAATCGGAACCATGGAGCAGCTCATGGTGACCCCCATCCGCCCTCTAGAACTGATGGTGGGCAAAACTATTCCTGTAGCTGCCGTCGGGTATTTCGATATGGCTCTCGTTACCGTGGTGGGCACTCTCTGGTTTGGTGCCCCAATCAAAGGTAGTATCGGGCTTCTTCTCATCTCGACCGGCGTCTATCTTCTCTCCGTTCTTGGTATCGGGCTCTTCATCTCCACGGTTTCCAAGACACAGCAGCAGGCGCTCATGGCAACCTTTCTCTTTTTTATGCCGGCCATTCTTTTGTCGGGATTTGCCTTCCCCATAGAAAGCATGCCTCTGTTCTTTCAATACATTACCTATGCCAGCCCCTTACGATACTTTCTAATCATCGTGAGAGGGATATTTCTCAAGGGGGTCGGCGTTGAGACCCTTTGGCCTGATATGCTCGCTCTTCTTCTTCTGGGCATCGGGATTCTCTCTCTGAGTGCATTCAGATTCAGAAAAAGGCTCGCCTGACATCGGATGAACGCAGTCTGTCCGGAGAAGATCCCTGAAGGGCTGGAAGGAACGCTTTTTGCAAGTAGAACCTCAACGAGCAATAGAGGTTGAACAATGAGCCAGAAGAATAGGATCCTCTTCGTTGACAGACCAAGTTCGCTCGAAGAGATCAGAAAATTAGCCGGTCCTTTAAGCGACGAATGGGAGGCCCGGTTTGCTCCCAGCGGGCCCGAAGGCATGAAGCATCTGGAGCGGGAGCCCTTCACCGCCGTCGTTAGTGACATCCATATGACGGTGAAAGAGGATGTGGAACTACTGAACGAGGTACGGGAACGATTCCCGGACGTTGTCCGCATCGTCTTGTCGGATCAGTCCGATCGGGAGACGGTATTGAGATCGGCGGTCAAGACAGCCCACCAGTATCTGACAAAGCCCTGTGACACCACCGTTCTCCGATCTGCCCTGGAAGGCGCATGCGGACTAAGGAACTGGCTGCGCAACGAATCCATAAAGAAGGTGGTGTCCAAGATGGACTCCATCCCGAGTATCCCGTCGCTCTATAACGAAATCATGTATGAACTGTCTCGCAAAGACGTATCGGTTCCCAAGATCGCCGCCATTATTGCCAAGGACGTGGGCATGTCCGCAAAGGTCCTTCAGATGGTCAATTCGGCCTTCTTTGGTCTGCGCCAGCGGGTTACCAATATCGCACAGGCGGTGAACCTCCTCGGGTACGATATTGTACGGGCCCTTGTCTTCTCCCTCCAGGTCTTTTCTCAATTTGTCCTCTCCCGCGGATCGGGTCTGAATCTCGGGCATGTTTGGATGCACAGTTTCAGAGTGGGCCTTTTTTCGAAGGCCATCACAGAGGCTGAGACCGATGATAGAAGTCTTATTGATGATGCATTCATGGCAGGGATGCTTCATGATATGGGGAAGTTGATTCTGGCTACCAATTTTCCGGACGAATGGAATGCCGCCCGCCGCCTTTCAGAGGAAGAAGGGATCAGTCTCGTTGAGGCTGAGAACCGAGTGCTTTCCGCCACTCATTATGAAGCAGGAGGGTACTTCACCTGCTTGTGGGGTCTCCCTGACGCAATCGTCCGAGCCGTTTCGTTTCACCATCTCCGGTGTTCTCTCCTGGGCGATCACATCACGTCACTCATGTCTGTCTACGCTGCAAACACGATAGAACATGATGTAGAGTCATCAAGCGACGGAGCGGGTCGCCTAGCAGCGGAAGACGATGAGATCATGCCCTTCGTCGACCTCTCTTCGGAGAATACAGAGATCGAGAAACCGGGCCACCTGGCCGCCGCCCAGTCTGTTTCCAGCTTCGAAGGCATTGAGGGCCTGTGGGTGGGTAGCAGAATAGACACGTGGAAGGGAATCTGCCAAAGGATAGCGGAACGGGAGTATAATGCCGTTTAATTGCCCATCCCCTTCTCGCCGCTAACAGAGCGGCGTTCTGGGGATGGGATTCGGAGAAAATCGGATCGGTGGCGCAGAATCCCTCGCAACTGCTCGGTTCATAGGAATACCCCCTTTTTTTGCATAACCGGTTAAATCGCGGAAGGACTGTGGTGTGGGTGGTTGCCTGCCTATCCTTCCTCTTTTTCGTGCAGCTATCCTATGCCAACGAGCAGTTTGGCGGTTTGGGTATGGGAGTGGTCCAGCTATACGACGAAGAAGTCGACAACGGGAGTGGAAGATCCACCTCATTTGAGGTACAATCTCTCAAAAGTACAGCAGGATACGAACAGCAGCGGAGGAGCGAAACCATGCCGATCTACGAATATGAGTGCAAGTCGTGTAATAACACATTTGAACTGCTGCAGAAACTGAGCGATGATGCCACGGGCATAAAATGCCCCAAGTGTCAGTCAGACAACACCGAGCGTCGTTATTCGACCTTTTGCTCGTCCTCAGGCTCGCCAAAAGCTTCCGCACCCTCCGGCCACTCCTCGCCCGGCCATAGTTGAGCATCCTGCTAATGGAGTAGGTACTCCATACAGACGAATCGGTGCAACACGGACTATGATCACGCGCAGGTATTTTCTTCGTCAGCTCGCGATTCTCGGGTTGATGATCGTCCATCCTTTCCGCCTCTTCGTTCAATCCACCCAGGCATCGCCGGTTCAGACCCCGGATTCGGGAGCCGTCCATAAAACCATAGGCGACCATTTTGCTGGTGAAGAGCTTGGTTACGACGTTGATTTCTGGTTTCTCAAAAGGGTGGCCACTGCAAAAATGCACTTCACTAGACTGCCGGAAAGGGGTCGTTACGCCGCTACGCTCAAAGGCCAAACAGTCGGTCTCGTCGGCTGGCTGAGTCGCTACCGCGTCGACAGTTACCGGGCCGTGATGGAAGAGGTCCAGGGCGGAGGCCGCCTACGGTCGGTATCCTTCGAGGAATATGTTAAGATCGGTTCGAAGGTCCGCAAGAATAATCATTATTTCGATCACGACAAAGGGATATGGGTGCACGAAACCTCGCGCAGGGACGGGACTATGATCAGACGCCAGCACCCGATCCCCAAGGGCAAATCCTATGATGATTTTGTCACGGCGAGCTACAATTTCCGATATCAGGTCTACGGGACAGTAGAAAGGGGAAAGAGATTCGTCGTTCCTACCTTTCCCCGGAAGGGACCGAGCAGCTACGAAATAAAGATAGCCCCGAAAGGAGAGGAAGAGGCCCGGAGAAAGAAGGAAAGGCCGGGCGAAGATTCATCGTTTTTCATCACACTCACCCTCGATCCAGAGGTCGTCAACTCGAAAGAGGGGGTCATAGAAGGTTGGCTTGCAGACGGCCTTTACCCCGTATCCGGAACCATCAAAGATGCCGTTCTCTTTGGCGACGTGAAGGGCAGACTAATCAAAAGAACGAAGACGGATAGGAGTTGACGTGTCGGCGGTGAAGGGTTTTGCAGAAGCACAAGGCGCTTCAGGGCCTTAGGCCGAAGGCAGGCATTCTTCTTCTATCCTCGAAGGACTCGAAAAGCAGGGTCGAGGACAGTAACCAACATGAGAGGCAGGCTATTACGGATATTTGATCTCCTTCTGGAGCACTTTGGCCAACGCCACTGGTGGCCTGGAGACACGCCTCTTGAGATCTCCATTGGGGCAATACTTACCCAGAATTGTGCGTGGCGGAACGTAGAAAAGGCGATCGATAATCTAAAGGGCAGGGCTTTGCTTGAATTAAACGCCCTTCACCGCATCGGTACGGAAGAATTGGCGGAAATCATACGACCCTGTGGCTTTTATAACATAAAAGCAAAGAGGTTACAGTTCTTTACTAGGGTTTTGGTTGAAGAATACAGTGGAAGTTTTGAAAGTCTTAATGGATATGGATTGGATACTCTGCGTGAAAGGTTCCTTGCCATCAACGGCATCGGCCCTGAAACAGCCGACAGCATTTTGCTCTACGCCCTTGGGAAGCCCACATTCGTGATCGACGCCTACACGAAACGTTTCGTCAGGAACCATGGCCTTGCAGAAGCCGGGAACGATCTGGCCTATGACAATCTGCAGCTCCTCTTTATGGACCATTTGCCCGCCGACACCTATCTTTACAACGAGTTTCACGCCCTTATCGTTCGCCTCTGCCAGACCTACTGCAAAAAGGTCCCCCTGTGTGCGCGCTGTCCACTGAAGGGAGACAGAGGTCTGGCCGAAGGCTTGACTGCCCTCCCTCATTTTTGAGTTTACAAAGGAGGGGCAGAAATCTAAACTTATTTTAAAAATCGGAAGCTCTGTGTTGAGTCAACCAAAATAGGTCGCGTTTGAGACATGATAATTTGTGTCATTGACGGTCAGGGTGGGAAGATAGGCAGCGTCATCATCGAGCGCCTGAAGGAGCGTCTCAGGGAGGATGTGGAGATCATCGCCTTGGGGACCAACTCTATCGCGACCCAGACCATGATGAAGGCTCGGGCCAACAAGGGGGCATCGGGCGAAAACGCCATTGTCCGAACAGTAAAGAAGGCCAATATCATTATCGGTACTCTGGGCATCCTTATGGTTAATTCGATGCTCGGTGAATTTACAGACCGTATGGCCGCCTCCGTCGCTGAATCGGAAGCTATGAAGTTTATTCTGCCGGTAACGCAAGACCAAGTGGTCATTGTTGGCCTCAGAGGTCTCTCGATTCCTCAAATGATAGGGGAGCTGATCGAGGCAGTAGCGAAGGAGGTAAGGGGATGTGCGAGGTAAAGGTATTCAAAAGGGAGGGAGGGAGGGAGATCCTGCTCCTGAATGATGTTTATCTTGTCGAGGAGGATGGCGGTGCTATTCGATTCGAGACTATCTTTGGCGAACAGAGGATATACGAAGCCGAGATAGAGTCCGTCTCGTTTTCAGATAACAAGGTTATTATAAGGGACAAAACCTGATCCCTGGGCCATGCGTCTCTTCTCGTTCCGTCAGGTAGTATCCCCCTTTTTTTCGGACCAAACCACCCAACGTCCTGCCGCGGAAGCCATCATTCTCCAGAGAGCACAAACAGCTCCTTCCACACCCAGCGTTGGGGGACACTGAGCATGAAGATTGGCGATCCCTAACCTGTGAACAGAGTACTCGCCTTTGATTTAGCCCCAAAAAAAGATTATATAGAGTATATAAATAGGGGAAGGGAAGAGCGGATCGGAACGATGAAGGTCAGCGACGACTACGTACGGCAGTGTGAAAAGGCAAAAGAGATCCAGGGCTTGTGGAATCCTGATGTGGGCGATTGGATCTATAGCTACGGAAGCCGGAGCATCGAGAAGGTCTTTGGTGAGGTCACGATGCGCTATACCAAGGTATGGCTCCCGGTGCAGGAGGATTTGCAGGCGATCCTTCGCTATGAAACGCCTCTGGTCATGCTCCAGGCCTTCAACGATTGGCTCTACACGGATAGCGGTTACGGATGCGTCAACGGTGCTCGGTTTCACTCGATGCAGGAGTTGTGGCTTGCCTTCGTCATGTGGGAACGATTTAGCAAGGTTTGGGACGGAAAAGATTGGAAGGTCGTGTAAGTTAAACGCGTCAGGAGACGAGTAGCTTCAACATCTCGGCAATCAAGGCCTCCTCGTCCTTCTTTAAGCCGAGCACTTTGTGTCTTGCCAGATGCCCATCGCATCCAGCAGCGTAGGCTGTCCGTATGACGAGCTCATGGTCTGAGAGCGTTGCGTTTACTCCGAAAGGGACACTACAACCGCCCCCCAAGGATCGTTGAATCTTTCTTTCCACGTGGACCTCAAAGGCACTGGCAGCATGATCAAGGGGTGCCACGAGATCCAGCACCTGCTCTTCTCGAAGGGTCTCGATACCAATCGCACCCTGGCCTCCGGCAGGAACCATGAGATCCATCGGTAGGATCTGTTTTACCTGATCGGCAAATCCCATACGCTTTACCCCGGCCCAAGCAAGGATAATGGCATCAAGCCCCTGTTCGCGCAGCTTTCGAAGGCGGGTGTCAACATTGCCGCGCAGGGGTTCAATGGTGAACGTGCGATTAAGGTCCATGAGCTGCGCCTGGCGCCTCATGCTGCTTGTTCCGATGCGGGCGCCGTCGGGGAGCGCGTCCAGAGAGTCGAAGGTCAGGGAGAGCAGGCTGTCACGGGGATCTTCCCTCTCCAGCACTGCTCCCAAGGTGAGACCCTCGGCGAGCTCGGTGGGTAGATCCTTCATGCTGTGAACGGCCAGGTCGATCTCGCCTCGCACAAGCGCCTCTTCAATCTCCTTCACGAAAAGCCCTTTTTCCCCTATAAGATAGAGTGGCGTATTCCATACAGAATCACCGGTCGTCTTGATAACCCTTACCTCAAAGGATAATGAGGGATAGCGTGCGCAGAGCCGCGACTTGACGATCTCTGTCTGGGTGAGAGCGAGCCTACTTCCCCTGGTCCCCAGGATCCACGTCTGTTTCACGTTCCTCCTCAAAATCAAAAAGACTTTTTATTACTTCAAGAACCATAGGGCTTCCATTCGTCTTGATAAGACTCAGATGGGGGTGGATAATCTTGTTGACGATCGATTTTGTGAGAAGCTCCATCTGCCGCGCTGTTTGGTCATCCACCTGCCCGAGCTTCTGCATCGTTTTTTTGAGCTCCCCGCCCCTGATCCGTTCCATGTTCTCTATGATGCGGGCGACGAAGGGATTGATATCCTGTTGCCGTCTCCAAGCTGCAAACTTAACCATCTCCTCTTCAATGATGGCTTGGGCGCGATCGGCCTCCTCCAACCTGTTGGCCAGATGGGCTTGCGAGAGCCCTTTCAGATCGTCTATGTCGTAGACGTAGACATTTTCCAGATCGTTCACCTCCGGCTCAACATCCCTCGGAACTGCAATATCGATCAGGAAAAGGGGCCTGTTCTTTCTTTTCTTCATTGCTGCCGCGATAATAGCCCTTGTTATAAAAGGTTTGTCTGCCCCTGTGGAGGAAAGGACCAAATCCGTACGGAGAAAAAGGTCCGGCAATTCATCGAAGGGATAAGCAGTTCCTATGACTTCCTCTGCCAACTGCCTGGCCTTCTGATAGGTCCGATTGGTTATGATGACGTCGGTAAGTCCTTCTTTTCTGAAATGCTTGAGTGCAACCTCGCACATTTCGCCGGCACCTACAACGAGGATCTTCTTCTGAGCCAGGTCGCCAAATATCTTTTTGCCCATTTCCACGGCCATGCTGCTGATGGAGACCGGATTATATCCGATCCTGGTTTCGGTCCGCACCCGCTTTGCCGTTTGGAAGGCACGGGAAAAAGCGCGCTCGAAGGATGAGTTCAGGGAGCCCGCCTCGCCGGCAATGCGATAGGCGTCTTTGAGTTGTCCGAGGATCTCCGGCTCGCCGATCACCATGGAATCGAGACCCGAGGCGACGCGGAAGAGGTGCCGGTATGCGTCGTCCTCATCAAAGACATAGATGAACCTCTTGAGCCATGCCTCGTCCACCTGGAAGTAGGAGATCACCTCCGACANNCCTCCGACATGAGGAAGGCAGCCGTCTTCTCCACGTTCGGGCCGCTGACGTAGAATTCGGTCCTGTTGCAGGTGGAAAGGACCATGGCCTCCGCCATGCCTCGGCGGGAAAGTCGGTCTAAGATCTTAGGAATGTCTTCCTGCGGGATGTATAGCTTCTCGCGGACATGGACCGGAGCAGTGGTGTGGTTCAAGCCGAGGACGAGAAAACGGGTTTGTGGACGATCAGAGGTAAGAATGGAGACCTCCGACAAAAAAACTTACCCCCACAAAGGTTACGAGGATCGATGTAAAGCCAAGGATCATCATATATGCGGTCTTTCTGCCCCTCCATCCTATGGCCAGTCTGTTGTGTACCATGATTGCGTAGACAATCCATGTAATGAGAGACCAGGTTTCTTTGGGGTCCCAGTTCCAGTAAGAGCCCCAGGCATATTCCGCCCAAATCGATCCGGTGACGATGCCTACGGTTAGCAGCGGAAAACCGAGGGACATGCATTTGTAATTCATGAGGTCCAGGATTTCGAGCGGCGGTAGGCCAGGCAGAATGGAGTCACTTTTTTTGTTCTTAATATGCCTTTCTGCGACAAGATAAATGATAGATACCAAAAACCCCATCAAGAAGACGGCATTGCCCACAAAAGCGAAGATCGTGTGGATTGGGAGCCAGAAGCTCCTGAGCACGGGAGGCAGGGGCCTGATTTCCGAGGAGAAGGAGAAGGCGAAAATAAGCAAGACGGATAGAACCGGCGAGACGATGACACCAAGAATCGATGCCCGGTAAAAGGTCTTCAGATAGATGAAGAACCCCGCCAAGCAGAACACAAGAAACGAAAGGGATTCGTGCATGTTTGTAATCGGTGTATAACCTGCGTGGGAATAGCGGACTCCTATTGCTGCCGCGTGGGCGATAAACCCCCCGAGTAAAGAGTAGTATGCCCAGTTTCGAACCCGTGATTGCCTGAGAGAGAGGAGGTAAAGACCGCTGGCGACAAGGTAGAAGGCCAGTGAGATATAAAGAAGGAGCTCTGGGCTATCTCTCATAAACCCCGGCAGGAAGAGGATTTGAGGGTTTCACCGAACACGGGTCAGTAGACAATTCTGAAATCCCTGAATTCGGCGGTACAAGTTCCCCACGTAATCTCCAAGCCCTCGACAAATGCACCTCGTGGGCCGTGTCCGCACCATTCAATAAGGCCTTTGATGGCCTCTTCCGGGCCTTCGCAGACAATCTCCACCGTGCCGTCAGGCCTGTTTCGCACAATACCGGTAACGTGAAGGTCCACTGCCTTCCGTCGGGTGCTGTCCCGGAAATAGACACCCTGTACGATTCCTTTCACAATGATTCGGGCGCGCTGGTTCATTGGTTTTCCCGGTCAGCAGGAGTATGACTATATTAAAGCTACCATAGCGTTGCCATGGGAATCAAAAGCATAATGGATACTGATGGGGGGAAGATCCTGCCTCGTGGTTTGCGCAGGTTGATGAAAACTTTCCTCAACGCTGCTCTTGAAATATCCCCATCCTTCTGAACTTGTCGTATCGCTGCGCCCGGAGACCATCGCCTGGGATAGAGAGCAACTCTTTGAGATGCTTCGAGAGGACTTGGCTGAGGTGGTCAAATGTCTCCTGCCAGTTTCTATGCGCTCCACCGAATGGCTCGGGCACTACCTCGTCGACAACGTTCAGCTCATAAAGGTCGGGGGCAGTGGGCTTCAGCGCATCGGCCGCCAGAGGTCCTTTGGCGCCATCACGCCAGAGGATTGCAGCACATCCTTCAGGTGATATGACGGAATAGGTCGCGTTTTCGAGCATCAGCACGCGGTTGCCAACCCCGACTGCGAGGGCCCCTCCGCTGCCTCCTTCTCCAATGACAACGGCAATAACAGGGACAGAGAGGGAAAACATAAAACAGATAGCCGAGGCTATGGTTTCCGCCTGACCTCGTTCTTCGGCTCCTATTCCCGGAAAGGCGCCGGGGGTATCGATAAAGGTGATGATCGGCTTCTGCCATCTGTCGGCCAGATCCATCAGCCTGACAGCCTTGCGATAGCCTTCCGGATTCGCCATGCCGAAATTGCGGGCCGCCATCTCGCGAACATCCTTGCCTTTTTGATGCCCTAGAACGGCAACACTGATACCCTCGAACCGGGCGAATCCGCCGGCTATGGCCGGGTCGTCTTTGAACCTTCTGTCCCCGTGTAGCTCCGTGAAGTCGGTAAAGAGATGACTTACATAGTCGAGAGTGTGGGGCCGGTTTAGGTGTCGGGAGAGTTGAGAACGCTGCCAATTTGAGAGGTCCCCGTAGATCTCCTTCTCGATCTTTGATACCTTCTTCTCAAGTCCCGACAATTCTTTGGCGTAATGGCCCTCAGTTACGTTGTGGAACTTCTTGATCTCCTCAATTCTCCGCTCGATCGGTTCCAGCCTTTTTTCGAAATCCAGATAGTACCTCATTCAATCACCTCAACCGCAATTCCTGAATCAAACTCTCTTCGTAAGATATCGAGTCGGTCAGGGTCAATCCTCATGTCAAGATCCATCTTCTGCGTTTGCCCATTCATCTGAAACTCGAGCCGAACTTTCGAATCGCCCCTGATACTGTTCATTACGTCCCTCAGCCTTTTGAGATCCTCTTTCTTCACCCTGTGGCAATCAAGACGTATCCAGACCATCCTTTGGAGATCGCGAAGGGCATCTTCAAGAAGTCCGATTGTCTTGGCCCTGATCTTCGTAACATTGTCTTCGGTTCGCTCGATTGAGCCAACCACGGTGATCGGCTTCTCGCTTTTTATCACGGATGCACTCCGAGAGAAAAGATCGGGAAACACCACGACCTCGACGATCCCTTTGATGTCTTCAAGGGTTACCACGGCCATCCGGTCGCCGCGCTTCGTGGTGATCTCCTTATAGGCGTTTACCAACCCCACGATCGTGGCCTCGCCGCTCGTATCCGTTTCTTTCAGACTGGCCGTATCCAGATCTGTCATACGCTTTATATAATGCTCGTAGGCACTGAGGGGGTGCTGGCTGAAGTAGAAACCAAAGGCCTCCTTCTCGCCTCGCACCATCTCGCTTTGAGAAAGCTCCTCCCCAGACCAGGTGTGGTCGACTTCAGGGCCCATGGAGACGTCGTTCGAACCGAACATGTCCATCTGCTGCCCGTTCCTCTCCTTCCTCTGCAGCTTGTCGAGCTTTTCTTTGACCAGCTCCAAAAGATGGGAGCGCCCGAGACCCATGCTATCGAAGCATCCGGCCTTGACCAGGCTCTCCAGGACCTTCTTATTTGCCTTCCGTGAATCGATGGCACTGCAAAAATGGGCGAAGGAGGTGAAGGCCCCGATTTCATTCCTCTTTGCCAGGATGCTGTCAAGGGCGGAATCACCTACGTTCTTTATCCCCGATAATCCGAAACGTATCTTGCTGCCCACCACGGTGAAGGTCTTGTCGCTTTGGTTTATATCCGGCGGCAGAATCTCTACGCCGTTATCACGGCACTCGGTGATGTAGCGTATCAGACTATCGGTATCGTTCACTTCGTTTGTCAGGATGGCTGCCATGAACGGTACATAGTGGTGTGCCTTGAGATACGCCGTTTGGTATGCCACGAGGGCGTAAGCTGCGCTATGGGACTTGTTGAAGCCGTACTGACCGAACCGGAGAATAACGTCATAAATGCCCTCAGCCACGTCGGGCCGGACCCCGTTCTCGACACACCCCGAGACAAACTGAGATCTATATTTCTCGATCTGTTCCGGAACCTTCTTGCTGATTGCCTTCCGCAGCGTGTCAGCCTCACCCTGGCTGAAATGAGCCAGTCTGGAGGCGATCTTCATGATCTGTTCCTGATATACGATGACTCCGTAGGTATCTTTCAGCACATCCCGGAGAAGCTCGGTGTCATACTTTACGAGGGACGGGTTGTTCTTTCTTTGGATGAACTGCTCCATCATGCCGCTGGTCAAGGGACCGGGACGGTAGAGGGCAATGAGGGCGATGATGTCCTCAAACTGGGAGGGCTTGAGCTTGGTCAGAAGCTCTCGCATGCCCCTGCTTTCAAGCTGGAACACGCCCGATGCATCCCCTGCTGACAAGAGATCGTAGGTCTTCTGATCATCGAGGGGGAGGTTGTTTATATCCAGGAAAATGCCTTGCCGTCTTAAGTTCTTGATCACATTATCTATGATCGTAAGGGTCTTCAGACCGAGCAGGTCGAATTTGATCAACCCCATTTTCTCGATACATTTCATGGAGTACTGGGTAATCGTTTCACCCTTCTGACCGCGATACAGGGGCACGTGCTCCATGAGCGGTTTGTTGGCGATAACGATACCGGCTGCATGGGTGGAGGCATGACGGGCGAGCCCCTCAAGGACAATGGCGTTGTCGAGGAGCTCCGTGACCCTTGGGTCGCTTTCGTACAATTCCTTGAGTCTTGGCTCCTCTGTCAGGGCATGGTCGATGCTGATGTCAAGGGAGGCGGGTATCAGTTTCGCAATCTTGTCAACCTCGGCGTAGGGCAATGCCAGGGCCCGTCCCACATCGCGCACCGCGGCCTTCGACTTCATGGTTCCGAAGGTGATGATCTGGGCTACATTCTCCTTGCCGTACTTCTCGGTCACGTACTGAATAACACGCTCTCTACCCTCAATACAAAGGTCGACATCGATGTCGGGCATACTGATCCGCTCAGGGTTCAAAAACCGTTCAAAGAGAAGATCGTATTTGATGGGATCTATACTGGTAATGCCGAGACAGTAAGCCACAAGGCTGCCGGCTGCCGACCCACGGCCCGGCCCTACGGGGATGTCCTGTGACCTCGCGTAGGCTATGAAGTCGGAGACAATCAGAAAATAGCCGGCAAAACCGGTTTTTTTTATGACCTCGAGCTCGTATCGGAGTCTCTCCTCATACCTGGCCCGCAGTTCTTCCGGAAAATCACCGTACGAATCGGCGATGTGTCCAATCCTGTCCTCAAACCCCCTGGTACAGAGATCTTCTAAATAATCCTCCAGGCTCTGGCTGCTTGGCAACCTGAAGTGGGGAAAATGATAGACCCCTGATTCCATCTTCAGGTTGCACATCTCGGCTATCTTGAGGGTATTGGTGAGGGCCTCGGGATAGGCGGAAAAGGCCTTACCCATCTCTTCAGGAGATTTGAAATAGAACTCATCAGTGGAAAGCTTCAGGCGGTCATGGTCATTGATGGTCTTGCCCGTCTGGATGCAAAGGAGCAATTCATGGGCCCTCGATTCCTCTCTTCTGAGGTAGTGGCAGTCATTTGTTGCCACCAATGGAATACCGTACCGCTTGGACAGAGAGAGGAGCCCCTCGTTGACCTTCTTCTGATCGGGGATGCCGTTGTCCTGAAGCTCCAGGAACAATCGATCCTCGAAGAGCGATAGATACTGCTCGACGGTGCTCTGGAGATTCTTGCTGTCATTCCGCAGGATCAACTGGGGTATCTGCCCCTTCAGGCATGAGGTCAGACAGATAAGACCCTTGCTGTGCGCCTGAAGAAGGTCCATATCGATGCGCGGCACATAATAGAAGCCCTCAAGGTGGGCAAGGCTGATCATGCGCATGAGGTTTCTATAGCCCTCATCGTCCATGGCCAGAAGGATGAGATGATAGGCGTTGTCGGCACCCCTCTCTTTGTCGAACCGGGACCTAGGCGCTATGTAAGCCTCACAGCCGATTATCGGTTTTATCCCATAGTCCAGAGCGGTGAAGTAGAAGTCAACGGCACCGAACATGTTCCCATGGTCGGTGATGGTGCACGCAGATATGCCGAATGACTTGGCGAGATTAAACAGACGGTCGAATCGGATGGCCCCGTCAAGAAGGCTGAACTGGGTGTGCAGGTGGAGATGGACGAATTCGCTCATCTACCCATATACAGCAGCGTTAAGACCATTCTACTCCAGCCTGTAGTTGGGCGCTTCCCTGGTGATCATGACATCGTGGACGTGACTTTCCCTCAGCCCTGCGTTGGTAATGCGGAGGAAGCGGCTATTTTGCTGGAGTTCCGGTATGGTTTTGCATCCGCAATAACCCATGCCTGCCCTCAGGCCACCGACGAGCTGCTGGACGGTGAAGGACAAAGAGCCCCGGTAGGGCACTCGACCCTCGATCCCTTCAGGTACGATCTTCGACTCCGGCATATCCTCGGGCACGGAATAACGGTCCCTCGACTTGCCTCCCCGCATCGCATCCAGGGACCCCATCCCCCTGTAGGTCTTATAGGTTCTTCCCTGATAGAGCACTATTTCTCCAGGCGTCTCGTCCGTACCGGCAAACAGGTTACCGATCATGACCGTTGAGGCGCCGGCGGCCAAAGCCTTCGTGATGTCGCCGGAATACTTGATTCCACCGTCGGCGATCACGGTGACGCCGTGTTCCTTGGCCACCCGACATGCTTCGACGACCGCAGTCACCTGCGGCACCCCTACGCCTGCTATCACCCTGGTAGTACAAATGGAGCCGGGGCCTACTCCTACCTTGATCGCATCGCAGCCTGCCTTGATGAGTGCGAGGGCGCCCTCTGCCGTGGCAATATTCCCACCAATCAACTGAACGTTCTTGTAGTTCCGTTTGATATCGGCAGCCGCTTCTATAACGTTCTTGGAGTGTCCGTGCGCCGTGTCGAGTACGATCACGTCACATCCCGCCTTAACCAGCTTATCAACCCTCAATTCACGGTCCGCACTGACCCCTACCGCTGCCCCCACGCGAAGCCTCCCGAGTGAGTCCTTACATGCGTTCGGGTATTTGCGTACTTTTTCAATGTCCTTGATGGTAATCAAGCCCTTAAGGTTATATTTCTTGTCCACCACAAGAAGCTTCTCGATCTTGTACTGGTGCAGAATCCTCTTCGATTCCTGAAGACTGATACCTTCTTCCACGGTGACGAGGTTTTCTTTCGTCATCACGTCTTCTACTCTCTGCTCAAGATTGGTCTCGAATCTCAGGTCCCTGTTGGTGATGATACCGACCAGTTTCTTCCCCTGGGTGACCGGTATCCCCGATATACTATATCGGGCCATGAGGCTCAGGACATCTTTGATCTTGTGATCAGGCGAGATCACGATGGGATCGACGATCATCCCGCTCTCGGATTTCTTTACCTGTTCGACCTCCTGGACCTGGGCGTCCACCTCCATGTTTCGGTGAATCACCCCCAGCCCGCCCTCCTGGGCGAGGCATACGGCAGCCTTGGCCTCGGTCACCGTATCCATGGCTGCGCTTATCAGCGGTATATTCAGTTTGATCTGGGGAGTGAGGTAGGTGGACACATCGACGTCCGACGGAAGCACGGCGCTGAAGGCCGGGAGAAGAAGAAGATCATCAAAGGTTAGACCTTCTATGATGCCATTATCTATCATGAGGGAGACTCCTTCCTTCGCGCGTTAATGCGTAGCGCGGCTGACTGTTGAATTCGCATGGGGTCGGTCGGGAGGTGGGGTTTGAAATGGCAGGATAAACGTTCCGAAGTGCAGCGGATTTTATATATGCCTTCGCTGATCGGCTGCCGTCTGGAGGCCTAGTTTCCAACGACCCTGTTGTTCCCATAACTGATTCTAACGAAAGATGATTTCGAACGCAATCGACAAAAAACTGCTCATTAATTGTGGTGTAGTATAATCTATGGGATAAAAATAATCAAAGACTTTGAACGGGGAGGACGATACAACGGGTCAACCGGAATGAGTTGACTTGTTTTTCGTGAGGATGGCTGTGGAGGACAACAGACTATTATCTGTGGAGGATTTGTCCACCTTCTTCGTGGGTGGGGAGCGCCCTGTCAAGGCAGTGCAAAACGTGACCTTCGGGATCGGGAGAGGGGAGGCGTTCGGTCTGGTAGGGGAAAGCGGGTGTGGAAAAACCATGACGGCCCTCTCGATCATGCGCCTCGTTCCAATTCCGGGAAGAATAATGAACGGTCGCATTATTTTTGAACATCGTAACCTGATGGATCTCTCGCAGCAGGAGATGCAGCAGGTAAGGGGAGGGAGGATAGGCATGATCTTTCAAGAGCCTCTGACCTCACTCAACCCTGTGCTCAGAATCGGAGATCAGATATCGGAAACGCTCATAACCCACAGAGGGGTAACGGCACGGCAAGCGAGGGAGACGTCCGTTGAACTTCTCGGCAAGGTCGGTCTCGATCATCCGGATAAGCGGTATTTCCAGTACCCCCACCAACTGAGTGGAGGACAGCGCCAAAGGGTGCTTATCGCCATTGCCGTGTCCTGTAACCCGTCGATGATCATAGCAGACGAGCCGACAACGGCCCTCGACGTGACCATAGAAGACCAGATACTGCGGCTTTTGGAATCCTTGATCGCTCATTCGGATATGTCCCTGCTCTTCATCACCCATAATCTCCACATCATCAAGAGGATAGCAAACAGGGTGGGGGTGATGTACACAGGCAGGATGGTCGAACAGTCAGCGGTCGAAGGTTTCTTCAGGGAGCCTTTGCACCCCTACAGCAGGGGCCTTCTGGACTCTATCCCGGAATTTACCTCCGGTACGAAGCGGTTGAACGCAATCCCCGGTTCTGTGCCTCGCCTCTCGGAGCTTCCGAGCGGGTGCTCGTTCCACCCCCGCTGTCCCCATGTTATGGATCGATGCCGGTCCGAGGAGCCTATGATGACCGAAGCAAAAGAGGAAAGATGGGTACGCTGCTTTCTGTATCAGAATTAGAAAGGTTTTATGAGATCAGGAGAACCGTCTTCTCTTTGAAAAAGGAGACGGTCCGAGCGGTTGATGGTGTCTCTTTCGACCTCGAGGACGCTCAAACCCTGGGCATCGTGGGGGAAAGCGGTTCCGGTAAGAGCACATTGGCCCGGTGCATCTCCTTTCTTGAGCCTGCGGACCGGGGTGACGTGACCTTTATGGGGAGGGACTGGCTTCGCGTACCTTCCAAAGAGAGGAAGACCCTCAGGCCTCAGATGGGAATTATTTTCCAAGACCCCTATTCCTCTCTCAACCCAAGAAAGCGGGTGGCCAGGATCATATCGGAGCCGCTGGAGGCCCGGGAGGGGTCATCCCAGAGAGAACTGTTGAGGAGCAAGGCCATCGAAGCCCTCGAGGACGTGGGGCTGGGAGAGGACTTTCTGGACAAGTACCCTCACGAGATGAGCGGCGGTCAGCGTCAGAGAATTGCCATAGCCCGCGCCCTCAGTACGCGCCCCCGTTTTCTTATCGCCGACGAGCCGGTTTCGTCCCTTGATGTATCGGTGCAGGCCCAAATCATAAACCTCTTTCTGGACCTCAAAGAAAGGCTTTCTTTCGCCATGCTTTTCATATCCCACGACCTCAATATCGTCCGTTTCATCTCCGACCACGTGATGGTCATGTATCGCGGTAAGATCATGGAGATGGGACCGGCCGAAGATATCTTTCAGACCCCCTTTCATCCCTACACCCGAATGCTCACGGGCAGGGAGAGCAACGGTGATGCCCCGTCTGCAGAGCCTGTCTTGGAGCATCAGGGCAGGCCGGGATGTGTCTTCTTCTCCCGCTGCCCTGAACGGAACAAACACTGTCAAACTGAGGTGCCCCGCCTGTCTGGTCCGGGGTCCCACAGGGCTGCCTGCCTTCAGTACGCACCATAGAATTCACGTCACCTCCACCATTTCAGCTTTCCGGCCTATAGTCTTAAACCTTTCGTCCGATAATAGAGTAAATGGCTGAGGGCGTACGAGGGCTATGGGTATGCTGAGGATTCTGTCCGCTGTAAAGACGTTGACGCGTTCCATCGATGAGTCCCTGGAGGGTCACAGGGTGGCGGTTCTTCCGCCCGGATCGGCCCTCCTCAGAGAAGTCGGCTCCGGGTCCTATGACGTGATCATCATGGAGTCGGAAATGGACCTGATTTCTCAGGTGAGATCCGCGGATCCGAGAATAGAGATCGTCGTGCTCGGTTCTGAAGCGGGCCTTGAGATTAGAGCCATCAAAGAAGGCGCACGGGCCTACCTGACGTTCCCTCTCGTCAATGGTCAGTTAAAAGAGGCCCTTCGGGAGATCGACGAGATGTTCGAGACCCGGCGGGAGACGGGACGCCTGGAGGAAGAGCTTACGCACAAATACACCTTCCAGGGCATCGTGGGCAAGAACCCCAAGATGCTCGATGTCTTCCAATTGCTGAAACGGGTGGCTCCCTACTTCAGGACGGTCACGATCCTGGGCGAAACGGGTACGGGAAAAGAGGTGGTGGCCAGGGCGCTCCACGCTCTCAGTTCGAGGCCCAGCGACCCCTTTGTGGTCTGCAATTGCGGCGGACTCGTTGAAACCCTCATCGAATCGGAGCTATTCGGGCATAAAAAGGGCTCCTTTACCGGTGCGATCAAAGACCGTGCCGGACTGTTCCAGGCCGCAGGGGAGGGCACACTCTTTTTGGATGAGATCGGCGAAATGCCCATCTCCTTTCAGCCCCATCTGCTTCGGGTCCTGCAAAACGGCGAGTTTCGCCCCATCGGTGGCCATGAGACCTATCATGCGAAATGCCGGGTGGTTGCGGCTACGAGCAAGGATCTCTTGAAGGAAGTACAGGCGGGGCGGTTCAGGGAGGATCTGTATTATCGCCTCACGCCCCTCGTGGTTGACCTGCCTCCGCTCAGAGAGCGGGTTGATGATATCCCCCTTTTATGCAGGCATTTCATCAAGATCTGTAACGAGAGAACAGGGAAAGAGATTACCGGAATCTCCCGAATTGGTTTATCGGTTTTGATGGGACACGACTGGCCGGGAAATGTGCGAGAGCTGGAAAACGCCCTGGAACAGGCGGTCATCATGGCCAATGAACCCTTCCTCAAGGCGGAGCACTTCCCATCTCGCTTGGTGCGATCTACACCTGCGTTGAGCGTACGCCCCCAAGCAGGGAGTTCCCTGTTGTTGGAGGACGTGATCAGGCAGCACGTGGAGGCCGTGCTGCAGGAATGCAATGGAAACAGGAGCAGGGCTGCGCGGAAACTGGGCCTGAGCAGGAGGGCTTTGCTTAGGAGAATTGAAAAATTTTCCCTGCCGCCGAGGAAGGGTACCGAAAGGGCACAGAGGAAAATAATACCTAGTCCGGAACCGCACACCAGTGAGGGTTCGGTGGCGAGGATAGGGGTGAAGGGTGCTCGGTAGATTCGAAGCGTATAGGCGCTATTGCATTGAAGATAAAAGGCAAACAGCATTGAGGGACGGGCATACGAGGGGCGATGATGGTAATGGCATCATCTTTGCATCTGTCTGTGCTTTGGATCGGAACAGAGGTCTTAAAAAATAGACCGAATAAAAAAAGGAGGTGAGTGAAAAAAGTACTTTTAACCATGCAATAGGCGTGTTATAGTTGGTCTTATAATTAAAACAAATTTTTCTTTGGAGGTATGAGACATGATGAGGATCGACAGAAATAGTAAAGGTTTTACCCTGATTGAGTTACTGATCGTCGTGGCAATTATCGGTATTCTGGCTGCTATCGCTATTCCGGCGTATAGCGGTTACACGAAAAAGGCTAAGATAGCAGGGGTCGTTCATAGTTTGGGAGCCGTTAAGAACGCTATCGTCGCGGTCTATGTTGAATCGGATGCAGCACCGGCCGCCGCCGATGCCGGGGCGATTCAGACAACTTATGGTGTGGGCGTGGCGACAAATTATGCAACTTTTGCGGTTGCCGATGGTGGAGTTATTACTGCAACTTTGACGAACGTTGACTGCACGGATGCTGCTGGCAACGGGACTATTACTCTTACTCCGACCTGGGCGAACAAGACATGGGCATGGGCCGGCAGTTGTGACGCAACTTACATACCGAAGAACTAAGATCGGTTCGGGGGGCTAACATGCCCCCTCACCTTTCCGGTATGCGTAACCAAGCTTTCACCCTCACCGAGCTTCTTATCGCTATGGCCATTGTGGCCATTCTTGCGCTTGTCGCATTGCCGGGGTATAGTAGGTACGTTGCTCGGTCCAGACAGCAGGATGCACGGTCACAGTTGATGGCTATCAGACAGGCCCAGGAGATCTATAAATTACAGTACGGCAGCTACACGGCCAACACCGCCCTCCTCTCGGGCTGGCTCGGCACGGTCAACCGATATACCTTTTCTGTTACCGGAGCCGATGCAGCCGTCTTTACCGCTCGGGCTACAGGCAATATAGACGGCGATGCTACCAATGACGTGTGGCAGATCGATCAATCAGGGACCATGACAAATACAACGGATGATGTGAACTCGTGACAGGAGTCTTGCCTACCATACTTGTTTTCATATTCGGCGTTATCATCGGCAGCTTTCTGAACGTCTGCATCTACCGACTTCCCCGGAACCTCTCCATTGTCCGGCCGCCGTCATCCTGCCCGTCCTGCGGAGAACCGATCCATGGCTACGACAACATCCCGATCCTGAGCTACCTGTTACTCAAAGGCCGTTGCCGGGACTGCGGCGGCGCTATCTCGATACGATACCTGGCCATCGAGTTCATGACGGGGGTATTCTTCGTCATGCTCTTGTGGCTCTTCGGTCTTTCCATCGAACTGGCGATCTACATGCTTTTCGTCTCCCTGCTCATCGTCATTTCCTTTATCGATCTCGAGTTTACCATCATCCCTGATATCTTGAGCGTTGGGGGACTCGTCGCGGGGCTGGCAATCAGTTTTTTCCGCCCTGATTTCGGGATAATCGATGCTATCCTGGGCGTGCTGCTTGGCGGGGGTGTGCTGTGGGCCATCGCCTTTTTTTATGAGCTTTTGCGAAAACGGGAAGGTATGGGGGGTGGTGATATAAAGCTCCTCGGCATGATCGGCGCCTTCTGTGGAATCCAAGGCGTCATATTCACCCTTATTGCCGGATCATTCATGGGTGCCCTCGTGGGCATCCCTTTAACCTTCAAGAAACAGGAGGGCATGACCTACGCTCTTCCCTTCGGGCCCTTCCTGTCATTCGGTGCCTTTGTCTACATCATCGCTGGGGATCCGCTTGTTCGGGCACTAAACGGATTCCTTGGTGGCGGATAGAGGCCTCTCCCTTCTTGAACTTCTCGTTGTTCTGGTCATAATCGGCATAGCTGGGGCTATTGCCGCCCCCAATTATTCTCGTCTCATAGAACGCTACAATCTCCGCAAGGCGTCCCGTCAACTGGTCACGGACCTGCAATGCGCAAAGATGAGGGCCGTTTCGGAAGGGATCAGTCATCGGGTCGGCTTCAGGAGCGGAAGTGCACCCCAATATGTCATAGAGCGGAAGAGCGACGGTGCCTGGACGATGGTCGATATCGAGAGAAATCTTGCTGACAAGGATAATCCTTACTGCGCCGGCGGGATCAGCATGTCCACATCCGCCAATCCCCTGAGGGTGGTCTTTTCCCCTCTTGGAAGCGCGAGTCCCGCAGCATCCGTCACCTTTCGTACCAAGAGCGACCAGACCAAAACGGTATACGTGATCCTCACGGGGAGGATAAGGATTGAATAAAAAAGGTTTTACGCTCTTTGAGATACTGGTCACTATTCTCATATTTTCCCTGGGTATCCTGGCTCTCGCTGGTACACAGGTCTTGAGCACAAAGGGGACTGCTTTCAACCAGCATGCAACAATGGCTGTGTTGATTGCCCAGAAGAAGGTGGAAGAGCTTAAGGAGACCGCTTTTGATTCCATAGTGGACGGCAGCGGCACAGAAAAGGGGATGCTTGTTTCCTGGTCCATTGCAGACGAGGGCAGTCCTCCATACAGAACAAAGGATATTACCGTTACGGTTGAGTGGGGCTCAAAACGAATAAACCTCTATACCATCATTGCCGAATAGAAAAAGCCCTGACCATTCTCGAAGTGCTCCTGGCTATCGTCCTGGGGTGTCTCGTGGGTATGGTGCTCTATCAGATGTATTACACCCAGGACCGCACGTACACCCTTCAGAGCGAGATCTCGGAGATGCAGCAGAATCTGCGGGTGGCGATTGAGAAGATCTCGAGAGACCTGACTATGGCAGGATTCGCACAGCCGCCGTGGACGACCATCAATGGCGAAAGCGGGATTGATTTTGAAGGAATGAGGGTGACTGGAGGAACGGTACTCGACGTAGTGGGTACCTTTGACGGCGCCCAAGGGACAATGGCGAAAAAGACAGTGGCGGGAGCGACGGCGCTCGAACTGTCGTCGGGAGATGGAGAGAATTTCCAGGGTAAGGGAAAGATTGACATCAACATTGGGGGCAGGGAGAACGCCAAAATCACCAACAAGAGTGGAAGCACCTTGACCATCGACACGGATCCCCATGCTGTTGGGCTGCAGGGACTGCACCATGAATACCCGGCAGGGACACCGGTGTACCTTGTGAAATGGAAAACCTATTGGGTCGATAATGCAAAACCCGCGGAGCCGGTTCTCAGGGTGGATGAGCATATAGGCTCGGGCGGTCAGCCCCTCGCCTTGTTTATTACAGGTATGGCAATAGCGCAGACGGGAAGGGTGGCCTCTATCACCATCTCCGGTAAGACGAGAAACCCCGACAGGACGACGGGTCTTCGTACCTCCGGGCAACTAACCAACAGAATCGTCCTGAGGAATCTCCCGTGATCCCCCATCTTCTCCGCGGCAGTCATGGCACGATTCTTGTAATCGCTATGCTTCTTATGACGATTCTTGCCATCATCGGAATAGCAACCAACATGAATGTCATAACCGATACAGGTATTGCATCAAACTATCTTTCCTCCCTTCAGTCCTTCTACATGGCAGAGGCGGGGCTCGAAAGAGGGAAGGCTGAGTGCGCCCGGCGATTTATCACGGAGGGCTGGTCTGACTTCAGCCCCCTCTTGCGTGGAAACGACGGCACTGCAGGCACCGCCGATGACGGGATTCTGTCATTCGGATCAAGTGTCTCCCTTCATGGCGGACGGTATTCGGTTCGTGCGGTGAATGAGGCCTGGGACAGCGGTGGATCGGATACCGATACCAATACGACCCTTACCCTCATTTCCGAGGGATCCTATGGCAAATCAACATCTATCTTGAGGATGACAATAGCCGTCAATGTTATCCCCCCCTTGCCGGGATCGCTTAACCTCGTGGGCTCTTCCTCCGGGTACTTTGGGAACGACACGTTCATGATTGACGGAAGGGACTATCTCCTTTCTGATGTGGGTGCACCCAGCGGGGGATCAGGTGCTCGGTCGGGATTATCGATTGCCGATGTTCCAAACCCAAGCCTGGCAAGGCAGCAGATCATCAATTCGCTCGCTGCCGACCAGATCGACAATATCGCCGGCGCGGAGCCGAGTCCCTCCATCGGTATACCAACAAATCTGGATAGAGGTCTCCTGAGGCAATCCGTCGATGCTCTCAGAAGGCTGGCAGATAGCCGGCTTCTCGAGCCTGGTAACGGCCTGACTACCTCCGGCCCCGACAATGTGGTGACCATCGGGCCTCACCAGTACAGTCTCGGTACGGAGTCTTCTCCTAAGGTTACCTATGTCTCAAAAACGGATGGGGGTCCCTTTTCAGTCAGCGGATCCGGTTTTGGGGTATTGATTATCGAGGGAGACAGCATCGCCTTCAAGCCGTCCCTGGACTTCGGTGGCGTCATAATCCTTGTAGGGCGGAACGTGGTCCTGGATGATTCGGGGAGTACAAAAGGGCTTCAGCTCAAAGGGGGGCTGGTTGTAGCCGAGCTCTCTGACAGTCCTGGCGGATACGACATCGTGATGACAGGGAGTTCCCGGCTCCTGTATAGCCAGGAGGCCATTGACCTGGCCAAAGGGCATGTTATGAGAAACAAGAAGGTTAGCGTGCTTTCCTGGCAGAGGTCCAATTGAGGTTCTACAGGCTGCTCGGCTCCGCTGTCTTTTTATTCATACCCTTCTTAGGCGGCAATCACCTCACGCTCTTTCACCTCACCATTGATAGATTCTGGATAGAAACGTCCTTTATTTTATTGGTACTGCTATCGATAGTTGTAGCTATTTATCAGAAAAGATGGCCAGGTATTAGTTTTAATAGATTTTTGATGTTTTTCTGTCCTTTCCTGGTTTTGACCGTTCTGAGTCTGACTTACACATGGTCCCGATTCAATACCCTTAATGAAATCAACGTATTGATATGGGCTATGGGGGTGTCTTTCCTTTTTCTGGTCACGCCTGACCGGAACCATCTTCTGGGAGGGCTCGTGGCCGGGGCTGCCCTTTCTGCGCTGTGTGCCGTGTGGCAGTTTTTGGTGCTCTTTCCATCCCTCCTCGAAGCATTCAGGGCCGGCGGCTATGCCGCGATGCTGAAGGATCAGCATGTGCCCTTTTCGTCTTTCCTTAATCAGAATATGCTCGGGGGGTACTGTGCCTCTATCTTGCCTCTCGCCCTCCATTTTGCATTCCTAAGAAGAAAGAAGATTTACATGGCAG
This sequence comes from Deltaproteobacteria bacterium UBA2221, assembly GCA_002328485.1. GTDB lineage: Bacteria > Desulfobacterota > Syntrophorhabdia > Syntrophorhabdales > WCHB1-27 > WCHB1-27. The sequence continues at coordinate 52,694 of DCUF01000070.1, forward strand.
CGGCGTGCCTGATCTCCGTGGGACTCGTCCTTTCACTTTCCCGTCTCGCCGTGCTTGCCTGTATCCCTTCCTGTGCGGTCATTGGGGTTCTTGTTTTTAGGGAGCGCGGAGTCAAGGGCATTTTGCAGATGGCGGTGTGCCTCGGAAGCGCGGTGCTGCTCGTCTTTCTGATGATCTATGGCCCATACAACAGAACAAACAGCAGTATTCAAAGCACGTTGAAAGGGAAGATCCAGCGTTCCTATAGAGAAGCATCGACCCTCAATTTCAGAACCGACATATGGGGAACCGGGTTGAAGGCCTTCAGAGAAAGTCCTCTTCTCGGCTATGGAGCCGGCAGTTTTGTCTATCCTTATCAAAAGCATTACGAGGGCAAACGGTACACCAAGGTTGCTCACGGAACACTTGTCAAGGTTCTGGTAGAACTTGGTGCTGCGGGTCTTCTTTGCTTCCTGTGGTTCTGTTTTGGAGCCTTACGCAATCTAAAGGACTGCCGGCAAGATCAAGGCATGGTAGCGGCTGGATTGTCCGCCCTGGCGGTGTTCCTCTTCGGGCTCTTTGATTTCTCTTTCGACACGCCGGCTCACGTCATCACCTTTTTCTGTCTTGCTTCGGCATGCTTTCTCACCAGATCTTCTGCAGACGCCCCCAGCCCCAACCTCACAGCCAAGCTCATCTCTCCGTTGCTGATCCTGCCGCTTCTGGCCTCCTTTGTCTATACGTCGCGAGCTGACTCGTCTCGCAGGTTTGTCGAAGACGCTCGGGCACACCGGGAGACCGGATGCACAGAGGGAGCGCAACGATCTTTGGCTGAGGCGGTCGGGGCCATGCCTTGGAACAACGACGCTTCAACTTTCCTCATAAGTCTTCTTACTTCATCTTTTGTCGCAGAAAGAGATCCCCTCAGAAAAGAGGGGTTCAGGACTGATTTGATCGGCTATGTGAGGGGGGCCGAAAAGAGATCGGATAAAGATGCCGAGGTCTACTTCGTGATTGGCATAGCCAAGGAAGCACTTGGAGAGGGCGTTCGTTCGTGCGAGTACATGGATCGCGCTCTTCACTATCATCCATCTTCTGGGTGCTATGCCTTCTCTGCCTCCGCCTGCTATGGGAGACATGGTCGCATAGAGCAGGCGCAATCAATCATTAGATCCATGGAGGTCTACTACGATAACTATCGCACCTGGGGATACCCGGACGGCCTCATGGTCCACAGGCTAAAAGACCTCGAGGCTGAAATAGAGTTCGCGAAAGGTAACAAGGAGCAGGCGCTAAGCCTCATGAGACAGAATCTGGAAAGCGCGAATAACGATCAATTTGTGATTAATGACTGGCGGGCCAGACAATCCTTATCGAAAGGCGCTCTTGTTGACCATCTTGAGCAGCGCATACGGGTACTCGAGGCCAAAATCGGACAGGATCGGCATAATGCGACGGCGACCATTACTCATTGATGTGGAAAAACACGGGATATTTGGTAAATCCAAGAGACGGATCCAAAAAATCTTATGAAATCTGGGACGCAGCCGATAAGACTCTATGTGTTTGCAAGGAAACCAACAAAGTCGGTGGGTCAGCGACCAGTAATATCCTGAAGATCTGGTAGCGTCATTGCAACCGGAGATGAGGACTGCATGCTAAGAACACTATCTGAAAAATTTCATTTAAGAGGGCCGTCCGAGCTTATTGGCGTTGACATAGGCACCACATCCATTAAGGTGTGCACCGTCAAGAAAGTGAAGAACGGGTTTAAGCTGGTAAAATTCGGACGGAAATTCTATACCGATGATCTCCTTCACGACGGCAATATTATAGACCAACAGTTTGTGGCACAGGAGCTGAGCACTCTCCTCAAGGAGACGGGTATCTCTTCCCGTTCGGCAGCCGCCTCGCTCTCAAGCTATACGGTTATCACCAAAAGAATCACGATTCCTTACGTACCAAAAGAGGACCTGGATGACAGCGTGATGCTAGAGGTCGAGAATGTCATCCCCTTTCCCCTTCAGGATATCTACTACAACTATTACGTGATGAATCCTGAGGACGAAAAAGGCGAGATGATGAATCTGCTCATCGTCGCGGCAAAAAGGGAGATCGTCGATGGGTACATCAATACGTTCAAATTGGCCGGGCTGAACCTGCTCATCCTTGATGTAGATATATTTGCCATTACCAATCTCGTTGAGATGTTGCATACCCCAAAGGAGTTTTCGGTTGTCACCGCCGACGTGGGTGCATCCGTAACCAACATAGCCATAGTGAAAGGGCAGGGGATTGAGTTTACAAGGGAAATCCTGATCGGCGGCAAGCATTTAACGGCTGATATCGGAAGGGCGCTGAAGATCGAATACAACGACGCCGAAGAAAAGAAGTTGACTGGTGACAATGAGGCTCAGGAACTTTTTTCCGAATTCGTTGGTAACGTAGCATCTGAAATCAACAAGACGATCAATTTCTACGTGGCGACCAAACCAAAGGAGACGGTGGGAAAGATTTTCCTCACAGGTGGATCAGCCTTGATCGGCCAATTAAAAGAGGAGATAGAAACGGAGACAGGGATCGAAGTCGAGTTTCTCAACCCGTTCCTCACGTTTAACGGGCAGGCGGATGACCTGACGTATAGAGCGGACCAGTGTTTTGCGCCGGTCGCGCTCTATCTATCAACGAGAATAGGTGATCTGGAAACATGATTAAAATAAACCTCCTTCCTCGAAAGGTACAGCGGGAGATAGCGACGCAGGATCTCTTCCTATTCTGCGTCATGTTGGTGATCATGCTGATGATCAGCGGTGGCATCTATGCAAAGAACTACTACGATATATCGAGCATGAAGCGTGACATACAGAACAAGCGAAAAGAGATAGAGAGCCTTCAGAGCATATACCGGGAATATCTATCCATAGAAAAGGGAAAGAAGGAGATCACCAGAAGAATAAACATTATTGAAGGGATAAAGGAGGGAAGGGCGTTGCCGGCCAGACTCATGTACGATTTGCCCGGCCTTCTTAAAGACAGTGTATGGCTGAAGCGTTTCAAAAAGGATGAGAACCGGTTCGAGTTGGAAGGCCGGTCTCTGGAATCGGAATCGATATCTGATTTTACGGAACGCCTGGCCAAGATCTCATACATGAAAAACGTGGAGTTAAAGAGTGTTGAAGATACCACCGATGATGGTATAACCGTGAAGAAGTTCACGCTGAACGGTGAAATAGCGCCATGAAACTATCCCTTAATCTAAAGAAGATCACCCATCTCCCGAAGAAGTACAAAATAATTATAATGGTCAGCATCTGCGTCGTGCTGTTCGCCGCTGTCTTCGCGTCGCTTCTTATGCCCCAATTCAAGGACAAGAAAGCAGTGGCTTCAGAGCTCGCATCGGTGCAGCGTGAGCTAAACAAACTGCAACACATCAAAAACAATATGGACAAAACCAGGCGGGAATATGCCGAGCTGAAGGATAAATTTCAGCAGGTCCTCAGCCAGATGCCGGAGCAGAAGGATGTCCCTAACCTATTAAGACAGGTATCGACGCTGAGTCATGAGACCGGGGCGAGGATAAGATACTTCGAGCCCAAAGCCGTTCAGGCCAAAGAGTTCTATAGCGAGCTGCCTTTTGAACTGCGATACACGGGCGGTTACCACAATATGGGTTATTTCTTTGACGGTATAAGAAGGATCGAGAGGATAGTCCACGTGACCAGTTTTTCATTGGAAGCCAAGTCGGTTACCGCTACAAAGGTCGTCTTGGAGGGAAACTGCATGGCCAAGACCTACGTCTATGCTCCAGCCCAGCAGCCAAAGAAAGGCAAGGAGGCCAAGGGTAAATGAGGTCAAGCGATAAGAATCCGAAATATATAGTTCTTGGGGCATTCATGTGCCTTCTCCTTAGTAACCTTCCTATTTCGTTCGCCCAGGCGAGGACCAATGAGGCTGCAAAATCAGACAAGGCCAAGCCCTCCAGCCTGAACGATTTCACCTACACGTCCCAGCGCCGGGATCCATTCGAGAGGGCCCTTGCATTCCGGGCAAAGAATCAACTTGGCGCGGAGGCGCTCAAGGTAGGATACGAACTGGAGGAACTAAAGCTTGTGGGCGTCATGAAGGCCGGCAGCGAGAAATTTGCGGTAATGGAAGACATGCAGGGGAAGGGGCTTCTCTTTAAGAAGGGCCAGAACCTGAACAGCAACCTATGGGTCTCTGATATTTTAGAGGAAAAAATCATTCTGGCCCACCGGTTGAGGCGAGACGTACGAATGATCACGTTGAATATTCCCAGAAAATAGGAAAGGTGGGATATGTCTAGAAAAATACTGTTAATACTGTTTTTCGTTCTCGTCGTGCCCACCATATGTCTTGGGCAGACAGCCAGACAACCTGCGCCGAAAGTCTCCTTCGACTTTGTGGACGCGGACATTAGAAACGTGCTTCGGGTACTGGCAGAGGTGTCAAAAAAGAACCTGGTGATGGGCGAGGACGTTAAGGGCAAGGTCACCATGAAGCTTGACGGGATATCGACGAGCGAGGCCTTTGACGTGATCCTAAAAAGCAACGACCTTGCAAAGATGGAAGAAGATACCGTCATCCGCGTGATGACCGTAAAAAGGTTTTTCGACGAGCGAGACAGAGATAGGAAGGATAAGCTGGACTTCCTCCGGGAAAAAGAGGCGAAAGAGAGATTGGAGGACGAATTTGTAACCCAAACGGTCTTCTTGAATTATGCCGATGCCGTCGAAGTAGAGAAGATGATTAAGGGAGGCAAGGAAGAGGAGGGCAAGGAACGTCGGGCGATGAAAGGCCTTCTTTCCCCCAACGGCGCGGTAACCCTCGTAAAATGGAACAATGCTCTCATCATAAAGGATGTAAAATCGAATGTAGACGATGTAATCAAGAACATCAAAGAACATGATATCCAGCCGGCGCAGGTACAGATCGAGGCGCGTATTGTGCAAGCCACCACTGATTTCTCCAAGGAAATAGGGATAGCATGGGGTGGAATGTTCAAGAGCAGCGCTGGCGGCAAAAGTGTGGGGGTGAATGGTATTAACGCCCTTGGACAAACAAGCAATACAGGCGGCGCATACAACATCAATTCTCCGGCCAATATTTCAGGAGGGGTCAGTACCGCTCTGGGTGGGGGCATATCTCTGGCCATAGGAAGTGCAGCCGACAGTTGGGCATTGGACGTTCAACTCACAGCTCTGGAGAGTGATGGGAAGGGCAGAGTCATATCGAATCCCAAGGTGATCACCTCGGACAACGTACCCGCAAGGATTTCTCAGGGTAAAGAGATCCCCTATCAAACCACCTCGCAGAATGGTACTACGACTGAATTCAAGCAAGCTGTCTTGAGCCTGGAGGTGACGCCTCATGTATCAAAGGATGGTGGCATTCGGCTTAAGATAAAGACGACAAAAGACGAGCCGGTTCCGGTAGAAGGTGTGCTCGCCATTGAGAAAAGGGAGGCTACTTCCGAGGTATTGATTCGTGATGGTGAAACAGTGATGATCGGGGGGATTTATGAAATCACTGATGGCCAATCGGTCGACGGTTTGCCGTTTTTGAAGGATATCCCCGTGGTAGGCTGGCTCTTCAAAAAGGACTCAAAAACCAATTCCAAGCGAGAGCTGCTGATATTTATTACGCCAACGATCATAAAAAACCTTTACAAGGCAGAGGGATAAATGAAAAGCCAACATTTACTAAAAATAGTATGTGCATGTTTCCTCTGGCTCGGGGTGGCAGTTTCGGTTGCTCCGTGCTATGGGCGAGATATGATCAAGGGGGAGATTACGGATGCTACTCGAGAGCGGGTGGCGCTTTCCACGGGAGATAACGTCACCATCTCTTTAGGCAAGAATCAGGGCCTCGTCAGAGGAGATATAGGGAACATTCTCAGCAGGACGGACGGTAAGCTGATGATAGGACGATGTGTGGTTCAAGAGAGCAGAGGCTTTTCAAGCACGTGCCAGATTATAGAGTCGCTCCGCGAAATCGGACGAGGCGATATCGTGGTTTTTGACCGCGTAGATTACCGAGATGAAGCTCTCTTCCTGACCATGATCGATGTGCTGGATAGCGCCGTAAAGGCTTATCCTACCCACGAAAAAGTTAATATCCTGATACATGAAATCTTCGACGCTAAAAACAATATTACCCAGTTATCAGAGAAGCTGAGGGGTGAACTTATCTACATAGCCTCTCAGAAGAAACGTATCGTCGCGATTGACGGCCGGCGATTCCCGGATTTCTCATATTATCCGAATGAGTATGGCACATCGTCCCAGCAGGTGAAAAATTATCTCAAGAATAATGGATTCGATCTGGTCCTGACGGGAACCCATATCGTCAGTGGCAACTCAGTTGAGCTCTCGTTTCAGCGTGTCAGCCAGGGAGACAACGACAGGGTGATCGTCTTCGCTCCGTCAACAACGCTTGTCGCCGACGGCGATACGGACAAGATTGTTCTGCCCTACGTAAAGAAAGAAAAGCGTGTCGAAAGCGTCTGCCTATTCTCCTATAAACCAAGGCAGTACGTACCTCCAAAAGAGGAGAGGGCCGGTATAATAAAAGAGGAAGCCGCAGCAGATCCCTTCAAGGAATTGAATCTGAAAAGAGCTGAGTTTAATATAATAAGCCCGGTTCAATTCAAGGTCACAGTGGACGGTGGGGCACTCAATATTGGAGAGAACAATATGGGCAGGGTGAATCTGAGTAATGGTTCTCACCGGGTTCGCGCCTCCTTTAGACGAGGATACTATTCCGGCGAGGCGTTGATCTACACCTCGACCCGTGAGTATACCCATGATGTCATTCTTGAACTCAGCAAGGGTGAAGAGATCGTTGTGGAAATGGTGGCCGACCCCATGCCTGATAAGGGAGATCCTCTTTCTTTTAAGGTATACAGGAAGGTCGAGAGGGAAAGACATGCCTTAAGGCCGATCCATCGCCTTGAATCTGAGAAACTGGTGGAGACCTTCGTGGAGTAGAAGGTTCGTTACGAAATGTTTGTACCTGCCAGCCAATGGGGTGGAGGCTCTGGGAAGCGTGCTTGACTGAGCGTTTATCAAAGTTCTTAGCAGTGAACGGGGTTGCCTCCCGGAGAAAAGCCGAGGCCATGATCAAACATGGCCTCGTTAACGTTAATAATCATAAAATAGTAGACCCATATTATCAGGTCGATTCTGAGCATGATCGCGTAACTGTTGATGGCATGCCCATTTCCAGGGTACCTCCGGAAAAAGTTTACATCGCCCTGAACAAACCTCCTGGATATATCTCTGACCTTGCAGATCCAAAGGGACGGCCGCTGGCGAGAGACCTCGTCCCAATAGACGGGCGGATTTACCCCGTTGGCCGGCTGGACTTCGCCTCTGAGGGGCTTATACTGTTCACAAACGACGGTAGCTTCGCTGATAGAGTTCTCCATCCTCGGAACGAGATCGAAAGGGAATATCATGTGAAACTGCAGAGGTCCTTGAGTCCTCAGGAGGCGGAAAAGTTTACGATTGGGCGCCGCATCGATGGGATACTCTACCGGGTCCGTTCTGTGCAACTGCTTGCGCTCACTCGCAAGAACGCCTGGTACGCCATCAAGGCTACGGAAGGCAGAAATAGAATGATTCGCAGGATAGCGGAGTCATTGGGCCACGCGGTACTCCGCCTTCGCAGGATCAGGATCGGCTCGGTGCTACTTGGCAAGCTCAGGCCGGGTCAGTACCGCCATCTAACGCCCCGTGAGGTGCAGAGGCTGCTCGGTGAAGGTGGCCAGGGCCAGAGGTAAGGCGTGGTGCGGTCCCGTGATGTTTGTTTGGCTCGCTGGTTGCTTCGTTAAAGATTTTTAATTGACACTGCGGACGAGGGTCGGATAGCATATAACGTTCCTGCGACAGCCGTAGGAATGAGATGTGGTCTCAACCAATAATTGGTGTCTCTGGCAGTTAACATAATATCCATTATCAGAACCACGAAGAACGAGGTCTTGCACAACCTATGGAAATAACAAATGTCCCCTCCCTCACGATTGAACCGGCATCATCGCCAAACACCCAGGACCTCCCCGACAATTGCCCAGACCAACACGCTGCGAGCCAGAACAAGCTGACCGTCCGTCCCAACCATCTCGCGGTCACTCTACCGCCGGACCGTCTCGTCAAGCAGATGGAGATCGGCCTCGAGACTGTCATCGAGAGGCTTCTTGCCTCAGCCGTTGGCGAGACTGACAATCTGTTGACAAGTATGCATGAGGTTATGGAAAGACTTTTTATTAGATCGGCATTGAGAGTTACCGATGGTAACATATCGCGGGCGGCAAAACTTTTGGGAATTAATAGAAATACCCTCAGCAAGAAGCTGAGGGTATTTGATGGACGCGGCTAATTATAATAGGTGAGGCGGCAAGTGCTTACGAGCCGAGCACATACGCTGCTATGAGATCTCCCACTTCCTTGGTACCCATGCCCATCCTGCCTGCCTCGACAGACTTGAGATTATCTCTCAACGCCCGCTCCACGCCAGATTCAATGCCCTGGGCTGCAGGTTTTTCCCCAAGGAATTCAAGCATCATTGAACCGGCAAGAATCGCGGCCAGCGGGTTGATCATGTTCTTGCCCGTATACTTCGGCGCAGACCCGCCGATGGGCTCAAACATGGACACACCTTGCGGGTTAATGTTGCCACCGCAGGCTATCCCCATTCCGCCCTGAATCATCGCTCCCAAATCGGTGATGATGTCTCCAAACATATTGTCAGTAACGATGACATCAAACCACTCCGGGTTCTTCACCATCCACATGCACGTTGCGTCAACGTGGGCATAGTCCGTTTGGACCGTGGGGTAGTCCCCTGCCACCTCGTAGAAGGTTCTTTCCCACAGATCAAAGGCGTAGGTGAGGACATTGGTTTTTCCGCAGAGGGTTAGTTTCTTCGCCTTGTTCCGGCTCCGGGTGTAATCGAAGGCAAAGCGAATACAGCGCTCTGCACCTTTGCGTGTGTTGATTGATTCCTGCACGGCGACCTCATCGGCAGTCCCCTTTTTGAGAAACCCGCCCGAACCGGTATAGAGGCCTTCGGTGTTTTCACGGACAACGACAAAATCAATATCCTCAGGGCCCTTGTTCTTCAGCGGTGTCTCCACGCCGGCGTAGAGTTTGACCGGCCGTAGATTGATGTATTGATCCAGCTCAAAACGCGTCCTTAGCAGTATTCCCTTCTCGAGTATACCGGGGGCAACATCGGGATGACCTATGGCCCCGAGAAAAAGGGCTTGCTGTGATTTTAGCTCGTCCAGAACACTATTAGGCAGGATCTCGCCTGTCCTTTTATATCGTTCCCCCCCAATATCATAATTGGTGTAGCTCAGGCTGAAGCCATATCGGCTGCCCGCAGCATTAAGAACCTTGATTCCTTCTGCAACCACCTCCGGGCCCGTCCCATCTCCCGGTATGACGCCGATCCTATACTCTTTTACCATTTCACGCTCCCAAAGATTTTCTTCCGATATCGGTACGGTACTGCATACCCTCAAACTTTATACACCCAACAGCGTCATACACCTTCCTGATCGCGTCGCTATAGCTATCCCCCAAGGCGGTCACGCCAAGTACCCGCCCCCCGGCTGTATAGAACCGATCCCCATCTTTTCTGGTCCCGGCATGAAATACCTTGACGTCCGCCCGTCCCTTGAGATCCTCAAGTCCAAAGATGCGGTCTCCCTTTACGGGCTTCTCGGGATAGCCTTTGGCAGCGAGCACAACGCATACTGAAACCCCCGGTTTCCAGGAGATCGGCTCCATGCGGCTCAATCCTCCTTCCACACAGGCCATCAGGTAGGGAAGCAGATCGCTCTCCATCTTATACAAGATTGGCTGGGTCTCCGGATCCCCGAAGCGAGCGTTAAACTCCAGCACCCAAGGCTTGTTGTCATCCGAGAGCATCAGACCGCCATAGAGGACGCCCTTGAAGGTGACCGCGCCCTCCGCCAAAGCCCGTACAGATCTCTTCATGACGACGCGATCGATTTCCATCTCGATCTGGGGATTCATGAAAGGCACCGGTGTATAGGCTCCCATGCCCCCAGTATTAGGCCCCTGATCGTTGTCGAGAAGCGGTTTATGATCTTGGGCAGGAAGAAGCGGCAACACGGTCTCTCCGTCCGATAAACCCAGATACGAAACCTCCACGCCTTTCAGGAAGCTCTCGATAATGACGCTGTTGCCTGCTTGACCAAAGATCTTTTCTACCAGCAGGTCGTTCAGCGCCTTAAGACCTTCGGCTCTATCATGTATGACGTAGGCGCCCTTCCCTGCACACAGCCCATCAGCCTTGACCACATAGGGGGGCGTCAATTGCTCAGCGTAGGATGCTGCCTCCCCGTAGTCACTAAAAACCTGAAATGGAGCCGTGGGAACGTCATATTTTTCCATCATTCGCTTGGCGAAAACCTTACTGGTTTCAACGAGCGCTCCATTCTTCTGGGGACCAAAGATCGCTATTCCCTTGGATTGAAATGCATCCACGATTCCAGCAGCTAGCGGACCTTCCGGGCCAACGACAACAAGATCTATGGATTCCTGCTTTGAAAAACGGATAAGTCCGTCAAAATCGCCTACATCCATATTGATGCAGGTGGCGATTTCTTCGATGCCGCCATTCCCGGGAACACAATAGATGGTTTCTACATGGGGTGATTGGGACAGCTTCCACGCAAGGGCATGCTCTCGGCCTCCCCCTCCGACAACCAGAATCTTCATAGCGGTTTCCTTTAAGAGCCGGCTGACGAGAGATAACTGTGGATAGCGAGATCGTATTCTGATGTGAGTGCGAACACCTTCTTGGCCAAATAAAATCTCAGCTCATCCGAAGTCGCCCCCCCATTCGCCTGCATATCCTGAATCACCCTGGGATAGTCTGCTGGATCCACAACAACCGTTACGAAGCGAAAATTCTTCGCAGCCGCGCGGATCATTGAGGGGCCACCAATATCTATATTCTCTATAGCTTCTTCGAAGGTGCAGCCTTTAGCCACGACTTCCCTGAATGGATAGAGATTGACCACGATCAAATCGATATCCTTTATATCCAGATCTTTTTTTGCCTGTTGGTGTTCCTTTTTGTCCCTGATATTGAGAATTCCTCCATGAACACGTGGATGCAGGGTCTTGACCCTTCCATCCATTATCTCCGGGAATCCGGTATAACGACTGATTTCGACGGGATCGAAACCTAATTGGTCTAAATACTTCTTTGTTCCCCCGGTAGAGATGATCTCGACCCCCTGTATCTTTAGGAAGGCCGCGAGATCGTCTAACCCTTCCTTGTTTGAAACGCTAATAACGGCCCTTTCGATTTTCATAGGTCTCCCTGTTCAGTACCCGAGCTCTTCCGCAACCAGATAGATGGCGATATCGGTTGTACTTGGTCTTCTTTCCATGATAGACAACACTCGGCATATCCGCATATCGGATTGGCAGTCATGACAGTGGCCGCTCTCGGCGCAGGGTAATGGAAGCCCCATTCTTCGAGCATTCATGGGCGCGGCTACCCTTTTGATTCGTTGCAGGGCCGATTCGACATCGGGTACGATCTTATTGACACCAGCGACCAAGATTACCTTGCCAGGACCGAAGCTAATGGCTCCGATCCGGTTTCCGATCCCGTCCATATTCACGATCTCGCCCTTTTCCGTTAAGGCGTTTATGCCGCTCAGGAAGAGATCGCAGGTGAGATGGCGCAGCCTGAGATCAAGAACTTCTTGCGAAGTGAGCCCCTCCTGCCACGTGTCAAGAAGCACGACGCCCTTCCCTTTCAGCAAATCTGGTAATCCGATGTCTCGGAGTCCGACGGAACCGCCTATGCCGACGGTCATGCCGGGCACGACCTGTTGCAGCAGAGCCCGAACGACATCTTCACGCTTCTTGAATGAAAGGACATCAAACTGCCGAGCCCTGAGCGCCTTGGCGGTCCTGTCAATAATTTTGTCGGTGTGCCATTCTTTAACGTTTTCCATTGTCACCCCAAAGGATCTATGATAATTGGCGAAACGCCGATTTGTCAATAAAATTATTGGGAATCCGATGCCTCGAAAGCCACTGCATAGATTACCGGGGCAAACACAACGCAGAGATCCAAAGGCATCACGCTATTTCGTGGCAACATAGTAAAGAACTCCATCCACAACATGTTCCTTTACCCTTTTCTCACCCAGCAGCCTAATCAGTCCTTCATCTGCCTGTGCTCGGGTGAGGCCTGTAACCCTGGCCACATCATCAGGGGTCAGAGATCTGCGCTTGAGAATGGCAAGAATCGACTCTTCCCAGTTCTCCTCTTGGGAAGACCGTACATGATCCTTCCTGAAGCCGCAGATTATCTCAGCGGTGGAACCAAAGAAATCCTGTATCTCCGACAGTCGCTCCTCGCTGATCCCCTCAGCAGCCGCTTCGCACGGGGGGCGGACCACCGTATTGAGGTGGATCTTGTCAACACCGATTGAAGTAACAACTTCCTTTAATACTTCGAGATGTTGCGATGTATCGTTAATGTTTTTGATTAACATTATCTCGAGCCATATCTGACCGCGATATTCGGCCCTCAGGGCTCTTAACCCCTCAATCATAGAAATGAGGCTCACAGACCCCGCAGGCCTGTTGATTCGAACAAAGGCGTCTTCGGTAACTGCGTCCAGGGAGGGCATCAAAACATCAGCCTCTGCCAAATCCTTCCTCACATCCGGCCGATCAAGGAGAGACCCGTTGGTAATGACAGCTATCGGAGTGGACATGCGTTTTTTAAGTGCTCTGATGATTGACCCGAGGTCTTTATTGAGCGTCGGTTCTCCCGACCCCGAAAAGGTCACAAAGTCGATGGGTTGCCTGCTATGAATATGCCCAATAACTTCATCAATTACATCATTTGGGTCAACAAAACTTGAACGGAGGACCGTCTTTTCCGTGGTCCTGCCAACCTGGCAATAAATGCAGTCAAAGGTGCAGTACTTTCGCGGAATAATATCCACGCCCAGTGAAAACCCCAGCCGTCTAGACGGCACTGGGCCAAAAACATAACGGCTCATGGGAATAATGATAGACAATTTTGTAAGCAAATGGAAGGGAACGAGAGTTACCTTGATGTTGACTTTTGCTGATTAATGCATTTAAAATAACCTTCGACGGGCGGTTAGCTCAGAAGGCTAGAGTGCCGGTCTCACATACCGGAGGTCGAAGGTTCGATTCCTTTACCGCCCACCATTCTTGAACTCGGGGGAAATCAATGTCAGGCCACAGCAAATGGAGTACTATCAAACACAAGAAAGGTGCTGCGGACGCGAAAAGGGGTAAAATCTTCACGAAGCTTATCAAGGAGATAACCACAGCTGCCCGCATCAGTGGCAGTGACATTGAGGCAAATCCCAGACTAAGAGTTGCTGTCCTGAAGGCTAAAGCCGAGAACATGACAAAAGAAAATATTGAGCGGGCCATCAAGAGAGGATCAAGTGCCCTTGAGGGCGGAGAGGCATACGAGGAACACGTCTATGAGGGCTATGGACCGGGTGGTGTAGCGGTTCTTGTAGAGACCTTAACCGATAACACTAAGCGAACCACCGCAGAGGTTCGTCACATATTTTCACGGTATAATGGAAACATGGCGGAGGCCGGTAGTGTATCGTGGCTTTTCCAGAAAAAGGGTTATATCTCCTTCGAAAAAGCCACCGTCGACGAGGACAAGATCATGGAATTGGCCCTTGACGCCGGGGCCGAAGACGTGAAAGAAGATGACGGAATCATCGAAGTCTATACCGATATGGCCAGCTTTGATAAGGTGAGGAAAGCCTTTGAGGAAAACGGCTTGAAGTACGAGGAGGCCGAACTTACCATGATCCCTCAAACCTCAGTGAAGCTTGAAGGCAAACACGCAGAGACTATGCTCAAGTTGATGGAAGCGCTCGAGGATTCGGATGACGTTCAGAAGGTGAACGCCAATTTCGATATCTCAACCGATGAGATGGAGCGGCTGAGTCAGTAGCGAACGCCTTTTATAATCCCTTACATACCGTATTTTTCGTCTGCCTTTACACATCAAAAAGGGTTTTATTAACCTTCTTGTTGGTGTGATGGGGTACACCTAGATGTTCAAAGGCCCTCTCAGTGGCCTTCCTTCCCTGTGAAGTCCTGATAACAAACCCTGTTTTCAGGAGATAGGGCTCAAGGACCTCCAACAGCACGTCCTGTTCAAGCTGCAACGTAGCAGCAAGAGCTTCGATGCCTACCGGTCCGCCCTTGTAGTTGATCATTATTGTCTTGAGAAGCCTCCGATCCGTCTCAGTGAGCCCAAATTCGTCCACCCCCTCGAGATTAAGGGCTTCGACCGCAACATCTCGCGCTATGGTGCCTTCGGCACGGACCTGAGCAAAATCCCGAACCCGTCTCAGTAGTCGATTAGCAACCCGCGGTGTCCCTCGAGACCTTCGCGCGATCTCATATGCGCCAGCGTGTTCGATAGGAATACTCAGAATTGCGGCGGACCGTTTGACGATGCGAACAAGGTCGTCGTCGTGGTAAAAATCTAGATCCCGGACGATCCCGAACCGTTCACGCAAGGGGGATGAAAGCAGCCCCGACCTGGTGGTAGCCCCGATCAGGGTAAAACGTTCTAGACGATATCGGTGTGTTCTCGCATGAACGCCCTTGTCAAATATGAAATCGACGGCAAAATCCTCCATGGCCGGGTACAGGAATTCCTCTACAACCTTAGGGATTCTGTGTATCTCGTCGATAAAGAAAACGTCCCCTTTTTCCATGTTGGTAAGAAGCCCCATCAAGTCTCCCCCTTTCTCCAGTGCAGGGCCAGAGGAGGTGATGAGACGTGTCCCCATTTCGTTTGCTATTATATGAGCCAAAGTGGTCTTACCAAGGCCGGGAGGGCCATTGAAGAGCAGGTGCTCAAGGGGCTCGTTCCTCATGAGAGCCGCTTCGATCGCGATTTTCAGTGTTTCTACAACCCGTTCCTGCCCGACATAATCAGGCAGAGACCGGGGGCGGAGACTAAGAATTTGTTCATCTTCTTCGCGGTCCAGAACCGAAGAAAGCCCCTCTGACTGTTCAACGATCACTTTTTATACCCTCTATAGACCTCCTCGAACAGCTCCTCAGTAGAGCTAATCCCAGGATTCTTGCGCATAGCCTCTTGAATCATCTTCCGGGCTTCAAATATCTTATGTCCCAATTGATTAACCATAACGTATTCGACTTCCTCAATGAAATCCTGAGCAGGACCGGATGCAGGTTCAGCTTCAGGAATCAGTGCATACTTGGCGACTTTGCCCTTGAGGGCCGCGATGATCTTTTCGGCTTTTCTTTCACCGATGCCCTTCAACTGCTTCAGACCTTTGACATCCTTTTCTTCTATGGAACGGGCAATATCTCTTACCGGTTTGTCCAGGGCACGGATAGCGGCGAGGGGGCCGATATCCTCAACGGATATGAAGAGCTCAAAGAATTCCTTGTCCAATTCCTGCTTGAAGCCCACCAGCACCGGCTTGGGTTGCCTCTCCGTTTGGTTGTACGAGATGTGCAGGGATAACTGGTCTTCCAGCTTAGAGCCTCTTTTTATCTCGCTCATCACGTAGGCTGGAATCAGTACGTCGTACCCTACCCCACTGACGTAGAGAGTAACTTTGTCGGTGTGGACGCGTTTCAGTTTGCCCTCCAAATAGGAAATCATTTGGTGATCCCCAGCGAACCTTTTCGGTAGTAGGCCGTGAGAGCAACTGCTAAGGCGTCGGCCGCGTGAAAGGATGAAATGTTGTTTATGTGCAGGGCTCGCTCAACGGCGGCCTTGATTTGGTTCTTTGTGGCGCCGCCCGAACCGACCAGGCAGTTCTTGATCTCTCGCGGGCTCACTTCAAAAACGGGAAGATCGTGTTGAAACATCGTCAAGTATATTACACCGATTACGCCGCCCAGCACAATCCCGGCTTTCGGATACTTGACGAGGGAGAAGGCGTTTTCGATGGCCACAAAGTCAGGCTTCAACTTGCCAACCAAAACAGTGAGATCGGAATGAATCTGGAAAAGCCGCTTGGGTACCGGCTCGCTGGGAGGAGTTTTGATCGCTCCGATGCTGTGGAGCGCAGGCACGCGGGCATCGCAGGAAATGGCGCCGTATCCTGTGCTGGCCAACCCAGGGTCCAAGCCAAGTATGATCATGAGGGGGAAATGGGAGGTTGATCGGTATGAAGTGCCAGCAATGTCCTAAGGAAGTCTCACTCGCCTCACTTCGCCTTTCTCTCCCTCAAATCCAACGTTCTGGCCGTTGTAGAAGAGGGTAACCCCACCCGCATTACCGATCAGGAGGTCAAACCCCTCTTTGGCGTTGAAAGCGACCATTTCCTCAGGATTGAGCATGAACTCCTTTTTTTCGGTCTCGTCGATCACGATTCGAATCCAGGTCCTGTCCCTGCATGCGACGACCAGCTTCTTCGAGTCAAGCACGGTAGGAGCGGAATGTTCAGTCGACTTTGTACTTGTCTGGTATGCGGCATTGGAGACCGCATAGGTCCCTGCAGGTGAGGGGGGTGAAGTCCGGCGCTCGATGGTCTGATAAGCAAAGATTACGAGCAAAACGGCAAGGCTCGCGCCATAGACCACAAAACGTCTTCTCGGGTATATCTCGCGCAGTTTTTCGGTAAGATGTCTCGCGGATGATTGATTGCCCTTGTCCTCAATGGGCTCGGAACTAACTATTGTTTCGGGCTTATCCTCGACCCGCATTGCCTCGGCAAGCCTGTCGGCAACATCAAGATACGAGGCATATTGATTGAGGTATCCCTTTACATAGACCTGGTGGGGCAGTTTTTCCCAGTTCCCACTCTCGAGCGCATCTATAATAGATTTTCTGAGATAAAGAATATTGGAGACATCCTCCACCTTCAGACCTTTTGCTTCTCGCGTCTCCTTTAAAAGTTGGCCAATTGTTAGAAGATCAAGGGACATTGTCCTCTCCTGTACGATTTCTGACCTGCCGGCCTCATTTCCTCTATTATAAAAGGTCGCGGTTCGTTTTCAAACAAATAATTCTTATCTCGGACGTCGCTGCCCTGTTCGGCAGACCCGACTCTACCAACCCTCCGCCAGACTGCTTACCCCTCATGCTTCCTTTCACAGAGCCTATCGCCATTCACGCCCCATTCTAAAGAATTCAAAAAGCCGTGTCAAAGCCCCGCCGCCTGGTGACCTTCTTTTTGACCGGTTTCAACCCCGGGCGTCCCGGTCTGCGCTGATTTCACGATGATCATCTCGATCCGACGGTTCAGCCCACGGTTTGTTGTGCTATCATTGGGTGCGATCGGTCTGTATTCTGCATATCCAGCCGCCGATATCTTGTCGGGTGGGAACTTATGTTGCTCGATGAAATATCGTACCACCTCGGTGGCACGCATGACTGAAAGCTCCCAGTTGGACCTGAACTCGACAGTGCGAATCGGCACATTGTCCGTATGCCCTTCCACCCTCAGATGGCTGTTCATGCCTTTGATCGTCGGAACGATAGCGTCCAGAGCCTTTTTTGCCTGGTCGCTAAGATTTGCCCTGCCCTCATCAAAGAAGGCTTTTTCCATGGCCCTCACGACAATTCCACGATCATCTGCAAAGACCGATATTCGACCCTTTGCCTGTTCATCGACACCTCTGATCTGACGCTCCAGTTCACGCACGCCCGACCCGTCGCCACCTTTAAAAGAGAGTTCGGTCGGGGTTTTTCCGAGGACTGACCCCTTTCCTGCAACTCCTATGCCCCCGGTGAAAACTGCCTTCAGATGACCAGAGACCTCCTGATATTTTTGGGCGTCTTGTTTGGACATGGTATACATGAGGATAAAGAAGGCAAGGAGGAGCGTGATCAGGTCCGCATAGGTGATGAGCCACCGCTCCCCATTTTCGTGTTCTTCCTCGCGTTTCTTCTTGCGCATCATTCTTCCTCTGTCCTCATATGAGGGACCAGAAAGGAAAGGAGCTTCATTCTGATCACCCGGGGATTGTCCCCCATGGCCAGGGAGAGAACCCCTTCCGTGATAATCTCGAGACAGAGCGATTCATCTTGGTGCTTGGCTTTGAGCTTATCGCCTATAGGCAGGTACACGAGATTGGCCAACGCGACCCCCCACAGGGTAGCGATAAATGCCGCCGCTATGGCGGAAGCTATATTTGAGCTGTTTTCAAGATTACCCAAGGCGTGGATGAGGCCAAGAACGGTCCCCATGATGCCCAGCGTCGGGGAAAATCCACCCATCTTCTGAAAGAATGTCGCACCGGCCTTATGTCTCTCCTCCATATAGGATATTTCAATCTCCAGGATCTCCTTGATTTTGTTGGTCTCGAAGCCGTCGATTGCGAGCTGGATGGCTTTCTTCAGGAATGGGTCATCTATGTTGCTTAGCTCTTTTTCAAGACTGAGGAGACCATTTTTCCTTGCTTTCTGGGCGAGATCATAGATGAGGTCTATCAGTTCCGGCGGATTCAGCTTCTTTTCGAAGAGGGCGATCTTGAAAACGGCGGGCAGGGCCTTCAACTGTGACATAGAGGTGGTAATGACACATGCCCCCAGGGTGCCGACGATCACGAGGGTCATCGCCGGGATCTGGATCAAGGCCCCGAGATGCCCCCCTTCCATCAGAAAGGAGCCCAACAAGGCCCCTATCCCCAGCGTCAACCCCAAGAGTGTCGCAATATCCATTAGTTACCCGTGATCGAGCGCTTTACGCAGCCTGATCTGCTCCCTCTCCTTGTCGAATATGTAGCTGACGAGTAAGTCCCGGTCCAAGTCATTGATGGTTCGGAACTTCAGGGCATTTTTCCAGCCAGTCATGTCATTTGCCGATGTTTCTTGGTGCCGTAGGGCCTCACATAATGTGTGGATTGTCGGGTAAGGGAAGATCGGCAGCATAACCTTCAGATGCAGAAGCGTTCCCGCAGCGAAAGGTGTGGGCATGACCAAGGATAGACCGGCGCCGCTGATCTCTATTTCCCCGTACCAGGCAGTAAATAGTTTGGCCTGACCCATCCTCAGATCGTGAGAAGTCCGTGACAGCAGATCCAGTATTGCCGATAGCTTTCGATCTATGATCCTGAGATAGGGGATCAGCGTTTCCTTGTCGTCTGCTCCTGTTCGGTCGTCCTCATAGGGAAGCTTGATCGAATTGGCTTCAAATACCTGGGAGGGCCTATACTTGATCTCATGCTCTAACTCAGCAAACTCCTCTTTGTCGATCTCCCGAAACTCGATCTCCAGATGATCCTTTATCCTGAAAAACTGCCTTTTTTCTTTCATTCAGGTCTTGCCCCACTTGCCATAACTGACATAAAGGCCTCCGCCACAGGAGGGTCGAACTGTTTCCCGGAGCCGCGCTTTATCTCCTCCATCGCCTCCCCCAGGCTCAGGGCCTTTCGATAAGGTCTGTCTGATGTCATGGCATCGTAGGCATCGCACACCGCGATAATGCGGGAGCACAAAGGGATGGCAGCGGCCGCGAGCTGATCCGGATATCCCTTGCCGTCGAACCGCTCGTGATGATGGCGGATAATCTTCGCTTCCTCGGCGAGTATCTCAAACCGTTTCATTATCTCCTCGCCCATAGCCGCATGGCCCTTCATCACCTCGTATTCTTTGTTGGTGAGGCTGCCTGGTTTCAAAAGGACCTCATCGGCTATCCCAATCTTTCCCAGGTCGTGAATGGGGCTTACAATTCCCAGGACGCTCCTTTCATACTCGGAGATGTTCATGCGCTCTCCCAATTGGAGACACATCTCGGCCACTCGTTCGCAGTGCCCTTTTGTGTAGGAATCCCGCCGGTCAATGGCGATGATCAGCGATGACAAGGTGTCCAAAATACTGTTGTAAAGGCTTTCATAGAGCATTTTATTTTCGATCTTGATGGCTGCCTTCTCGGCCACCAGTTTGAGGAGAAAGAGGTCATCGCTCGGGAAAACCCCCTTCCCTTTTCTCCCCTCGACCGCAATGTAACCCACCCGCTGGTCCTTTATGATGAGCGGCAGGAATACGGTGCCGTTGCGCGTGAGATATGTCATGGAGAGACCTGATTTAGGCACAAACTCATCGGATAGCACGAGACGACGCTCATGGGGCTTGGTGCCGTTGTCCTTGTGCTCCAGCACAAGAATCAGTTCCTGACTGTCGTGACCGGCCAGATAGAATGCACAGGAGCGGGGGTTTAAGACCTCCCTCACCAACTGCAGCATCTTCTCATAGACATCTTCAGCAATGCTCAACCCGTTCAGGCTATTCGATATGTGGAACATGGTGCTCAGCTCCTCAATCTTCTTCTGGAGCTGCCGGTTCAACATCTCTATCTTCTTTTTGTCTTCGAGTTTGTCGAGGATGTCTTTCTTTTCGCGGAGAATCTCCCTTTCTCTCATCACTCGCATCATGACGATCAAGAGCTTGTCGAGATCGAAGGGCTTCACCAGAAAGTCCGAAGCCCCTTTTTTCATGGCATCGACCACGAAGTTGGGTTCCGGGTAGCCAGTGATCATGACGATGGCAATGGTTGGGTCGTGGGTCTTTATCGGGTCCAGCAGTGATATACCGTTCATGTCCGGAAGATTGATGTCTACGACCGCGACATCTATCTCATTCTGGCGGAGAATCTGTAAGGCCTTATTGCCCGTATCAGCCTTAAGGACATGACAGGCATTCATCGTGAGGCAATCCGAAAGGAGCTCGGTGGTCTCAAAGCTGTCGTCAATTACCAGGACTGTGGAGCCGTCGAACATCATAATATCTTCTTTAGAATCCTCTCTCGAAACCCGTCTATCTCTTCATCTTTCAAAAGCCCCGCCTTTTTGAGCCGTGCCAGGTTCTCCAACTCCTTTGTGATCTTTTCCATGTAGGCGCTTGCCTGATCCAGCTTGTATCGGTCGATCTCTTCGTGAAAGCCCTTGAGCTTTTGGAGCAACTCCCTGTTGGTCTTTTTTAATGTGATTTTGTCGCAGGCGTTCTTGACCGCCACACGAAGCTCATCCAGCTTAAAGGGCTTGACAATATAGTCGAAGGCCCCGATCCTCACGGCCTCTACGGCGCTCTCGAGGGTTGCGTAGCCGGTGACTATGATAAACTCCACGAAATCGTCGAATTCTCTGACCTTCTGCACAAGATCAATGCCCGTCATTTCAGGCATATTCAGGTCTGTTATGATGAGATGGTAGCTCTGCTCTTTGTGCTTGTCGTATCCTTCCCGGCCGTTGACTGCCACATCCACCGTAAAGCCGTCGGTCTTTAGATAGTGCTCGAGCATCTCTCGGAGGATCTGATCATCCTCGACTATCAGAAGTCTAGGCCGACCTTCACTTGGCTTCATGCTTCTTTAGTCTCTCCGTCATCTTTTCACCGATCCTCTCATAGACCATGCGCTTCATCCCTTCCTCGGAAATCGTACTCTGATCCTCGGTTTCAAACTCCTCTGCCCCGGCATATACGGCATCGAGTTTTCCACGCATGTTCTTGACATAGTTCCGTATCACACTACTTATCTGGTAGTCAGAGATTGTCATCCTCGAAATTCTCCCTTAGTACGTTTATCGGAACGTGCCTTTGAAACTTAAGAATGACGGGGGAAAATGGACCAATTGTCCGCTGAAGGCATGCCTTATTGCGGCCGATAGGGCCTCTTGAGCGCCCCATCATACAAACCTGCCCGATGGGCCCGTCAAAGAACAAGCTGGGTGACGAAACCATCATGTCGCTCGAGAATCTGTGACGGATCGAGGTGACCGCTTGAGGTTTTATTGGGCGGGACTACCACGAAGACCTGCGGCCAGGTTCTGATTGATGTCAATCAGAATCGCGAGCTTTTCGGGCTCCGGGTGCGCCATGACATCGACGATCCTTTTATCGACGAATACGCTCAGGGTGAGAATGTTCTCGCGAATCTTTATGGGCAAAGGATTGTCGGCTTTTGTGAGCTCGTCCTGAAAGATCGTCCATATTCTCTGGTTGTAGGTGAGCGCCTCACCCAGACGTCGGAAATTGTCCTTTTCATCCCAGTGCGCCAGACAACCCTTCAATAAGTTGGCGGCCTTCGTGAAAATCGCTGCCTCCAGTTCCCTGCCTGATAGGGTGGCCCCTATTGTCTGCCTATACGCGCTGAGTCCTGCTGTTCCTGGCATATTCCATCGTCTCCTGTTCGTATTCGATTAATTTCTTTGCTACCTTAAGAGCCTGGTAGTATCGGTTGTTGAGTACATTCTCGCTGATCTGGGCTATCAGTCTCGACGTGGTGGGCGCTGCCGCCATGACTTCCTTCACCAAGGCCCAGTAGATGTTGTGTTTCTCGGCGAGGTCTTTATCATCGACGTACATTAGTTGAATGATAAAATAGATGCGCTTACATGGCGTATCTGCATCTTTCTCACGGAGAATATCCTTGGCCCGCAATACAGGGACGTTATTCTCGACAATAAGCTCGCTTTTTGAATGACCGGTCGATATCACGGAACCACCGATGATCAATCGCTCATGGGGCTTTAGATTTATCTTGAGGGCCATAGTCGGTGCCTGTTGGGCAGATACCATGTCCTGCCCGCTGGTTCTTTCTGTTACGCGGTCTACCGCCGCACCCATAGGGGGCGAGAAAGGAGGAGGCCCCTATGGCCTCCTCCCCGCTTTATTCACCTGCTACTGGAACAGTCTCAGTACCGACTGAGCTGCCTGCGCCGACATGCTCAGGGCGGTCGTGCTCAGAGACTGACGGGTCTGGAGCATGAGCATGTTAGCTCCTTCCTCGTTGGTGTCGGCCAAGGTTAATTTGTCCGAACCTTCGGTCAGCGTGTTGATCATGTTCGTCGAGAAGTCCTGACGGACCGTGATGATGCTCAGGTTGCCGGACATTTTGGATGATTCTGAACGGAGCTTGGACGCTGCGGCATCCAGTAGATCGATGTCGGTTGTGGCGTTGGCAAGATCCGTGGTCCAAGCAGCGGCAGTAATACCCAGACCAGCCGCTGTTGCACTAAAACCTTCCACAGCCAGTGTCGTGCCTTCAAACTTAACGGTAAGCGTATCGGCATTCAGGAGGTTCTTACCCTTATACCCGGAGTCCCCCGCCAACGCAGTCAACTGATCACGCAAGGTGTTGTACTGGTCCTGAAGACTCTCAAGTTCCGAGGTTGGAGCAGTGTTAACAGCCGCAGCAAAATGGGTAGCTCCAGTTCCGGTAATATCACCCGTGACGGCGTCCGCGTTCATACCGGTTGCAACGGTTACCTTAGTGATGGTAACCTTGTCACCGGAGGCTGTCGCCGAAAAAGAATCAGCGCCTCCATAGGTGGCCCCGTTGATGGCTGCCGCCAAACTGGCTGCGGTTTCCGAATCGCTACCGCCAATATCGAAGTCGGTGCCCTCCGTTAGAGTAACTCCACCCAATATAATGGTTTCTCCAGTCGCTATTGCGGTCACATCGCCGGTTAGGGTATCCTGCGTATTATCCGCAGTCTGAGCAGATTGTGCGAGACCTTTTGCCTGCTCGATCATCGCCGTGATGGCCGTGATACCTTTGTCAGCCGCTGCAATGGTCTGGATCGCCTGACCCATGGCATCCTTCAAGCTGTCAATCTTAGATGCCCGGCTGGTCAGGGCCTGAGCGGCAAAGAATGATACCGGGTTGTCGATTGCCGAGTTGACCTTCTTGCCCGTGGAAAGGCGGTTCTGGGTCCGGTTCAACAGGTCGACCGTCTTCTGGAGGCTTAATAGGTTGGATCTCATTCCTGCGGTCAATGATATGTCGTTAACAGCCATGGTGATTCTCCTTTTCTAGGATTATTTTGCCCCGACGATCTCGCCTGGGGTGCTGCGACAGATCGTGCCCCACTGTGCTTGATTTCGTTCTCACCTCCCTCGTGGGCACCAATTCTGTCTTCATACAACAGTTATCAAGCATCCGCTGAAAAACTTAAGAGGGAGATGTAAAAAATGTAATTTCTTGCGGGGGTTGAGGAACAGAGGGCCCTTTAGGCCGATAGAACTAAGGTTTACATGGTCTCCGTCCGATAATTACTCCATGGATAATATCACGACCGCAGCGGATCTCATTTTCTCCGCCACATTGCCCACTGCAACCCACATGGACAGCATCGCTGCAGGCGCCCTGAGCAGGGGGTTGGATCGCTACTCCGAGGGGAACTATACGGCGGCCATCCGCGAGTTTCGACGCACCATAGCCCTCTCCCCCTATTCGGACAACGCCTTGAGCGCCTTCGAATACCTGGCAAACGCCCAGATAAAAAACGGCAAGACATCCGATGCGATGCAGACGTACCGCCAGGCGATCAAGGTCTTCTCCTCTGCCGACGGTATGCGTCTCAATCTGGGGAACCTCCTGTATAGTGGGGGACGCTATGGGGAGGCGGTTGACCAGTACAAGGCGGCCGTGAGAATAAACCCCACCCTGAGTCAGAATATTTATTCCCTCGGGCAGGGATACCTGGCCCAGGAGCGCTACACCGAGGCAGAGGCCCAGTTCAAGCGGGCCATCCAACTTGCGCCCAAGGATTCCGGCGGCTATTACGCCTTAGGGCAGACCTACCGGAAGATGGGACGCTTCACCGAGGCCCAGCAGCAACTAAGCAAGGCCATATCTATCAAGGGCAATTTCACCGAAGCGCACTTCGAGCTGGGAATGGTCTATGCGGAGCAGGGAAAGAGCGACGAGGCAAATACGGAGCTTCGCATCCTCGGCAATAAAGGCGCGACGCTCCAATACGCGGAGCTGTTGGCCAAGATCAACGAGACCTCGAAGCCAGGATTCAGTGCCGTCTATTCCCCGGAGCTGAATCTTTCCAAACCGGCCGGTACGAAAGTCTCCTCCCTCGATTCCGCCCTGGCTGAGGCTGGCGCCGTCAAAACATTCACGGTCAGCTTCGTTTTCGACAAACAAATGAGTGCTACCTCGGTAGCGAGCATTGCCAACTGGAGTATCAGCCGCTCAGCAAGCAGCCGCACCGGCGGCCTCTATAACTGGGGTATGGCTGTACCCGGCACCGAAGTCAACGTGCGCCCCCTGCCCACCAGTGTCACCTACGATTCAAAAAGCCTGACGGCGAAGGTGACATTTTCGATTAAGCAGAACACGTCGGCCAACGGGACCATCGACCTCTCCCACCTCGTCTTCAGGTTCAAAGGAAGGGACACCTACGGCAATACCATGAATCCTGCGGCGGATGAGTACAACAGGTTGTCGAGGATCGTCTAGTCTATCGGTCCCTAAAGGCTATAACGAATCACTATGGAGAAACCATCAATACCGTTCTGCAAAATTACGTACCGGCTGCAGGGTTTGGACATGACGAACTATTCCTTCGCCCCGCCGCTCGATCAACTCCCGTCTCACACCCGCTGTAAGGCCTCCTCACGCTTGGCTGCGGACCTCGCAGAGGCCCCCTTCCGGCGGCCTTTCTGCTCAGACATCCTCGCTATGCGCCTACCGCGCACCGTTCCAGTCATCCTAACGCGGGTCCCGTGAGCCGCTCGCCTTAGGCCGGGCTCAAGAACAGTCCGTCATATCCAACAGTAGTCGTTTTTGTAGAACCCTCTGATGCTTAGAGGTAATCGAGGATGCTGACGTTTTGCATCTTCGCGAGGGTGGCCAAAAGTGACTGGTAGGTCAAGAGAAGGACATTATACTGCACACCAAGCTCGTTGAGATTGGCATCGGTCAGGAGGGACTGTATGGATTCGAGCTGGGCATCCTTCGTCCTGTTGTTGCTGATCAGGGTGTTCGCCTGGGTGCCTTGAAAGGCTATGACCGCATTGTTCTTGCTGATGAGATCCGCCGCCTTATCCAAAAGACCGGCATGCTGTGAGATCCATGCATCGTCGCCGCTATCGATGGCATCCTTGACATTCTTGAGCAGCTCAAAGATACCGAGATCCTTTACCTCAAAGGTGTCTGCCTCGACCGCCCCGGTATTCGATCCCCCTTTCGTAAGTGTGCCCGTGGTGCCGAATAGCAATTTTATGCCATTGTTCGTTGCATTGGCGACGCCTGACCCATCGATGAACATGCCTGCAACATAGTCGCTGGCGTCGCTGCCTCCGCTGCTGAGAACAGAGTCAACGTTTTCAAAGCCAAGCACGCCGCCTGCCGTTGAGCTGGACCAGTTGATTGTGACGGTGCCTGTCGTGCCATTCGTAATCGTGAACCTTTTTGTATCGGTATTATATGCTACGTCGAATCCTGCTCCCAGCTTCTCCTTGATCTTTTCGGCGAGTCCAGTCCCCGTATAGGTATTGGCCTGAAGTTCCAGCGTCCTCTCTTCTCCGTTTATGGTTACGACAATTGTATTGTTTAAGCCGTCAGTAATCTTTATATCACCATTCTCCTTATCCGCCCCGCCCGTGTTTACCGTCAGGTTCTCAATCCACGTAAGTCCCCCGTCCGTCGAGCATTTATAGGTAGCCCTGGAGGTGAGTTCACCGCCAGTGGTGCCGTCGCCCGTTATCTTGACAAGAAAGGATTTCCTTCCCGCATCATAATCGCTCTTGTAGATTTGTCCCGATCCGACGACCTCTACCCCATTTGAGAAGCCAAGGGCATTTGCCGCGCTGGAGTCGGAGGCAGACCAGTTGAAGCTTACGTCAGCGCCGCTGTTATTGCTGATAAGAAATTTTCTGGTGGAGGAATCAAAGGCAACGACAAAATTATCCGTGGAGACACCGGATCCGCTGGGGTCATTGAGGCGTGTTTGTATCTCCTTGGCCAGTCTGGCCCCAGTGTATGCCCCGGAGGTAAGCTCGGCGTTAAGCTCCACATCGCTCCCATCGACGTTGATGGTAACGTTGATGGTGTTGGTGGTCTCATCGATAACGTAGACAAAGTTTTCGGCATTCGAGTAGGTATTGCCGCTATAGGTATTGGAGACCGCCCCGAAGGCGATCTTTTCACTTCCATAGAAAGCCTGCCTCCCGGATACCCCAAGCTGCCCTAACTGCCCCCTGTCCACGTAGATGCTGAGCGCGTCCTCTGCATCCTGGCCGACATTGTAGGTGACGGAGTAGTCGCTGTTGAGTTGAAAGGGAGCAGAATCGGCCTGCTGGCCGCCGAAGATGTACATGCTTCCAATCTTGGAGTTGCCGATGGTAACGAGATCCTCGATGATGCTGTTCATCTGGATGGCAGCAGCGGCCCGCATGCCGGAATCCATGGTGCTGTAGGTGTTGATCAACTCGGTAAGGTTGTTTAGCTGAGAAGAGGCACTCGAAAAGACGGTGTCATACATACTGACGAAGGTGTTGAGGCGGGTGAGCGTGTCGGTATATTGGCTTCCGATGCTTCTCTCTGCGGCATACTGGATGGATGTGGCGTATTTGATAGGATCATCGGAAGGTCTATTGATCTCTTTCTGGGTTGCTATCTTTGTCTGAACGCTGTCGAGCTGCTGGGCAACCTTATTGACATTCGCCTGGAGGAGCCGGTACCTCATGCTATCAGATACTCTCATCTAACAACCTCAAGAAGGGAATCCATCATCGCTTCCGCCGTACTGATGAGGCGGGCAGCCGCCTGATAGGCATATTGGAATTTGATCAGGTTAGACATTTCCTCGTCGATGGAGACACCGGAAATGCTGTCAACCTGTGACTGTATAGACGTGAGGACATTCTGGTGATATTCCGAAAGATAGGTGGCGTTTTGGGAAAGACTCCCTATCCTGCTCGCGATCGAGGCGCTGTAATCGGTATACGTCGTACGGCTTGCCCCGATGGTCTGCTTGGCTGTTCCGAGATTGGCAATAGCGAGGGCTATGTCATTATTCGTTGAACTGTTTTGGGAGGACGTGACAGCAATATACTGGGAATCGGTTTTCACCAGATCGCTCAAATCGAAGGTCAGGGCGTAGGCGCCTTCTGATCCTTGAAAAAACTGAGTGCCGTCCACTCCATTGGCCCCGTAGCCCGTAGAGTGAATAGCGTTGACCTGCGTGATCAGAGACTCGGCAAGATCGTCGATGGAGTCCATGAAACTGGGTAACTGGTTGTCCCTTAGATCGATGAGGGCCTTAAGCGATCCCCCCGTAATCAACTTCGTGATGTCGAACGATGTCGAGGTGTTGCCATCCCACGTGACGCTCAGAAAATTGCTATCCCCTGAGGATGCCTCGGTCTTCAGCCCAAAGACGGTTTCTTTGCTAAGCACCGTCTTACCGGCCAGCATAACCGTGAGAGCCCCTTCGGAATCCTCAAAAGTCTGCACATTGACCAGGGAGGAGAGCTCCTTGACCACTTGGGCCCTCTGACTAACGAAAGCGGAGCTTTTCTGTTCATCCGTCTGGAGGGAGACGATTTGACCATTCAGCTCGGCAATGGCGTTGAGTAAGTCGTTGACGTCGTCGACGGCCTGATCAATGCCATCATTAAGCTCCGATTGCATACCCTGGAGTTGGGTGTACATGCTGCGGATACCGCTCGCCAGGTTGGAGCCGCAGGTTGCCACGTTCAGTCGACACGTCGTGCTCGTAGGATCGGCGGATAGTTCCTGCCAGGCGTTAAAGAAGGCAGTGATGCCGGAGGTCAGGTTCGTGTTGTTCTCGTCAAGGACACTCTCAATGCGGGAAAAGTACTGCTCATAGGTCTTCCACTCTTCGGAGGATGTGGTCTCCCTCGCCAGGGTGGTGTAGAGATATTTATTAAAATAGCTGATGACGGTGGTTGCTTCGACGCCGTTTCCCAGCAAGCCGACATTGGTCTGGGTGGGTGTACGTTCAGCCAGGACTGCTTCCTGCCGTGCGTATCCTGGTGTATTGACGTTGGCAATATTATTCGATGTCACCTGTATGGCGGTCTGTTGGGCGAGTAGGGCAGTCTTAGCGGTATTCAGGATAGAACTTATACCCATTGTACATCACCTTTGTCTTCGGGTTAGACCGTTCTTGGGGCCATCATTGAGATAGCCTCTCTCCGTCTGCCATAAGAAGCCTTATTGATGGACCTCACGATATGTTCGATGGAATTCTTCACGTGGTCCATAGAGAAGTTCAAAAGCCTCATATTCTTCTCCATGGCACCCTGGACTTCCTTCAGGTTGGTCTCAAGATCGCGCCTTAAAGAGACCCAATGGGAGGACTGAGGGGGTTTGGGTGAATCCTGCCCGACGAGACTTTGCTGCTCTTCATCCAGGTATTCAATCTTCTTGAGGAGTTCTTCCTTCACGTTGTTGGCCCTCGTTATGCCTTCGAGAGAGAAGGAGATGATGGCGTCCCGCTCCTCAATCAGGGCCTTCTTAAACTGCTTCAGGAGCATCAGTCGCTTCTGCGTGAGTTCTAAAAGCAGTTCTTCATCCATTGCGCTACAGCACCTCGTCCAAGAGTTGACTCTTCAGCATGGCCTTTGCGACGGCTTGGCCGTCAACCTTGTAGGTTCCTGATTCTACGGCTTGCTTTATAGAGGCAATTTTTTCCTCCCTGGCACTCGGCAGGGAATCTATCTTACCCTTCAGTCTCTCGATCTCATCCCTTGCTGCGGAAATCTCCACCTTGTCGACCACAGACTGGCTGACGCTCGACTTCGCGCTTGATCCTTGCTGGGTTCCGGTGTTGTTTGTCGTCTTGACGAGTGTGTCAAGGACATGCACATTACCGCTGTTCTCGATCTTCATGATGCACCTCCTCCTACTTCTCCTTATTACCCGGATTATCGGCCAAAGGTGAAGAAACTTTAGAGGCCCCCTGCTCCATGTACCGCATGAGCATCTCTTTGATCCCTATCCCCTTTTTTGCCACGAACTCCGACACCTTTTGATTTACGATGGCCATGTAGCTCTCTTCCGTGAAGCTTTTGTCGGAGAGACAGGCTGTCTTTTGGAGCTCATTCAGCATAAGGGATACAAAGAAGGACTCAAAGCCTTCACAGGCCTTCTCTCTATTTGCCGAACCGATCTTTTCGGTGGCCATGGCCGACTGAATCGGCATAACTTCCATCGTTGATTTCATTATAGTACCTCAAGCTCTGCTTGCAAAGCGCCTGCCGCCTTCACGGCCTGGAGAACGGAAATAATATCCCTTGCCGAAATTCCGAGGGCGTTGAGTGCTCCTACAAGCTCCCGCACCGTAACGCCTCCCCCCATCATGAAGAAGGAGCCCTTCTCTTCTTCCACC
This sequence comes from Deltaproteobacteria bacterium UBA2221, assembly GCA_002328485.1. Classification (GTDB taxonomy): domain Bacteria; phylum Desulfobacterota; class Syntrophorhabdia; order Syntrophorhabdales; family WCHB1-27; genus WCHB1-27. The sequence continues at coordinate 82,846 of DCUF01000070.1, forward strand.
CTCATTCTGGTATCGGGCGCAACAACGGTCTCCGCACCTTTCGGCGCAAACGGCATGGGCTGGCTGATTCGCACGTCTTCCTTGATCTGTACCGTGATGTTGCCATGGGATATGGCCACGGTGGAGATGTTAAAGTTCTCCCCCATTACGACCGTGCCGGTCCTCTCGTTGACCACAACCTTGCTGTACCTGTCCGGATCTACCTCCAGGCCTTCGACAAGGGAGATAAACTTCACCACATCGGTTCGATACCCTTCCGGTACGGCAAGCGCAATGGTCCCACCGTCTTTTGCTGTCGCCGCATTTCGGAAATTGGCGTTTATCTTCTCGGTGATCCTTCCTGCTGTCGTGAAATCAGGTGTTTTCAAAGAGATCGTGACGGACTCTGCATTGAGAGCCGGAGATCTAATCTCCTTTTCTATGGTTACGCCGTTGGCGATGCGCCCTACGGTCAGATGGTTCTTTTGAACCTGGGCCCCCTGCCCCCCAACCTTGAATCCCCCAACCAGAACGGGGCCCTGGGCAACCGCATAGACCTCCCCGTCCGCGCCCTTGAGGGGAGTAAATAAAAGAATGCCTCCCTGAAGGCTCTTGGCATCCCCTATAGATGAAACCACGGCGTCTATCTTGTTGCCTATTCGAGCAAAAGGCTGTAAGTCTGCCGTGATCATCGCCGCTGCCACGTTGTTTACCTTGATGCTTTTGGCATCTACCCTGACGCCCATCTTATCGAGCAGGTTCGTGAGGGACTGATTGGTGAATACCGTGTTCGATTTATCCCCCGTTCCGTCAAGCCCAACCACAAGCCCGTATCCGATCAACTGGTTAGGACGAACCCCGCCTATGTAGCCAAGATCTTTGATGCGCGTAGCAGAAGCGGAAGTGACCAGGACCAGCGTGGCGCATAGCGCATAGCACGTAGCACGTAGAAAGAACATCAAATTCACCCTTCTTTTGGTGGCCGCCGGACCCGGTTGCAAACGGCCTTTCGTGAGCTGCATCAGTGATTCTGAACTCTTCATATCCTGCTCTTATTACCGTTCGTCGTGTTTTGTATTCCCTTTGCGCTTTGCGCTATGCCCTGTTCCTAAAACGGCCATACCCCGTCTAAGATCCTTGCGAGCCAACCTGGCCGTTGCTTCTCTCCCACGACGCCGATTCCCGTCAAGATAACCTTGGCATCCGCCACCTGCGTGGAATAGACCGTGTTGTCTGCTGCAATATCCCGAGGCCGCACGATACCTTGAAGAAGAATCTCCTTCTTCTCGTTATTTACGTAGATCTCGCGTTTTCCTTCGACCGCCAGGTTGCCGGTGGGTAACACTTCCACTACCCGTGCGGCTATTGTTGCTGTAACGCTTCCCGTTCTGGTCGTTTCCCCGCCACCCTCAAAGTCGTTGATGGTGTTGGCTTTAATCAGGTGAGCCGGGTTTATGTAGGGATGGTTGGCCGGGTACTTGACCTCCTGACCAAAGAAATTGCTTATGCCCATGTCCACCGATGAATCCCTGTTCGTATCGGTCGTCGCCTTTTCCGATGCCTGGGATACCTCCACTATTTTGACGGTAACGATATCACCCACCATTGCGGCCCGTTGGTCACCGAAAAAATTGCTCGCCTGGCCGCCTCTATAGATGGTGCCGGCCGGCTGGGCTTCAGAGGTAAGTGCCCGCCTGGAGCGATGAACGTGGTCGAGATTGAAGGGTTCCTGGGCAATTCTTGACTGTTCAAAAGGAAAACAGCTACTGAGGAGGGTTGCAAGGGATAGAGCGCTGATCAATCCGACATATGTCTTCATGGGATCCTCAAAAGGTGACCACAACAGTTCCGCTGTCAAGGACTCGTCCTTGAAGCTCTTGTTCGGAGGCGAGGCTCTTCACCTTTATCAATTCTCCTCGTCTCCCGGGCTGGACAGCCTTCCCGAGGGTCTGGACCGTGAGCCTTCTGTTCTGAGCCACTACAGTTACCGTCTGGCCTCTTTTTATCACCTGCCGGTCCTCGACAAGCAGGTTGGTGAGGAGGGTGCCCGCCTGGACATCCTTCTTGAGTATCTTCCCCTGGAGGTCAGTTATGCTATCCGGGTACTGATAGGCCTTTCCTGTTACATAGGACTCCTTGCCGACCACATCCGCGTGTTCAACCACTTCTCCCTTTGCCATATTTCTCTTTACGTAAAAAAGCATCTTCCTGGTTTGGGTACGGAAGGCCACGTAAGAGGATTGTCTTTTTCCGCCGGAGCCCCTGTACTCCACCAACGCCAATCCCGGTCTTCCCGGCTCAGGGGGCCTTACCACGTCTATCCCTTCGATCTTGCCCGTCTCACGAAGTTGACGAGGCAGTCGGTCCACCTTTACCACGACGTCATCATACCCGGCGTAGGCTTCCTTTATCAGGTCTGCCATTTCTCGCTCGACGGTCAGGGCATTACCCTTCGACCAGGTCTGCGGCACGAGGACAAGCGAAACCAAAAGCCACAGGAGAACAAGGATCAACCGCTTTGCCAACATCGCTTCTCCCTACCTATGCCCTGAGGTTATTGGCCTGACGAAGCATCTCATCAGCCGCCTGAATAGACTTGGAGTTCGCCTCATAGGCCCTCTGACCCACAATCATATTCACCATCTCCTGGACCACGCTCACGTTTGAACTTTCCAGATACCCCTGGAGCACGGTTCCAAGACCGTTGTCGCCAGGTTTTCCCGTTATGGGTGTTCCACTGGCATCGGTTTCAAGGAAGAGATTTTTGCCCATGGCCCTCAATCCAGCCGGATTTGAGAAGGTGGCCAGCTCGATGGTACCGAGTTGTTGAGGTGTTGATTGTCCCTGCACGGTCGCAGACACCGTTCCATCCGTTTCTATCGATATATTCGTGGTACTTTGAGGTATGGTAATGTTGGGTGTGATCGGGTATCCGTCGGAGGTCACGACCCTCCCCTGAGAATCCGACTTCAAGGTCCCTGCCCTGGTGTACGCAGTGTCACCGGAAGGCAAGGTGACCTGGAGAAAACCATTTCCTTCAATCGCAAGATCCAGCTGGTTTTCGGTCTGTTCGTAGTTTCCTTGGGTGAAAAGTTTCTGTACGGCGGCCAATACGGTTCCGTGACCGATATTGATTCCGGTCGGTATTTGGCTACCGTCCTCCGTGGTTACCCCCTGAAGACGTAAAGCCTGGTACATGAGATCCTGGAAGTCGGCCCTGTCCCTCTTGAAACCAGCGGTATTCACATTGGCCATGTTATTCGCCACAACATCGAGGTTTACCTGTTGGGCCATCATTCCCGTAGCAGAAGTCCAAAGGGCTCTTATCATTCCAACCTCCTAAAAGCGTCCGACCTCGAGCAGCTTAGCTGTCATATTTGTGTCGGCCTGTTGCAGTTTCGTGTAGGACTCGTAGGCCCGAACCGTGGCGATCATTTCTACCATCTCTTTCATGACCTCCACATTCGAAGCCTCGTAGGCACCCTGTTTTACCGAGTAGTTTGAAGCCTCTATTTCGCCATTTGTGGGTTCGCTGTTCATGAAATAACCCTTGCCGGCCGGTTTCAGGTAGCTCTTGTTCTCGAAATCTACTACGGTGATCTTCCCTGACATCTGGCCATCAACGAACACAGAGCCGTCATTTTCGATAATGATTTGTCTACCGTCCACGGTGATCGGTCCTCCGTCACCTCTCACCCGGTCCCCTGACATGGTAACCAGGTGCTTCTCTGAATCTATCGTGAACTGACCATTTCTCGTATACATGGGGCCCTTTGGAGTGTCGATGACGAAGAAGCCGTCTCCCACTACCGCTAAATCAAGCTCAGAACCGGACTGGATGAGAGGCGCATTGCTGAAATCCACATGCGCGTCATAGACGGCCACGTAGGTGTTGGGATTTTCACTATCGATGACAGCGTTGCTCAATACCGCTTCGAAGATCGGTTTCGAGGCCTTGTACCCTGGCGTTTGGGCATTGGCAAGGTTATTGGCGATGGACGCAAGTCGAATCTCCTGGGCAACCGCTCCCGAAACCACCGTATAGACGCCACTGGACATAGTCAAAGGGTAAGCAATTGGTGTGCCAAAGAAAGGGAGGGGGGATCCGATCTCTCAGATCGGATAGGGAAGGCGGGAAGTCACGCCAGGGAATGGTTCATTTCGACCTGCTCAGTAGCCGCTTTGGAGAATTCCGGAAGACCGGTCCGGAAAGTGACCCTTTTCAGGAGACGGAAGAATTTGATTGGATGGGCAATTTTTTCTCAGTGTGTCACACAGGGTGACCACGTCAGCTTTCTCGGGACCGTAGATGCGAAGGCCCTTTCTCGAAGGCTAGGCGCAATTGGCCATGCTGAAGTCACCGTGACGGGAACCCTCGAAAAGCCTTTGGATGTCAAGGAGGATGATCAGCCTCTCATCCAGTTTGCCTACCCCTTTGATATACTGTGATTCCATATGGGAAATAACCGAGGGTGGTGGTTCTATGGTATTGGTTGGTATCCTTAGCACCGACGATACCGAATCCACGATAAATCCCATAACCGATTCGTTCAGTTCCACAACCACGATTCTGGTTGATTCCCCGGTTGCGCCGGCCTCGAAACCCAGCCTCCTCCGCAGATCAACGATGGGGATGGTGCTTCCCCTAAGATTGATGGCTCCCTCGACGTAGTCCGGGGCATTGGGGATCTTTGTAATGTCCGTCATTCTGTTGATTTCCTGGACACTGAGTATATCGATGCCGAACTCCTCGCCCCCCAGATTGAATGTCACGAGCTGAACTACTTCGCTTTGCTCCATTTATCTCACCGCTTCCTTGCGGGCAGTAGCCCCTCAAGTAAATCTGCACATGGTGAAATGGGAAAATAGTGAAATTGGGTAGGAACTACTTTTTTGTTTCCCCACTTTGCGATTGTCTAATTTCGCCATTTGCGCCTTATCGTTCTATCCGCTATGCAGCGACCGATTTATGTTTATTCAATCCGCTAATGATGGTGGTGATATCGAGGATAAGAATGACTTTTCCATCCCCTCGAATCGTCGCCCCACCAACCCATTTTACGTGTCTGAGAAATTCACCGAGAGGTTTGATCACTACCTCCTCCTGGCCAATGACGGAGCGGACCTTCAGGCCGATCGTCTTGTCGAGAACATTGCAGATGATAATCGATGAATCCTGCTGCTCGTCATCTGTGCTCGAATCGAGCACTTCGCCCAGATTGACAAGAGGTATAATGCGGTCTCGAAGCACGACCACCTCATTCTTATCGACGGTCTTCACTTTTGTATCTTGAAGCTTCACAAGCTCCACCACAATACTCAAGGGGATGGCGAAAAACTCCTTGGCCACCTGCACAATCAAGGCCTTCATAATGGCCAGGGTAAGGGGGAGCTTTATGGTGAGCCTGGTCCACTGATCTTCTTCCGAATCGATGTATACCTGACCATTCATCTTCTCGATGTTCTTTCTGACCACATCCATGCCGACGCCCCGGCCTGATACGGACGTGATCTTTTGGGCGGTGCTCAAACCAGGGATGAAGATAAGGTTCATTGCGTCCTTGCGGCTCAAGGCATTCAACTCTGCCTCTTCCATAAGGCCTTTCTCCCGTACCTTCTTGATAACGTTTCCGACGTTAACACCCTTTCCGTCATCAAAAATCTCGATGACGACCTGATTGCCTTCGCTGTAGGCCTTTAAGGAAAGATGGCCCTTGGGTTCCTTGCCCTTGGCCTTGCGCTCCTCTGGGGTTTCTATCCCGTGATCCAGGGAATTACGGATGATATGTACGAGGGGATCATGCAGGGCCTCGATGAGGGATTTGTCAAGCTCTGTCTCCTCGCCTTCGATCGCTATGTCGACCTTCTTCCCGAACTCCGAAGAAAGATCTCGGACAAGTCTCGGCACCTTATTGAATAATTTACTCACCGGAACAAGCCGTGCCCTCATAACAGCCGCCTGAAGGTCGTTCGTTATGATCTCTACATAGTTGGTAACGTCATTCAGGTTGTCCAGGCGATGCTCTTCCTTCTCCGTTCGATTCCTCATGGTATGGTTGACCATCATGAGCCGGTTTTTCCCCAGCACAAGCTCTCCCACAAGGTTCATCAGCTCGTCCAGCTTCTTCACATCCACTCTGACGGTCTGCTCCTCCTTGCTCACCGCCGCCGGTTGAGCCTGTTTCGGGGTTTGAGCGCTCGCCGGTTCCTGCATTGCTATTTTCTCGAAAGCGGTCTCAGCAGTGGTGGTCTCCACGACCTCTTGAGCGGGCATAGCTGTTTCATCCACGCCACCTGGCTGTGCCTTTACCTCGTCGCCGGGTTTCGGCCCTTGGGACTTCTTCGCTTTTGAGGGCTTTTTCGCGGATCCCTCGTCAGAGGTTCCTGAAATGTTTTTTTCAGCCCTCGTGCCGCCTTTCTGTTTCGTCTTTTTTACCGTCTCCTCTGCTTGCGGTTCCAAAACCGGCTCGTGGACAGCAGGTTCTTGAGCGGGCGCCTCCGAAGCGGACAGACCAGACTCGGCCCGCTCGTTTACCTCCTCCAGGCGCTGAAGGATCTCGGACACATCTATTTGTCCGTCGTTCCCCACGACGGCAATATCTTCGATGAGGGCTTTTATTGCATCGCAGGCATTCAGCAGGACGTCCGTGGTACTGTCATCGGGCACGAAATCCCCTTTTCTCATCTTGCCTAGGACGTCTTCGGCGCGATGAGCGAGGGTGGAAAGCGTCGAAAAACCGAGAAAGCTCGATGTCCCCTTGACGGTGTGGACACCCCTGAAGATCCTATTCAGTATTTCAGCGTCCGGGTTTGTTTCGATGGTCACCAGGTCTTGAATGGCACCCTCCATCAAGTCCCGTGACTCAAGGACGAAGTCGTCAATAATCTCTTTTAACTCATCGCTTTCCAGGTATTCGTTCGCCATTATGGTTTCTCCTTCAGCAGACTTTTGAGTGTACCAAGCAGTCTCGCTGGATTGATCGGCTTTGTCATGAACACGTCGGTACCGGCGGCCATGGCTTCTTTCCTGAGGCCTTTGTCGCTGCTCACCGTCAACATGACGATCGGTATATCCCTGACGTAAGGGGCCTCCCTTACACTTCGCACAAAGGTCATCCCATCCATATTGGGCATATTGAGGTCCGCTATGATGAGATCGGTTTTGACTGCACTTAGCTTTTCCAATGCATCCAACCCGTTTTCAGCTTCATCGACCACGTATCCGTCTGATTTTAGGATAGAACTCAGCAACCTTCTGGTCACTCTCGAATCATCGACAATGAGCACACGGGACACAATGTCACTCAAGACGCTTCACGTATAGACCTGCACCCTCCGCCGGGATAGGCTTAAAAGAACGCGAAAACGGGTACAGCATTTCCGAATGGCCGACCGCCAGATAACCCCCAGGCCTGAGGCAATCGAAGAGGCTGTCGATTACCTTCTTCTTGGCAGCTTCATCAAAATAGATGAGAACATTTCGGCAGAATATTACGTCCATCTCACTATATTTTCGGTAGGACGCCAAATCGTTTAAGTTCATAAAATCAATTCTTACGTATTTCTTCATCTCATCCTTTATGAAGTAACCTCCGTTCTGGAAGGTAAAATACCGATCCCTCAGGCCTTCGGGCACATGGCGCATGGCGTAATCACCAAAAATGCCTCGTTTGGCCGCCTCTAAGGAGTTGACACTGATGTCCGTGGCACTGATGATGTAGGGGATCTCCCTGGACATCTCCTCGCTCAGTTGATCCAACATGATGGCGAGGGTGTAGGCTTCTTCTCCTGTTGCACAACCGGCGCTCCATATTCGTAACGGTGAAAGGGCAGCAGGTTGTTCCACAAGCCTGCGAACCAGATGTTTGAACGATTCAAGCTGTTTCTGGTTTCGAAAAAAGTAGGTTTCATTGGTGGTCACTACATCGAAGAGCCGATACAGTTCCCTCCCTCGGGGGTCGCTGTAACGGATGTAGTAGTAGTAGTTCTCGAAGCTGCCCGCCCCGGTCTCGACGAGACGGTTCTTCAACCTGTTTTCCAGAAGATACTTCTTGCCCTCAGTGTAGAATATGCCTGATTTTTCGTAGATGAAGTCCCTTAGCAGAACAAACTCTTCCTGCAACATCAGTTCGTTCCTACAGAAAGAGGATAGTTATCTCCAACCATCAAGGTGTCGACGGCCGCTCTTGCCGCATGGCGGAGGTCTGGGTCCGTCGCAACGAGAAAGGGAGAAATCAGTTCGGCGGCCCGTCTTTGCCCAAGCCGGACGAGGGCTTTGATGCAGCCTATCTTTACGAGATTATGTCCGTCCTGGAGCCCGGCGGCAAAAACGTCGAAAAGGCCCTGGTCCTCCATGGCAGAGAGGGCGGACAAGGTTTGGTATCGCAACCAGGGATCGTTCCTCAGTTTCTCCTGGAGTTTGAGCAGATTCGGCTGAAGGGCCGTCAGTCGATATTTCTTTATAATTTCAAGCACCTCAGGCAACACCCTCTTTCGGGAAAGCAATTCCCCGGTCATAGCCAGGAATCTGGGGTCTTGTTCAGCCAGCTTTCCCATGGCCCTGACGGCCTCGGAGGCAACCCTGTGTTTTTTGGAACGCAGCAGATCCTGAACGAGCCTATAGGTAAGCCCTTTGTCCATCAGCTCTGCCGCAGACAGGTAGATCCCCTTATCATCCGCAGTTCCGTTTTTGACAAATTCCTCAGCCAGAGCCTGTGCAGCCGCCGGATCCAGGATACACAGAGACCTCAATGCCTTTTGTCTCGTGTCCCTATAACCCTTTCGGGCCAGCCTTTCTATGTGCGGCGCCATGTCCGTCAAACCAAGACAAGCGGTCGCCTGCGCTGCATCACCTCGCACGTGGTGGTCAGGATCGGAGAGGAGCATCTCCACGAGTCCAGCGGTAGGCTCCGTAATGAACGTCACATTTTTTGAGATCTCCCGTTTCGTCTCCAGGGGTGCCCTGGCAAAGACGTCCAGCAAAATAGAAGCGTCGATCCGTGTACCCGTCAGTGCACAGGCCTTGATCATGGGAAGGGTGAATCTGGCGTCGACCTCTCTCAGGTAGTCCTCCGGGTTGTTCCTCCAGACAGGGTGGAGATCCAACAGAAGGGCAATGATAGCCGAGTATTCCTCTTCGCCGGGGTCTCGCTTGGCCAATTCTCCGAGGATCAGGGTAACGGCTTCAGCGTTCCTGAATAATGTGGCGAGGGCAAGCAGTCTCAAGGGAACTTTACCCCCACTATTGATCAGGTTATGGAGGTGGGTAAGAAGGTCGCTGCCCATGGTGCTTCTCAGCAGGTCGAGAATCTCCTTGCCCCCATCTTCCAGAATGGTCCTTACGAAGCGGTCCCTTTTTCTTCCCCGCAACGTTCTGACATTCTCTACGATCTCACCAATGACTTCCGGATCATTCCAAGCCATGAGGGCGCTGCACGCTGCCGTTGCCTTGAGGCTATCCCCCTCGTGAAAAACCCTCAATAATTGCTGAAGGGCCTGTCTTCCCCCGATTTCACCAAGACTGGCTGCCGCGGCACACGCAACCCATGTTTTGTCGTGAAGGGCTTGTACCAAGTGTTTTACTGCTCCGGGTCCGCGAAATTTTCCCAGGGCCGCGCAGGCGGCCTCCCGGACATTGGGGTTTTTATCGCGAGTCTTCTCGATCAGAACCTTCGATCCTCCCGCCGGTCTGGCATCACCGATAAGGCTGCACGCAAGGGCACGGACGTCAGATTCAGGGGCAGAGGCAAGCCGCACCATGACCTTCCCATACCTGCGAGGGCTTTTGGCGAGGCTCTCTATAGCCGCCATGCGGAGTCCCACATCTCTTCCTCTGACATGATCGAGGACGGACTCCAGGCCTTGCCCCTTCCCGGCCGAGGCTTTTTTAAGGCCCCCGCCGTCAGTGATGGTCCTCGCCTTATAGCCTGATAGACCTCTCTCTTCCATAGGTTTTTCTCAAAGTACCTTGACGATCTCCTCGGGGATCTTCTGAATAGGCAAAACGGCATTAGCAAGATGGGCCTCAATGACGACCCGCGGCATACCATATACCACGCAGGTCTCCTCATCCTGCGCGATCACGTAGCCCTGTCGAGACTTGATCTCCCTGAACCCCGCCAATCCGTCAGATCCCATTCCGGTCAGTATAACCGCAACGACTTTCGACTCGTATGTACGGGCTACACTGTCCATCAACAGATCCACCGACGGCCGGTAGATGTAGCGATCGTCCGACACCAGCTCCACAAAGGTCTCCTTGCCCTTTCTCCTCACTGCCATGTGGCTGTCACCGGGGGCTATCAGGGCCGTTCCCGGTTTTAGGGGCTCTCTATTTTCAGCCTCCTTGACGGTTATCTGACAAAGATGGTTCAAGCGTTCCGCGAAGGATTGTGTAAACAGCTTGGGCATATGCTGGGCGATTACCAGAGGGACGGGAAAGGAACTCGAAAGGCTGGTCAATATGTGTTGCAGGGCCGGAGGCCCCCCGGTCGATGCACCCAAAGAGACGATGTGGTGATCCCCATGAGAGGCAGGCACACTACGTTCAGCCAGCGGTCGTTTCTGTGTATGGATCTCAGGCTTGGGCGCGGGCAAGCGGACCCTGCGTCTGGCCACATCCTTTATCTTTCTGAGGAGTTCCCCTTCAATCTTGAAAAGCCCCACACCAGCATTGCCACTGTCCTTGGTTATAAAATCACAGGCCCCCATATTCAGGGCATCAAGGGTTATGTTGGCCCCCTCCTGGGTGATACCGCTCAGCATGATCACAGGCAGAGGCTTGGTGGACATAATCTTCTTCAGGGCCTCTATGCCGTTCATCCGGGGCATCTCAACGTCCATGGTTACGACGTCGGGACGGAGTGCCTCAATTTGCTCCAGGGCATTTATTCCGTTATCGGCGGTTCCCACCACCTGAATCCCCGGGTCCTTCTCAAGAATCCTGCATATGACTTTGCGAATGAATGCAGAATCATCAACGACAAGTACTCGTATCATGGTCCTCTCTGGTTGTATGTTCAAGGAATGCCTTCACTGACTTGAGAGAATCGTAGATCCTGGAGAAGAAGTGCAGTTCCGCTGACGCGGAAAGTTCCAGTTCCGTCTCCTTTAGACAACTCGATAGGCCGCGGTGTTTTACCAGGAAATCATCAAATTCCCCCAGATCAACGTCCAGGCTGATCCTCTTTGCAAACTCGCTGGCCAATGCCGTTGCTGTGACTATCTCAATGTGTGGGGTCGTGGATTCACGCGAATGGTGATACCTTACGCCATCGGCAATGGCCAAAGGAATGTTCCATTGGTCGAGTAACAAGCCTCCAATCATACCGTGGTCCATTCCTAAAACCTGTCGTTCGGCCTCATCTCTTGCCACCGAACCCGACTTCGTCAACAGCTCGATCTCCCGCACCTCTTCCGGGAAATGCTGATGGATCACGATCTTCCCCATGTCATGAAGGCTCCCACTGATGTAGGCCTCGTTGCACCCCTGAGGGTTCAGGTGCTGGCTCATTGCCTTCGCAATGATACCCGAAATCATCGCATGTTCTACGAACCCTTCATTCCTAAAGCCTCCCGGCTCTCCCTCCAGCAATGAAAGAAAGGGCATCTGTAGAATCACCGATGTAAGGTGCTGGTATCCAATGACGGCTATGGCCCGCTCGAGGGTCACGACCTTTCTGAAATTGTTGGTCCCAAAGTATGCCGTGTTGGCAATACGAAGGACCTCGCTTGACATGGACGGGTCTAGATGGCGTGCCACATCTGAGGCCGAGCTCTTGGGATCGTCGATAAGGGAGACGATATCCGCAACCAGACTCGGAAAGGTGGGCAGAATCTTTATCCCTTCGACCTTTTGGAGGATGCTGTTCTGATCCATAGGGTTCTCAAGGGAATTATCGGCCTCCACCCCATTCTCTTTAGCCTTTGAGCCGGCGCCTGACGTGAGTACGCAACGAAAGGATGGCTTGCGAGTGTATCTGAGAAACGCGGGCTTCGGTAATGCTCAGGGTCTGGGCGATCTCCTTCATATTCATGTCCTCATAATAGTAGAGGCTAAGGACAATCTTCTGTTTCTCCGGCAGCCTGTCTATCTCGACGCCGAGGATGTGTTCCATCTCACTGAGTTCGGCACACCTCTCAGGGCTGGCCCCGTCCTCTACCACAAACTTGATGATACCTTCTCTGTCCGTACCGGACAATTCCGAGATATCCTCTATGCTCAGGATGGAGAGATTCCCGAAGTCCTTGAGCATGTCAAGATAGTCGTCCAGGCTCATTTTCAGTTCCTGGGCGACCTCCTCCTCCTTCGGATACCTCCCGAGCCTGCTTTCAAGCTTCCTGATGACTTCTTCAAGTTTCTTTGCCTTGGACCTGGCGCTTCGAGGAAACCAATCCCTCTTCCTCAACTCGTCGATCATCGCGCCCCGTATCCTGAGGTATGCGAAGGTATTGAGTTTTATGCCCCTGCTCGCATCGTACTTCTCCATTGCCTCGAGAAGCCCGAGAACGCCTGACGATATCAGATCCTCGGTTACACTGTCGTCCTCAAAGCCTCTTGACACTTTGAAGGCAAGGTGTTTAATGATGGGCAGAAAATCCTCGATGATCTTTTCCCTTTCATCGACCTCAACGCTTCTGTAGGCTCTCTTATACATGATCAGTACACCAACCTATCGCATATTTGTTGTAAGGCTTTGGTGGCAAAGGTTTCCGGAAAACTCTCGGCCCATAATCGTTGCTTCTTTATGGCCAGATTGACGTTCTTGTCGGAGGGGATATACCCCCCAAAATCAAGGGATACATCAAGGAAACGATCCGTTACGAGGAGGAGTTTCCTGTAGACATCCAGCGCCTCCCGTTCGTCCCTCACCATGTTCACGAGGATCCTGAAGTCCCTGCGCATGGTCGATTTATGAAGGACCTTGATGGTCGCGTATGAATCGGTCAGACTGGCCGGATCAGGGGTAACGATGACGAACACATCATGGCTAATGGCGTTGAAGTAGAGCACGTTCGAGGAGATACCGGCAGATGTATCCATGATGAGGAAATCGTAATCAGGGATATCCTGGAATGAAGAGAGCAAGATGGTCTTTTCCTCCACCGAAAGATTGGAGAATTCGGCAATGCCTGACGTTGCCGGGATGACCTTGATCCCGAAAGGCCCGTCCACAATGATGTCCTGCATGCTCTTCTCCCCGTTTATCAGGTCCCGAATGTTGAACCGGGGCACAACGCCGAGCATGATATCGATGTTGCCAAGGGCCAGATCGGCATCCAGAATGTAGGTCTGTTTCTTCATCACGCTCAGCAAATAAGCCATGTTGGAGACGATGGCCGATTTGCCTACCCCTCCCTTGCCGCTCGTAATCGCTATTGTTTTCTTTCTTCGCTCCTCCATAAGTTCTCCCGTAGAAGTATCGTGTAGAAGATTTCGTGATCGGCTACGACCAAGTCCCTGATATCGGTCCCCGTCGTAAAAAAGAAGACCGGTTTTGCCATGTCCATAACGTAATCGCAGATATGCCCCAGTCTATTTTCCTCATCCAGTTTTGTTATAACGAGTCCCGAAATGTCCGCATCGTTCAATTGATCGCAGTACTCTCGGATCTTGCTCTCCCTGGCCCAGGCCGGTGCCAGAATCAGTTTCTCCGTATCCTTCAGACGCCGTGCCACGCGGGCTTGCAGGTCTGTCCGTCCCGTCATATCGATGATTTTTTTTCGGGTGTCCCTTTCCATCACGAAAAACAAATCCTCTTCGGTGGAGGTGAAGTAAAAGGGGACACCGGTACTCTCCGAGAAGGTCATGTACTCGTTGTACCTATCCTTCCGGACCGGGTCGAAGGCTACAATCGAAACAGGCTCCTCCCTTTCGACCAGGTATCGTGCGATCTTCTTTGCCGTGCTTGTCTTCCCCGAACCGCTGGGGCCGAGAATGAGGATACGGTTATGACCGTTCAGGTGCCCCACAGGTATCTTTCTCGACAGGGTTCGTTTGAGGAAGAAATCCGCCTTCCGGACGTCGTTGGCGAAGCCCCCGGTCTCTTTGAACACGTCGGAGATAATCGAGTATGCCAGCCTGCCGTCGAATCCATTTGATATCATTATCTTGTGAAGATCCCGGAGGCCCGAGGGAAAACCGTCCAGCCGATGCCCCACTGTCTCCGTTTCCATGGAAGTCAACCTATCGCTCAAGGATTTGACGACTCCTGCAATCTCGTCTATCTTTCGCATCAGCTCTCCGCTGTGACCATCCTTCAGGCTATCCTCTTCGATGGCGATCACCATTTCAAAACCTTTTCCAGAAGAGCCCCGACGTTCCTTCATATCAATGATGATCGCGTCCGGACCGTACTCCTCTTTGATCTTTTTCATGCCCTCTTTGATGCTGTCAAATTGGAGGCGCCTGATCTTCATGGTATCCTTATCACCCCAGCAGACTTTATCTTTATCTGATGCGGAATCTCATTGTGGGAGACGATCGTGATGCCCTGGATATACCGTTCCAGGAATCTTCGCAGCTTGCCCCTGATAACGGGGTGAACGAGAAGGACGGGCTGAACATTGTCGGACATCAGTTTTTTCATCTCGCTCCCTACCTTATCCACAAGCTGTTGACTGAACGAAAGGTCTAATGCAAGATACGTTCCCTGATCCGTGGTCTGCAGGCTATTGATAACCTTTTCCTCCAGTGTTTTCTCGAAGATGAGGACGTGGAGCGTTCCATCAATGAGGTAGGGTTTTAGGATGCTCCGAGCCATGCGCTGACGCACGTACTCACACAGGATATCGGGATCTTTCGTAACGCCGGCGTAATCGGCAATAGTCTCGAGGATAGTCACGAGATCCCTGATTGAAACCTGCTCCCGCAGGAGATTCTGGAGCACCTTCTGGATACTGCCTACGCTAAGATTCTGCTGGCCTATCTCTTCCATCACTTTTTGATGACCGGAGGATACACCATCGATCAGCTTTTGGACCTCCTGCCGGGAAATGAGGTCATGGGCATTATTACGGACCAGTTCCGTCAGGTGCGTGGCGATGACCGTTGCGTGGTCTACGATGGTAAATCCTTCGGTTGCATACCGTTCCTTATCTTTATCTCTGATCCAGGTCGCCTCCAGATTGAAGACAGGTTCTCGCGTTGGGATGCCGTCACCCAGGGGGCGACCCTCATCGCCACCCATGGCCAAGAGGTGCCCGAGAAGCAGTTCGGCCCTCGCGATCTCAACACCTTTAAGGAGGATGGCGTATTCCCCTGCCTTGAACTGCAGGTTGTCCCTCACCTTTATGGGCGGAATAACGATGCCCAGTTCCTGGGCCATCTGTTTCCTTATGGATTTCAGCTTCTCGAGCAAGCCGCCGGCCAGATCCGTGTCAACAATAGGGATCAGCCCATACCCGATCTCGATCTCCAGGGTATCGATCGGCTGTACCGAATCCTCCTTCTCCGCTTCAACAGCGGGCGTCTCTGCAGACTCAAGTCTTTCCTGCTGCTCCTGCTGACTCTTGCCGACAACGTATCCTGCTCCTGCGGTAACGGTTGCGAGAATCAAGAACGGAATCATCGGGATCCCCGGTACGAGGCCTATGGATAAGAGAATGACCGATGTCAAAGCCATGGCTCTGGGCTGGATGGTCATCTGTGAAACAACGTCTTTGCCAAGGTTCGTGTCGCTTGACGCCCGTGTCACGATAATGCCGGCTGCCGTTGATGTCAGAAGGGCGGGTATCTGGCTGACCAGACCATCACCGATAGTCAGCATGGTGTAGACTGAAAGGGCGTCGGTAATGGTCATCCCCTTTTGTACCGTACCTATAATCAATCCGCCGATAATATTGACAAAGATGACAATGATGCCTGCTATGGCATCGCCTCGCACGAACTTACTGGCACCGTCCATGGAGCCGTAAAAGTCCGCCTCCATCTCAACCGTCTGTCGCCGTCTCCTGGCTTCGGTATCGTCAATAAGACCGGCATTCAGATCAGCGTCGATACTCATCTGTTTGCCCGGCATGGCATCGAGGGTGAATCGGGCGGCCACCTCGGCCACCCTTCCCGAACCTTTCGTAATGACCACAAAATTGATCACCATGACGATCAGGAAAACGATGGCTCCCACCACGTAGTTGCCGCCGATGATAAAGGTGCCGAAGGCCTTGATGATCCGGCCGGCTGCATCCACACCCTCGTCCCCGTGAAGCAGGATGAGCCGGGTCGATGCAATATTCAGGGATAGTCTGAACAGCGTAACGATCAGCAAAACCGACGGAAAGATCGAAAAATCGAGCGGCTTCAGTGTGTACATACCAAGAAGGAGTATCAGAAGGGCTGTGGATATGCTGACGGTAAGGAAGATATCCATCAGGAAGGTGTTGAGCGGAATGATCATGATGAGGATAACCACCACAACACTCAAGGCTATGAGGATGTCGCTCTTGTCTCTGACGTAGGTCAGAACCTTTTCCATTACGGCCCTACCCTTTTCCTGATCTTGTAGACCCGAGCCAGCAGTTCAGCAACGATCACATAGAATTTCTCCGGTATGTAGTCGCCGATCTTAACGCCAAAGAACAGGGCCTGAGCGAGCGGCTTGTTTTCCATGATCGGAATGCCGTGCATGCGGGCAATGCTCTTGATTTTGTCAGCCACGAAACCGGCTCCCTTGGCGACAACCTTGGGAGCCGCCATCTCCTTTGCTCGATAGCTCAGGGCAACGGCGTAGGTAGTCGGGTTTGTCACGATCACATCGGCCTTCTTGACATCTTCCAACATTCTTCGCCGTGAAAATTGCCTCTGAAGACTTCTGATTCTGGATTTGACGAGGGGATTGCCTTCCCTCTCCTTGCTCTCCTCTATTACCTCCTGCTTGGTCATCATCATGTCTTTCATGAACTGCCATTTCTGGAACATGAAATCCAGGACCGCCAGGAAGAAGAAGACAATGCCCAGTTTGATGGCCAGGGTAAAGGCAAGCTTACCCATGAAGCTGCCAATAATCCTGGTGTCCTCGCGCGGCAGGGCCATAATGGCGGGAAGTTCATTTTTGATGAGGGAGTAAGAAACCCAGGCCAGGATCGCTATCTTGAACAGGGATTTCACCAGCTCCTGTAAAGACCTCAGACTGAAAAACTTGCCGAGCCCAGTGATGGGGTTGAGGGCGTTGAAATCGAATTTAAGGGCCTTGGGGCTCAGCCGAAATCCGGTCTGAAGCACGTTTGCCGATATGCTTAGCACTATGAGGAAGACAAATATGGGAACCGTCACCTTGAGCCAGCCGCTCAGGGCGAATGAAAGGGTGTCAAACACGTTCGACAGAGAAATATCTACGTTGGCGTTTTGAATGGCATGGACATAGGTTCGGTATGTCTCCTGAAAAGTTCTTGTAAAGGTAAAATAGAGGAAGATGGAAGAGAAGAGGATGATAAAACAGGAGGACAGCTCAGGCGATCTGGCTACCTTGCCTTTGTCCCTGGCATCTTGTAATCGTTTTTCGGTCGGTTTCTCAGTCTTTTCCTGAAAGCTCTCGGACATATCAGACCATTAACCTCAAAATTCGAGCGAATTCAGCCTGGATACCGGAAAACAGGTCCATAAGAACCGGCGCAATAAAGGCGAGGGAAAAGGAAAGAATGCTGAAACCGACGAAGATTTTCACAGGCAGGCCTTCGACAAAAATGTTCATCTGGGGCATCATGCGAGAAAGCAAGCCCAGGGAGAGTTCAACGAGAAACAGGGCTACAACCACCGGCGCACCGATCTTCAGGCCAAGGGAGAAAATACTGCTGGTGCTGCTTACGATGTAGTCCATAAGGCCTTTGGACATGGCGGGCGATCCGAGGGGCAATTGTTTGTAGCTGTCACAGAGGCCCCTGATAATCAGGTGGTGGCCGTCAGCAGCAAAGAAGATCATGAGGGCCAGCAGGTACTGGAACTGATCGAGGACACCTGTTTGTGTCTCGGAAAAGGGGTCCATGGTCCGGGCAAAAGAGAAGCCCATCTGAATACTTATGACCTCCCCCGCAGCCTGGATCGCGGTAAAGAGGATACGTATGGCAAAACCGATGGTCGCTCCCAGCAAGGCTTCCTTCCCGATCGCGAGAAGCAACACATAAGGATTATCCATGGGAATGGCAGGTGGGGGCACCACGCCGATCAGCACAAAAGTCACTACCAATGAGAAGGCTACCTTGAAGTAAACCGATACGTTCTTGACGGCAAAAAGCGGGATGAGCCAGAAGACGGATGCCACCCTCACGAAGATAAGGAAATACCCAGGGACCTTGAGGAGTTCTTCCAACGCTACCTCACGTACAAGGGAAGGTTCGTAAACAGGTTGATGGTAAAGGACGTCAGTTGATTGAGCATCCAGGGAAACAGGATCAGGAGGCAGACAACCACCGCCAGGATCTTGGGAACGAATGTGAGCGTCATTTCATGAATCTGCGTGGCGGCCTGAAAGATGCTCACGATGAGGCCAACTACCATGGTGGTGAGCAGAATAGGCGACATGACGAGCATCGCCGTCTTCATTGAGCTGCTAAAAATTTGAAGTACAAGGTCCTGACTCATAAAACCTCCCAAAAAGCCGCGTGTTGCATGGTGGGTCTCTGGTGCAGGGAAGGCAAAACCAAAACCGGCATAATGCTTTCCGACACCCGACTCCCTACTGCCGACACCCGGTTTTTCACATAAATCCTTTCACGACGGAACCCACAAGGAGGTTCCAGCCGTCAACAAGCACAAAGAGCATAAGTTTGAAGGGGAGCGAGATAAAGATGGGCGGCAGCATCATCATACCTGCCGAAAGCAGAACGCTCGAGACCACCATGTCTATGATGAGAAACGGTATATAGAGGAGAAATCCTATCTGGAAGGCCCGTTTGAGTTCGCTTATGGCAAAGGCCGGAACCAGAACCCGGAATGGCACCTCGTTTTCGTTCTTGGGTCGTTCCACTCCAGCCATGTTGACGAAGAGGGCAATATCCTTTTCCCGGGCAAAGCGAAGCATGAAGGTGCTCATCTCCTTCGACGCCTTTCCCGTAAACTCCTCGAAGGAGATCTGCTTCCCCATGTAAGGGGCGAGTGCTTGCGTATGGATGCGCTCAAAGGTGGGACCCATGATAAAAAAGGTCAGGAATAATGACAGCCCCACGATTACCTGATTCGGTGGAAGTTGCTGTATCCCAATAGCCTGGCGCAGAAAGGAAAGCACGATGACCACCCTGGTAAAGGAAGTCATCAACAGGAGAATTGCGGGAGCAAAGGCAAGAACAGTCAGAATGATGGCAATATTGACAAGATTTCTGCTCCCGTCAGCGCCCGTGAGCATCCCCATCAAGTCGGCTTTTTCAGCGCCGATCCTATCCTTCTGCACCGTCTTCGCAGATAGTGAGCATGGAAGAACAAGCATACAAATGGCGATAAGGCATATCACCAACGTCCTCACGACAGGTCCCCTTCCTTTTTGTCTTTTTGCCAGTGGTACAGTAATGAAACCTGATCCTGTCCGATCGCCAGGAGGAAAGTGCGGTCCTTTACGTCCACGACGGACAGGAATTTTCGGTAGCCCAGATGGATAGTCTCTCCCTTTCTTATGGCGGTATCCCCCGATCTCGGTTTCAGATTGAGCTTCAGTCTTCCCGCATACCGGTTAACGATTGCGAGAACCGAGAGCATGGCAAGAAGAACGAATAGTACCTTTGCAAAGGCGATGTAAACGTTTTCCATCAGAATCTTCTCACGCGAGTTTCTGAACCCTTTCCTTCGGGGCCGCTATTTCTGCCATTCGTATGCCGAGCCGTTCGTTCACGACAATGATCTCGCCTCTACCCAGGAGTCGCTCGTTTACGTAGATCTCGACTGCCTCCCCCGCCGTCTTGTTCAGCTCGATGATGGCCCCTTTCGATAGGGAGACGAGTTCTCCTATGGTCATCTTTGTCCGTCCTATCTCGACCGATATCTCCACGGAAACATCGAGCAAACTGTTGAGATCGAGTTCCATTCGTCCGCCCGACCCCTGCTCTCCACCAAAAGCGTCCATGTAGCCTCCCTCTTACTCGGTAAATTCCTCGACCATTATGGCTTTGTTGCCCTTGAAGGCCCCTATCTTCCCCAGGGCCCTTGCCTTCCCGGCGATCTCCACGGAAACCGGATCATCCATGTGCTTGTCCACCATGAACACCGCCTCCTCGTTGAGCATCCTGAATTCCTGAAGAGAAAACCTCTTGCGTCCCAGGACGGCCTTAACGTTGAGGGGTATTTCCATAATCCTTTCCCTCAACTGCCTCATCCATCTCTCCCTCATCTCCCGATCCTCTCTCGATGGCGTCGATACCAGGTAGCTCTTGATGGGCTCGAGGAGTGCCCAGGGCACGCAAACCTTCATCCAACTATTCATGTTCTCCAAGGCGATACTGAACTCGGTAAGGTTTATGATCTCTTCCGGTGCTACCATCGTTACGTAGTTGGGATTCATCTCTGAACGGGAATAGGTGCATGTCATCTGGAAAACGGGATTCCATGCCTTTTCCATCTCAGTACAGACTAGGTCGATGAGCTTCTTGATTACCTTCACCTCTATTTTTGTAAACTCTCTGCCTTCGATTCTCTGGGCCGATATCTCCGATCCACCGAAGATACTCTCGAGAACCGAGAAGATGAGCTTGGCATCAAAGATGACGATGAAAAATCCTCTGGGATTCTCCGTGGACACGATGTTCATGTTGGTGGGGAGAGGCAGCGTCTTGACCAGCTCGCTGTACTCCAGGTATTCCATGGGGGCCATAAGTATCTCTACCTCCCTTTCCATGAAAAGGCTGAGGGCGGAGGCAAAGTCTTTCGAGAATCGATCATAGACGAATTGGAGGGCAGGCAACTTCTCCTTTTTTGCCTTGATAACCTTGATAAAGTCATAGGTCTGCGCCTCAACCTCGGGCGGAGGAGGAATGACCTCCTTTTCGGTTTCGACTTCTCCGTCCGAAATGCCCTTCAAGAGGGCATCTATTTCGTCTTGACTAAGTACCTGGTTCATCTACCCCTCATCACGGAATGATGATGTCCGTTATATATACGGACCTTAGGTCGCCTGGCTTCAGGAGGCCCTTCAATCCGGCTACGAGTTCCTGTTTCAAAGGTTCGCGGCTCTGTACATCAATCAAGATCTCCGGGGTCTTTGCACTCAGTATGTAAAGTGCCCTATCCCGCAAAACCGGCGTAATCTTCTTTGCCTCTTCCACCACCTTCGCGTCTTTTAGCTCGACCGCTAAAGACACCTTTGCAAAACGGGTGGTGTTGCTGGCAAGATTGAAGATGAAGGGTTCAAGGGTGAGTATGGGTCCCACTTCCTCATGCTTCCTCTCCTGCTTTTTTTCTGCAGCCTCACGCCCCAGAATCTTATCCCCATAGAGAAAATAGGTCCCTGCGAGAGCGCCCAGCAGTAGAACGGGCAAGACGATGAGCATAATGAGCTTCATTTTGCCTTTGCTCTTAGCCTGTATTTCCATTCCGTTTTCAGATCCGTTTGCCATCGAGCGGTCCCCCTTTTGAAGCCTAAATGAGCAATATGTGTGCCAGCGCGGAAAAGCAGTGTTAAGTGCTTAGTGTTATGTGCTTAGTGAACAGCGTAAGGCGTTGGTTTTTCAGAGATTGACCAAACTCAAGAATGCTGGCGGGATATCGTCGGGACAAATTCGTTTAAGAGCGGAAGTGCGGGAACCGCGGGCCAAGAAGAAGCGATAGGGATCGGATTAACATTTCTCTGTCATTCGATTGACATAATAACTGAGTGAGGTGAGCCCTATGATGGGAAAGACGTGAAATGGTGAGGTGGCGAAATACGGTAAAACCTTCGGAAAGCGCCGCTATTCGACCTTTACCATTTTCCTATTTCGCTATTTTCCCATTTGTACCTTTACTGTTCGAGATGGGCGACGTGAGCCCAGCTATTCTTTAGCAGGCAACTGCCCGCGCGAGGGGGAGGCTCCGCGGGGTTTTTTCGGGGAGGGGGCGACGCGAGCCCCAAATGAAAGGGCTGCCATTGTGAGGCAGCCCTTATGGATCGGTTAGAGGCCGTTATCCCCTAACGCTTGATATTCATGAGTTCATCCAGCATCTGGTCTGTGGTGGTGATAACGCGGGAGTTTGCCTGATAGCCGCGCTGGCAGGTAATGAGGTTGACGAACTCCGTGGCAAGGTCTACGTTCGACTGTTCCAGAGAGTT
This sequence comes from Deltaproteobacteria bacterium UBA2221, assembly GCA_002328485.1. GTDB lineage: Bacteria > Desulfobacterota > Syntrophorhabdia > Syntrophorhabdales > WCHB1-27 > WCHB1-27. The sequence continues at coordinate 105,048 of DCUF01000070.1, forward strand.
TGCGCTGATCCCACCCAGAGCACCGCTTCCTGCGGAATTCGTATAGGCCACCCCTGAATCGATGGTTTCGGTAAAAAGGTTTCCTCCCTCCTTACGGAGCCCGTTGGGGTTGTTGAAGTTCGCGAGGGTAATCTGGTACAGATAGAGAATCTGCCCGTTGGAATAGTGGCCGGAGATCGTGCCGTCCTTTGACACCGAGATACTTTCAAGCTCACCAGGGGCATAACCGTCCTGGGTCTGGAAGGTGGTAGTCGATGCCGTCTGATACTGGGTGCTTGCTCCACCGCCGGACCTCTTTCCAAACTCGATTGCTACGGTCTGGCCGTCCGAACTCTGTCCTGGGAATACAAAGGTGGGCGTTCCACCTGTGTCAGTTGGGTCGGCTGGGTCGTCTACCAATAAGCCGTTCGTATCGAACGTTAAATTACCGACACCGCCGACAGGTGAGGCACAATCGTTACAAACCGCCGCCCATTGCCACACGCTGTTTCCATCGTCATCGATGCCGTCATACCTGAAGTAGACATTGACGATATGGGACTGTCCCAGCGCGTCGTAGACGGTGAGGGATGAGCTGTAATCAGAATCCTCGGGGTTTACAGTATCAGAGGTGGTCCAGTCGGTTGCATTTTTTACCGTTGTGGTAGCCTGGAGGTTTACTGTCATTTGGATTGACTCGGTTTCCTTGGGCTGGCTTAATCCCTGAGGGATAACGATATCAGTCGGAACCCCTGTACGTGTATTGGAGGTAGCGTTTATCGGCCATCCTTGCAGTACATATCCCGCCCCGTTCGTAAGGTAGCCCTCTTTATCGAACGCGAACTGGCCGGCTCGGGTATAGTAGGCGGTGTCGCTGTTTTGGTTTTTTACGATGAAGAATCCGTCTCCGCCGATTGCCAGATCGGTTGCGCTCTCTGTGGTCTGAAATGAGCCCTGGGCAAAATTAGTACTTACCGAAGACACGGTTGTTCCCCTGCCGACCTGGCTTTGTCCTGACGCGGAAGATATGTTCTGATAGAGCAGATCGGCAAAGGTCGTGGAGCTCGATTTGAAACCGATGGTGTTGGAATTTGCAATGTTGTTACCCACCACGCTGATGGCGTTGCTGTTTGCCTGAAGGCCGCTGATACCTGAATAGAGTGAACTGAGCATATTCTCCTCCTCCCTTTAGTCTCTGATGCCTGTAATTTGGTTTGTGCTGTAAGCGTAGCCGTTTGCCAGTACCACGGCGGTGCTGGTGTCACCCAGCTCCACGCCAGCTATGGTGTTGTAGACCTTAAGACTGCAAGACGTGGCCCTTCCGGCATAGGTGGCACTGACCGATGCCGTTACCGTTGAGTCTCCGTCGTAGGTGTATGTCAGAGAGTCCCCGGCGTTGAATGATACTTCCTTTGTATTGCCGTCCGCCCCTTTGAGGGTAAGGGTCACCTTGTCATAGTTACCCGAAGGGGTAATTACCACCTGGTCGCCCTTCGATAAGGTGGAACTGCCCACACAGGCCTTTTTACCGACCACCGACAACCACCCGATCTGGTCGACTTTGCTCGACGATGCATACATGGCGTCGAGGGTATCGGAGATATTGTTCAACTTTTCCACCTGTGTCAGTTGGGTCATCTGGGTCATCATCTCCGTGGGATCCATGGGATCAAGAGGGTTCTGGTACTGGAGCTGCGTGACGAGGAGCTTGAGAAAATCATCCTTGTCCAAACCGGTAGCGGTGGTACTCTTCGCCGTTGTTGCGGCCGTTGACCCACTTACACCTGCGACACTCATAGGGCCTCCTATATAAAGGTTTCGAAATAAGAAGGGGAGCCGACCGTCGGCCTCTCATTCCAGCCGTGTCTTTCTCGACCATGGCGTTCCCTCTGCCACTGCCCCTGTCCTTCCCGCTCGTCGTCGCCTATTGCGCTAATCGATATGCTGGTGCTCACATTCTTTGTCTCCAGGTTCCTTACGATCAGGTCTTTCTGACTCTCCAATGCCTTTACCAAGGACTTGTCCTGACACTGTATTCCGATGACGACGGTGCCGGCCCGCTCCTTCATCGCAAGAACCACGGACTCACCACCGTCTATCTTCAGCCGAAGCGTGAGATCGGATCGATTCGTTTGGGCGATGTGCTCTACGGTTCGTGCGATACGATCGGCGACAATATCCCCAAAGGAGGTGGTTCCGTTACTGCCTGTAGCCGTCGCCCTTTCGGTGAATCGCTGTTCGGCCATCCCTTGGCCCAAACCTTGCGAATCCCCTTCCCGCTCTGCAGATGACTGGGATCTCGATACTGGCCCCAGGTCCGCGGCCTCGACTGAGCCGTTCCTCCCGAGGATAGATTGGACTTCGCCGACGACCTTCTTTACCGGTCCGTTCGATTCCTGTGCTGAAACCTGCTGCCCTTGAGCCATTATTTGGCCCGCACCCTCTTCATTTCCCTCATGAAACCTTGAGTAGAATATCTTTGCATGGTGCCAGGCGTCGTTGCTTTGCCCCTGACCTCTGGCAACCGAACCATTCTGTTCAAGGGACGGGTTCTTGAATGTCTGGGTGAGAGGGTTATCGGTCACGTTTCTCACAACACGCCCTTCTTTGTATGCAGGGTCCTTCCCTATTCCGTCCCCGTCCTCGCCCCGCCCTTCTCGTCCCCCATCCCCTAATTTTGCCGATTCCTCCGAATCACCAGCAATGTTACTGCCGGCGCGGGAGGGTGGCATAAAGGCCGAGGGCACTGCCGAAGGGGCTACTCCATTTGCGGCAGGCTGCGCGGCGGTTGTACCGCTTGTCGTCTGAGCGCTTTCCTCACCTGGATCGAGTTCGGTGCTCGTTTTGGATGCCGAGATACCAGCCTGGGCACCGGACGCAACCGGATTTAGCTGTGCCCACATATCCGCAGGATACCCAGACTTCCCGTCAGGGAAACTCTCCAGACCGCCCTCTTGAAGGAGGATATCTTTTCCTGGCTGAGGGATGGCCAAGGGCTGTACTGCTCCGCCACTCTTCTCTGCCCGGAGCAGCGTGGCGACTATTTCCGCCATTACGCCTTCATTCGCTCTTCGTTCCTCCACAGAATCTTCCTGCGTACGTTTATCCCCTTCGAGCCCTTTCTCGCCGATGCTGCCCGTGATAGGGCCTTTTTGGCCAAGCAACCGGGCGAGGGAAAGCAAGATGGTCTGTTCCATGCCTCTCGCCGGAACATCGGCTCCGTCGCTCGCTTCCGTAACAAAACCCTCGGACCGAGGATCTGCTTCGTTAATGGTCCTCTGCCCTGCCAACATTCCCGTCAGACTGGAGATGCGTTCAACCGCTGTCCTTAGTTCCGGTTGACTCTCCATTTCTTGCCGGATCTGCTGGATGAGGGCGATTATTGGATTTGCAACTGACTGGCCCGTCTTCCGGCCACTCAGGCAGGCTGCTCCTGATTGGGATGAGAAGATATCTCCGAGAACGGCCCTGATCTCCGGATAGGCGGCTTGAACCCCAGCCGTCTGTGCCTGATCGGTCCGGCCGTCGATGGTGTCCTGTATCGCCTCCAGGATGGCCATAAATGAACTGCCATCTGTACCTATGCCTTCAGGTGCTTGTACCCCAGCCGTTGGGACTGCCCCAATCTGAAAGGGGATGAGATTTGCCTGGCCGGGAGTGGAGGTAACTGCTTCCATGTGGGGGGATTATAACAAGAAGCATGCCAGGCTATATAGACATGGAAGTTATTGGAATTATTGTTGTCTAAAGATCAGATGGATAAGGCTTGGGGTGAAAAATTGGATGCTCGGGCCGGAAATCTTTTCCGCCCAAAGAGAGGATGAGGGTATTCATTGATCGGATGATCGGAAAGAAACTTAATTTCCATCAACTCAGTAAATGGAGCGGATTCGGCCTGTTCTTTTGTCGATGATCACTTCATCAACAACCGTTCCGTCCCGGTCCAGTATCTCTGCCAGGAAAAACCATCTTCTCTCCGCGATCCTTCCAACGATCACCGCCTTCCGGCGCACCTCATAATAGCGCTCAATCCCCTGTTTAGCTTCCTCGGGGGTGGTTACTAGTCTCCTCATGCCGTAGGGGCCTCCCCACCGTCTGCCAGGACAATAGTCCCCGTAGGGCCTTCCCTCGTGCCATCCCCACCCATGATGCTGAGCGAAAGATTCGCGGGGCATGGCGACAAGGGTCATGGTGATAACAAAAATGGCCAGGAAGAATCTCATCGCTTATCCCCAAGGATGTAGGGAGACGGAGCCGCCCATGAGGGGCGCTCCGCCCCGCAATTCAAACCTAATTCCACACGGGACAGTTGGGGTTCCCATAGCCCATCGGGCCATAGCCCTTTCCACCAGCCGGTCCGCCCATGCCATGGCCATGGTGCCATCCACCTCGACCAAAACCACCCTTACCTGCCCTCCATCCGGCTCCGAATGCGGGCAATCCTTGCTTCTCAGCAGCCGCCTGAATCTTGGTGCGGAGATCGATCATTTCCTTCTGCAAGGTGCCGATCTTCTCATGGTTCGGGGTCGCCTGAGCGTACTCGTTCCTCAGTTCCATCCTCTTCACCATAAGCTCATCCCGCAGGGGCAAGGTCTCCTTCTGAAACTGTTTGAACGCCTTGATATCCACTTGAGCGGGAGGCGTCACCACCGGACCCGACTGCGTCCAGCCATAGATGGCCGAGCACAAAACAACAACCGCTACAACCGCTGCCACTACTGATACCTTTTTCATCGTCTACCTCCTTGCTGCGTTTTTAATAACTATAAAGGACGACTGTGAAAAGGCATCGAAGGGATTATGAAGAATTGTGAACGCCCTGTGCAGGGAGAAAGAAGGCGAATGAAGACCCTTTCCCGTATTCGCTTTTCATCTCGATCCACCCTCCATGCGCCTCGACCAGCTCCTTGACGATCGTCAGCCCTATGCCCAGGCCTTCGCCCGGACCATGGTAAAACCGCTCGAAAACGTGCGGAAGATCCTCTTCGCCTATCCCTCGGCCGTTATCCTCGACGGTAACAGACCACCCACCCCCCGCCGGCTCCACGGAAACCGAGACCTTGCCGCCCACGTCCGTTGCTTTGAGGGCGTTGCTCAGCAGATTCAAGACGATCTGACTCAGACGTTCCGGGTCTGCCTGCACCGAGGCATCCTGGTGGCAATGGAGGGCGAGGGCAATGCCCTTTTCCTCAAAGAGTGAACGTACTCGGTTGATGATATTGCCCAGAAAAAGGTCAAGATTGACAGGTTGGAGTTCCAGCGATAGTCTGCTTGCCTCCGCCCGGTTCAGGTCCTCGATGCCGTCAACGATCCTTTTCAGCCGACCGGTTTCATCGTAGAGAGATTGAAGGTTAGCAGGATCATTCGAAATCAGGCCATCGATCATCCCTTCAAGCTCCCCTCGCATCACGCCCAGAGGGGTTCGCAATTCATGAGCAACATCAGCGATCAGCTTGCGCCGCAGCGATTCCTGGATCGAGAGGGCCTTTGCCATACGGTTGAATGCCCCAGCAAGGTTGCCGACTTCGTCCTGCCTGGTCGTCCTGACCTGCCTCTGCAGATCCCCCTGACTGATGTCAGAGGCCGCATCGGCAAGGTCCTTGATGGGCCTGGTCAACCTTTGAGAGAACAGAAAACTGAGAAGGACGGCCACGGCGCCCACGATAGCAACGGACCAGCCGAGAAAGTCATCGGACCGTCGAACAAAAAGCATCACCTTGGCCGGCCGCAACTGCCTGAGCTCTAGCGTGCCGATCTCCTTACCGCCAAGAAACAGGGGATAAGGGGTATAATCGCCGGCCCCCGTCGTATCGAGCTGAAAGATTGATTTCAGTCTTGCTATTACGACGGGAGAGGCCCGTCGAACCATTTCCTCAGGGTCGATGACCGTCTTTCCCGCTTCGTCCGTCAGCCGTATCTCAAAGCCCATGGTTAGCGCCCATAGAGCATCCCTGAGCTGGTTTTGGGCATTCCATCCGGACTGCCGTTCGTAGGCGTCCTCCAGGGCAGCCAGAATTCCATACACCCGGTCTTCGGCTTCTCCCTCCAGGTAGGCCTGGAAATCATTGATCATGAGATGACGGAGAA
>DCUF01000005.1 GCA_002328485.1 Deltaproteobacteria bacterium UBA2221
GTCCACCGAATCGGGGGAGGATCACTTCGTACTCAGCCGATGTTCTTACCCGAAGGGTCGTTTCATGGTAAGATAGAATTAAATTATTGAGGGGGTATCTATGGCTGACGATCAAGAAACCCTGTCAATGCTATCGTCTTTCTTACCACCAGACCTCCTGAGCCAACTGAGAATATCTTCAGAACGAAGGGCTTGCCCGCCAACGGACCTGGTCGAAAAGGCGCTGCGGTGGTTTCTCACTCACCCTTCGAAGGATAATGCCGTGTATCTATCTGCGCCCATCAATGCACTCGTTGAGGGACTTTATGTCGAAAACACGACGATGGCAGAGATAAAACAACACGGGGATTTCGGCCTGGGAACATTTAACTTTTTAGACGGGGAGATGGTTCTTCTTGACGGATGTGTGTATCAGATACGATCCGACGGTAATGTTTACCATGTGAAAGACGACGAAAAGTCGCCCTTTGCATGTGTCACATTTTTCAACCCCGATACCCTCGACGACCTTGAGAATGGCAGTAACTCCAAGGGTTTTTATGACCTACTTGACAACCTCATACCGTCGGAAAACATGCTCTATGCAATTCGTATCGACGGAACGTTCAGCCATGTAAAAACCCGGGTAGTACCACGGTCAGACAACTACAGGCCACTCGTTGAAGCAACAAAGGATCAGCCGATTTTCGACTTTCATAATGTCCAGGGGTGCCTGGCAGGATTCTATACTCCCCGCTTCATGGAATCGCTCAATGCCCCCGGCTACCATCTACACTTCCTCAGCAAAGACCGCCAGTATGGAGGCCATCTTATCGAATGTGTCCTGGGAAAGGTACGCATAGGCATCCAGCACATACCCAAGTTAGATGTTGGATTACCTATAACTCTTGACTACCTCACCACCGATCTGACACGTGATGTCGGCAATGATCTGCATAAAGCGGAGCATTGAAAAAGGAGGTACCCATGAACAATCAAAGCCACGGCAAACCGCGAAACGGGGCAGAATTACTCGTGCAGTGTCTTGAAGAACAAGGCGTGCAATATATCTTTGGCATCCCTGGTGCAAAGGTGGACACGATATTTGACGTGCTTGCCGACCATGGGCCGCGTTTGATTCTGTGCCGGCACGAACAGAATGCAGCATTCATGGCGGGCATGGTCGGCCTTTTAACGGGCACGCCGGGGGTGTGTCTTGTGACGTCAGGTCCCGGTGTAACGAATCTTACTACCGGCCTATCGACTGCGACCTGCGACGGTTACCCCCTTGTCGCCTTGGGAGGGAATGTCCGGCGGGGGATGAGACATATAAAAACCCATCAGTCTCTTGACAATGTCGGTGTTATGCAACCCGTTACCAAGCACGCCGTTGAAATCTATGACGGCAACAGCATCCCGGAGGTTGTCGTCAATGCCTTCCGTCAGAGCCAGATACCCCCGTTGGGCGCTTCATTCATCAGTATTCCCCAGGACGTCCTTACAGCTCCCGTCGATGCTGCCACCATTAAAGCGATCCCGTCGGGCGGACCGGGGATGGTCGACATTCAAGGTCTGAAAAAAGCAGCCGGAGTTATCAATAGAGCAAAACTGCCGGTCATTTTTGCAGGCGTTTCTGCAGGAAGAAAAGAAGTCGCCCAGGCGTTGAGAAGTATGCTCGATAACTATCCGGTACCGGTTGTCAATACCTATCAGGCATCGGGCGTGCTCTCCAGGGAGCTTTTTAACTGCTATGCCGGCAGTCTGGGGATATTTCAAAATCAGCCCGGTGACAGACTATTAGAGCGGGCTGACGTAATCATCACGATTGGGTTTGACCCGGTCGAATACGACCCCGAGATATGGAACAGAAGGATGAACGGGACCATCATCAGTATCGACGACCATTCCCCGGTCATTGACAGATACTACCAGCCAGAGATCGAACTGCGCGGTGATATCGCTGCGAATCTCGAAGAGCTCGCCAAGCATCTCAGACCTCGTACTGATGACCCCACGGCCAACCCTTTGGTAATGGAGGTTCAGGATGCCCTCCTTGAAGCCAAGGTACAAGGAGCAAGGCAATCAGGGTACCCCTTGCACCCCTTGCGGGTTATATACGAATTGCGAAACCTTATAGCCGATGATGTCACGGTGGTGTGTGATGTGGGTTCCATATATGTATGGATGGCGAGGTATTTCAACAGCTACGAACCTCACCGGTTGCTCTTCAGCAACGGGCAGCAGACATTGGGCGTAGCACTCCCCTGGGCTATTGCAGCCACACTTGCACGCCCGGGAGAAAAGGTAGTTTCCATGTCAGGAGACGGAGGCTTCTTGTTCTCAGCAATGGAACTGGAAACCGCGGTACGCGAAAAGTGTAGCTTCGTGCACCTCGTATGGCGCGACGGGAGCTATGATATGGTAAAAATCCAGCAGATTCTCAAATATGGCCGCTCTTTCGGCGTAGACTTCGGCCATGTAGATATCGTCAAATTTGCAGAAGCCTTTGGTGCAACAGGGCTGCAAATAAACAAGGCCGATGAAATTGCCCCTGTCCTTTCAAAAGCCCTTAGCTTAACCGGTCCGGTGATTGTTGATGTTCCGATTGATTATAGAGATAATCAGAGCCTTTGTGCAGCCGTGAGCGAGGGAATAGGACATTAAATCATCTCCACAAGGATTTTTGCGGGGTATGGAAGCCGTCCTGAACAGCCTGTTCGGGGCTTACGCAAGTTAGTACGTTGGTTAAGGGTCCCCACCGACACCAGATCAACCCGATTATCAGTCATTTCATCTCCCCTGGCCGATAGCCCTTCTGGCTGACCGATGTGGAATCCCGAAAGAAGGCCCAACCGTACCTCAAAAAATGACTTGGCAAAACGGTTCCTTAATGGTTACCATTGAGCGGTAAAAACCCGCTTTTTTGTCATTAAGAGCCGCGGAATCCGGCAACCCGTTCCACGCTATCCGATGAGACGGCAAGGGTAACGGAGGCATGAACGGTCAGCAACTCTATGGAGGTATTGTCTATGGATGTGGTCCTACTCTCGCGGCTACAGTTTGCGGTGGCCACCTATTTTCATTTTCTCTTTGTGCCGCTGACCCTCGGCCTGTCCCTTCTTCTCGCAGTCATGGAGACGATCTATGTACGGACGGGCAACGAAACCTACAAATCGATGACCCGCTTTTGGGGGAAACTGTTTATCATCAATTTTGCGGTCGGCGTCGTGACGGGGATCACCCTTGAGTTTCAGTTCGGCACCAATTGGTCGCGCTATTCCCGTTACGTAGGTGATATTTTCGGACCCCTCCTCGCCATAGAGGCGACCGTCTCTTTCTTTCTCGAATCGACCTTTATCGCGGTGTGGGCGTTAGGGTGGGATCGGTTGTCCCCGAGGCTCCACTGTCTTTCCATCTGGCTGGTCGCTGCGGCCTCCAGCCTTTCCGCTGTCTGGATCCTCATCGCCAACGCGTGGATGCAACATCCCGTGGGCTATGTTATGCAGAACGGCCGGCCGGTGCTATCCGATTTCTTGGCCGTCGTTGCGCAGCCTCTTGCACTCCTCACTATTGCCCATGTGCTTGCCGCCGCATATGTCGTGGCAGGTTTCTTTGTCTTGGGTATCAGCGCCTACCAGCTTTTGCGTAACTTCCATGCCGATCTCTTTGAAAAGTCGTTCCGCCTTGCCCTTGGTTTTACCCTTTTTTCTTGCCTTTTTGTGGTTGTCGAAGGCCACATGCATGGAGCAGACCTCGCCCATTCGCAGCCTGCAAAGCTCGCTGCCCTGGAGTCCCATTGGGTGACGCAGGAACGAGCCCCCATCTATCTCTTGGCCGTACCGAATCAGGACAAAGGGGGCAATAGTGTTGAACTCGGCAGGCTACCTGCGGCACTGAGCATACTTGCCTTTCATCGTCCAGGTGCACGCGTAACAGGCCTGAGGGATTTTCCTCCCGATGAAAGGCCGCCCGTCCTTGCCACCTTCGTCTCCTTCAGGCTGATGGTTACTTTTGGTATGGCCATGGTGTTGCTGCTGGTCGTGGTGTGGTTCAGACGAAAGACCATTCGATCAGACCGGCTGCTCCTTCGCAGCCTGATGTGGGCCATACCCGTTCCTTATCTCACCTGTCTCATTGGCTGGACGGTCGCCGAGGTGGGACGGCAGCCATGGATCGTCTATGGCCTTATGAGGACCGGACAAGCAGCGTCGCCTGTTTCACCGGTTCAGGTACTCGTATCTCTTGTGGCATTTATCGTCATTTACGCCATGATAGGTATAACGGCCTTCTGGCTCATGGCTGCTGCAGTACGAAAAGGTCCGGATCAGGGCCAGCCGGGGCAAGTCACGAAGGGGGTGGCCAATGCTTGAAACAATATGGTTTGCCCTGTGGGGAATCTTGTGGGCGATCTACTTCATGCTGGACGGCTTCGATCTCGGGGTCGGCATGCTTCTCCCTTTCCTTGGGAAGGGTGAGTCGGAAAGACAGGAGATGATCTCGTCCATCACACCCTTCTGGGACGGAAATGAGGTATGGCTCATTACCGCTGGCGGCGTCACCTTCGCCGCTTTTCCTGCTGTCTATGCCGTGCTCTTCAGCTCCTTCTACAGCCCTCTTATGCTGATCCTTTTCGGCCTCATAGTTCGGGCGGTCTCAATCGAGTTTCGAAATAAGCGCCCAGGATCGGGCTGGAGGTCTTTCTTCGATCTCGGCATATTTTTAGGCAGCTTCATCCCGGCATTGCTCTTTGGGGTAGCCTTCGCCAATATATTCAAAGGCATCCCTTTTGATGGCGAGGGCATCTATTATGGCAGCACCGTTGCCCTTCTCAATCCCTACGGCCTTGCTGGAGGGCTGTTCTTTACAGCCTTGTTCCTCTTTCACGGTAGTTTGTGGGTGGCAACCAGTGGGAACCAACCTCTGCAAAAACGTGCCCGCTCCACGGCCCTGGTCCTCTGGTTTCCCCTGTGTATCCTGGCGGTAACGTTCCTAATCCTTTCCGCGTCCGCCACCACTTTGTGGAAGAATTATCTGGTGAATCCCTGGCTCCTGGTCGTGCCCATCGTCTGCGTCGCGGCCCTGTTTTTGTCCGGTCACTTCGTAAGAACGGGGGCCCTGGGTAAAGCCAGTCTCTTTTCCTTCGTGCTCATTGCCTGCGCCGTACTCTTCGGCGTCGCCGGGCTCTACCCTGCCCTGCTGCCATCGAGTCTTGGGCCCACGTTCAGTCTCACCATCGCAAACGGGGCTTCGAGTCAGCTAACCCTGAAGATTATGTTGATCGTGGTAGTTGCGGTCCTTCCCATCGTCGTAGCGTATCAGACATGGGTGTACTTCCTCTTTCGAAGAAAGCCCAAGGCTGCGGAGGATACCGCTTTTAACGAGACAGAGCAGGTTTATTAGGGTGACCTGTCCGGCCGGGCCTTGCGTCCGAAAACCTGAACGGCGTGCCAGAAGTCGCGGTCGCCCACGCTTTCACGGGCCACGGCCATTCCTCTGTCCTTGTGGTCACGAGACAGCAGGTTTTTTCGATGTTGGGGGCTTTTCATCCAGAACCTTACGAGATCCTCTGTGCTCTTGAAGTTTCCCCTGGCCAGATTCTCGCCGATACAGGAATAGTCGTAACGTAAGGGTCCAGCCATATCTGAAACATCCTCGCCCGATGGCGAGGTATGGGCAAAATACCTTTTTTCAAACATGTCATCCAAGCGTCGGCGACCAATCGTGTTGAACGCTCTGTCCGCCTCGAGCAAAGGGACGCGCCTTTCCGCGCGCTCCTGAGTTGGTCTGCCGTACGACGGCTTCTGCGGTCAGGACGGTATAGCATGCGGCAAATCTGGCTTCATTCACCATACCCCCATTCGCTTAAACAAACGGTAAGATTCCTTTTTACGCTCCAATACGGAACCACTGTCAGTCGCCCTGGCGCCAGGAATAGACCAGCCACCGCTGCCTTTCGTTTTCGGGAGAGGGCTCATGGCGCGCCACATCACCCTTTCGCAGGTAGGTGATCATTTGGAGGGCTTCTTTGCCCACCGCTATACCGTGCCTCACCAGATAACACCCGACGACGGCGCCTGTCCTGCCCTTTCCTCCCCAGCAGTGGACATAAACGGGCTTTCCACTTTTAATCGACTGATCGATAATATCTAGAATCTGTCTCATCCCTGTTATGGTAGGTATACTGGTCTCGGGCACAGGCATGGTAACACACTGGATATCGATCCCCTTCGATTTCGCAATCGCCTGCAATTCCTCTTCGTAATGATGAATTTCCTGGCCTTTCCAATCGGTTTCGTAGTCCTCCATGAGGCTGATGATACAACGAATACCGGAATCAAGCAGATCGACCAGCTTCTTATGCGCTTGTTTGGCCTGTTTCGCGCCCGGATAGCATCCCGCCAAAAACTTACCAGGCACCACCCAGTAGGACCTTTCAAAGGGCACATTCATTATCCACCATTGTGCGGGTTTTTAGGCAAGGCAGGTCATGGTAGGGCGGACCTGGGTCTCCTTCTTGCCCTCAGTCCTCGCCATGAAATCGAGTATGGCCTTCACGTATTCGTCCGGCCTCTGATCATAGGTATTATGGCCGCACTTAGGGAATACGGCAAGCTCGCCGTAAAGAAGGTGCCGGTAAAAACCGAGAGCCTGTTCGACATCAAAAATCGCGCTGCGGTCAGGATAGAGCACCAGGGTCGGACAAGCCACCCGGGGCAATAGGGGTCGAAGGTCAAAATAGTCTCGTCCGTACTCGCCACCATAATTTGTATAATGGTTATAGGCAATTTCTGCTCTATCCCCCTGCCATTCTACCATCTTGGCCTTCAGATCGGGTTCCAGTTCAGCGAATTTCTTGGGAAACTTGTTGGCGTTAAGCTGCACCATGGTGATCTCGCTGTAACACTGGGTACTCGCAATCGTGAGCGTCTCCACGTCTTCGGGATAGGCAACGGCATAGTCGACACCCACAACCCCCCCTTCACACTGGCCCACTATATGGCATCTCCCTATGCCGAGGGCCCGTTTCACCCCTCGCAGTTCTTCCGCACTCTCGGCGCGGCAGTGGTCACTTTCATAAAATTCCCAAAATCCGTCTCCGTCCTCCGACTGGCCGAAACCTCTGCGATCGTACATGACCACCCGGTAACCTGCCAGGACAAATCTGGGAAAAACATTCTTCCACATCTTTATGGAGCCAAAACCATGATGAAGCAGAATGATAGTCTGCCCGTCTCCGTACTGTTCGTAATAGATGCGCCGCTTGTTGACCTCTATGATTGCCATAATTTGAGGTACTCCTTAGTCCTTCCGTTACCACGTCTCCCCGTCAATATGCACCCCGGTATATTGGTGACGTTGGCATTCAAGACCCTCTGCCGGATGAGGCATTTATATCGCGGTGGCTTACAAAGAGGTCTCTGGGATCCGGAGATGTTCTTGAATACTCAGGGAAGGATGAAACCTTCTTTGCGCGATTTTCGTGAAGCCTTAAGGGCCGAGGGCTCACCATTCTCTTCTATTATTTTGGGCGTCTGCCCGCAGGGTTCCTGAGCCATACGCACGCGGAACCGATATCCCTTGGCATGGAGCCATTTCTCAACAGCCGCTCTCACTACATCATAGGAAAAGGGGGCGTCAACAACGATCACCCATTCCGGCTGGTTGGTCTCGTCCTCTCCGTCTGCCAGGAGTTGTTTTTTACTCACCACGGTCCACGTCCAACTGACATGGCGCAGCTCGTGAATCCTGTCCTGATAGACATCCACCGACCAACGACCATTCGCAGGATGAGTATCACCACTACAGTAGATACTGAGTATTCCCATTCGTCCCATGTTGATGCTTGATGAAGATTAGAAAGACATCAGAGTACATTCTTGCCGGTCACTCCAAAACTGTCAATATATCTTTAGTATTAACCGCATTAGGTCGTTAGTATTATCCAACCCGGAATGGAGGAAGTTTATTAGCCTATCTTTTTTCTATCCCGTAAGCCAGACAAAATCTTTTCTCTGCCCCCAGATCCTGTCTCTTCTCGCTGCACCCCACTTCCGCCCCCCTGGGAGCGCTGCGCCATACGAATCGCCCGATACTCCGAGACCGACCGGCCATCCCAAGAGACAACCTCCCTGTTGACGACTTCGCGTCCTCCTTACGAACTCGCAAAGCCCGGTTTCAAAAGATTGCTATGGATGTATTAAAAGACACATGATATTATTGCCTGTTGACGCAACTACTCGATACCACTCACTTCATGCGAGGAATCATGACATGATCAAATGCCGTTCCTGCCATGGCCAGAATAAAGAAGATGCTCGCTTTTGCAGTCATTGCGGTCAGAACCTCGAGCGCGTATGCCGCGTCTGTGCAGAACGCCATACCCCAACCTCCAGGTATTGCAGCAAATGCGGGACTGCCCTCGATCCAATGGAGGGCCAACAAAGCAAAACCCACGATGGCGAGCGAAAGCTGGTGAGTGTGTTGTTCGCTGACACCGTCGGATTCACTGCCTTATCAGAAATGTTGGACCCCGAGGAGGTAGCTCAAATAATGCACGGCTGCCTCTCAATTCTGACCCGAGAAATTGAACGATACGGAGGAACAGTGACGCAATTCACCGGCGATGGCGTGATGGCCCTTTTCGGAGCCCCCAATGCAGACGAAGACCACGCCAAACGGGCATGTCAGGCAGGGATAGCGATTCGATCAGCCATCATCCCCTTTTCCAACAAAATCCTAGAACATTACGGGAGCGAGTTCCGACTGCGGATGGGAATCAACTCAGGAATGGTTGTCGTCGGTTCAGTGAAAAGCGGGGGGATTACTGAATACACGGCGCTGGGTGACACGATCAACACTGTTTCCCATCGTAGAGTCATCATCTGAGCCGCCTTCTGAGCTATCATCTGAGCCACCGCCGCCCTCTATTTTGCCCTGTAGGTTCTTGATAATCGTCTCAATAACTGCCGCGTCAATAACGAAGTCGCCTTCAATCTTGAAAGTCTTGATAGGCCGGGCCTGATCAATCAACGGTTCGAATCGTTCCTCTTCAGTTAGACCAAATAGGTCTGAGTCGGTCAAACTGTTTGCTTCGTCGTCTGTCAGCTTGCCGATATCATCGAGCGTCATGCCGCCCATCATCTCGTCTGTCAGAAAGTCATTCGGGGTTACATAACCTATTTTGACCTTGCCGCCCTTATCATGACCGACAATCGCCTCGACGATCTTTCTCTTCTCTGAAAATGGCAAGGCGTCAAGCCTCGCTATGATCTCATGCATGAAGTGTATTCGCTTCTCTTTGAACATCGCCTCTAAATCTGTCAACCGTTGAGCCTTGTTTACAATCGCATCATGCTCGACCTTGACCGCCGCGAGTTCTGATTTGACCGCCGCCCAAAGCTCTTTAGTCTTGCTGTGCTGATCAAGATAGATTTGTCTTTCGTCGTTATCGGTGATATCTGAAAGGTAGTTGAAACCGATCTCAAGTTTACTTTTCAATTGCTTCTCGCTGTTTTCGAGGTTCGTCATCTTCTGTTTAAGTTCGTCAAGGTTCGTGTTTTTCAAGAATGCCTTGAGAGAGTCAGAGGGCGAGGTCAATAGATAGGTGATTTGGTTCCAGAATTGACGGTCTGCCTCGTCTGCCGGTACATAATCGAGTTCGCACTTCTTCTCTCTGCCTGATCTTTCAAGCTCTCGGGTTGAACACTTTCGGTAATAGCAAATGTAATCGAGATAGGTCTTACCGTGTACCTTATGAACGCTTACGTTGACCTTGCTGCCACATATGCCGCAATATGACAGGTCACGCAAAAGAAAATGATTTTCATGCTCAGGGTATTTTCTGACAGGCTTCAGGGTGTTATCTTTCAACCTCGCCTGTATAGCGTTCCATCTGTCGATAGAAATCATAGGCGGTAAAGTCAAGGTAATATGCTCGGCCTGTGGCTTCTCTGTCGTTGTTTTTCTGACTACCCGCCCCTTTTCAGGGTGATCTCGCCACTCATAAGCCGACTTTGCATAGACGGCTTGCCCGGTGTACGCTTCGCGCTTCAGCATCTTTGAGACTGTCGTATGGTCCCATCTGCCGGTCTTGTTGCGGCTCTTGCGCCCCTTCCACTTAGACGGCGTCGGTATGCCTTCAAGGCTTAGTTGGTCGGCTATCTGTGTTACCGTCATTCTCTTTTCAAGGTAGTCAGAGACGATCCGGTGATACAGATCCGCCTGTTCAGGCTCAACAACGATCTTGCCGATTTTGCTACCCCCTATTTTTTCGAGCCTGTACCCGAAAGGCAGTTCGCCTATTGCCGTCTCGCCCTTCGCCCATCTTGAGCGACGGCCTTGAGCGGTTCGTTCTCTGATGTTTGCCCTGTCAAGTTCTGCGAAAACCGCCATGATGCCCAACATTGCTTTGCCCATAGGCCCGATTGCAGTTGCCGCCGGGTTATCAATGCAGATTACGTCAATTTTCCATTTGTCGAGAAGCTCATCGTACAAATAATATATGTCGCCTGCCTTTCTGCTTAGCCTGTCTACCTTCGTGTAGAGAACAGTATCAAACCGCTTTGCCGCCGCATCTCGCCTCAACTGGTTAAGGGCGGGCCTGTTAAGAGAACTGCCAGAAACGGCGTCTTCGTATATCTCAACCAGTTCGAAGCCCTTATGTTGACATTCTTTTTCGATTACTGCCCGCTGAGATTCAAGAGACGTTCCTTCTTTCTGTTGGTCTTCTGTTGAGACACGACAGTAGCCACAAGCCTTCTTCATCTCGTTTCTCCTTTCTGGCTGTCCTATGGGTCACCAAATTTGTTGACCCCCTATCGCTCGGCTTCGCCGAGGCGCGTCTTTTTCATTCAAGCCTGCCCATCTATCACTCGGCCCCATGAAAAACGATCCTGGGGCAATTCTCGGCCGAGGCCCCGGCCCCCGGCAATGGCCGGGCGGCGATAATATTTGTGATCTTCTGGCAACGGTCTTTTCTTTTCTTCTTCGGCAAGCGTTTCATTTCTGTTTCTGGCAAGCATTTCATTCTTCATTACCTTCAAGCATGCTTGCCCCCTGCGAACGAAGTGAGCCCGTATGAGGGGCAGCGAGCGAAGCGGCTGCCCATTCATTCTTTTTTGAAAAAAAAGAATGAACTACTTATCATCTTTTTATTATTACGTTATTATTATTGGTCAACATTCTTGTTGACCCCCTATCAACAAATTTGTTGACCCCCCGTCAACATTCTTGTTGACCCCCCTACCGCTCATTTGTGCCCCTCTTAAAGGTCGTTGAATTGATCGAGCAACCATTTATGTCTCACCTGTAGGGCTGCATCATTGATCATCAAAACCCTTTTCTCAATGCCTCGCTCATCGTGTTTCTCGTGCTTGATCAAATACCCCAATTTAATGAGCTTGTTCACTGATCGAGAAATTACCTTCTTATGCTTGCCGAGTTTTTTGGCAATGTATTCATTCGACGCTGTGCAATGATCTTTCTTGTCAAGAAGAGAAACGTACCAATAGACGAGGGCGTCTGTATGATCAAGCCTCGGGTCGAGTTCGATTTGAATCGGGTATTTGACGTAGGTTATCGGTTGTTTTTTCTTAGGCGGGTCTTCGCCCTGAAGAGGTTCGCCCTGAAGGGCCTCATCGCTCAGTTGTGGGTTATCTTCAAGAAACTTTGCGTACTTGTCGTTCATTTCGTCCCCCTAAAGACAATGCCGAGAAACTGGGTAGGTGTTAGGGCACCTACCCTTGACCCCTGCGCAGAGGCGCTTCCCGGTTACTGAAACTCTACTTTATTGACTTCAAATCAAACCTTTTCGGGCAACTGCCACAGCACATACTCACGATCTGATCAAAATCAGCCTCGGCAAATGCCTTCTTCAAATCTTCGTATCTCGCCGCTACTATGCAGTCTTTGCAGTATTCTTCAAATTCCATCATTCACCTATAAGCCGGGGTGAGGCGGCGAGAAACGGGTATAACGCGCCGCCTCTTGGCCTGCATCGGCAGGGGCTCGCCCCCGGTGTTCTTTCATAGTGTAACAAATCTTGATTCTCAAACTGCCCGTTCTTGGCAAAATGTATACAATGTCTCTTTTCTTTGCTGTCAAGTGAACTGAGACAAACCGTCACTTTTGGCTGTACTGGTTCCAATAAAGTGCA
This sequence comes from Deltaproteobacteria bacterium UBA2221, assembly GCA_002328485.1. Classification (GTDB taxonomy): domain Bacteria; phylum Desulfobacterota; class Syntrophorhabdia; order Syntrophorhabdales; family WCHB1-27; genus WCHB1-27. The sequence goes on from DCUF01000005.1 coordinate 12,134, forward strand.
TTCTGTGGAATTTTTTGTAGGCATGAAATTACAGAAAGCCTTGTCTTTGCTCAATTTGTATTTTTTGTTGATCCAAAGCCGTTTCTTGCCCGTTTCAAAACGGTCATTTTTGGCCTTTTTCGTCATAAACCTACTCGCCGCCCCTAATTGCAAAAACGAGCATTTTAGTGCCGGGCAGAGTTTCCCCTGCCCGGTTAAGAGGAGGTGGACATGTGGCCGTTTATGGTAACAGCGTTGACGCTGGCTATAGTCTCTGTCTGCGTCTCGCAACATCTTCTCGGCTCGTGCGTTCCTTTAGTGCCTGATCTTTGGCCCGTTGCTTCTTGTCCTGCTCACGCTCATAGGCAATGACCCGTTGACGAGCCAATGATGCCTCGTGCTCATCGCGTGGGGTAAAGACCGAGTAAAACTCTTCGGGGGGTAAAGGGTCTGTCTTGAAGCCGTGCTCATTCATGATGCGAATGCTTGTCGCGTTGATCTCAGCCGCCCGCTGCCTGATAGTCGCCGCCCTACGTAGCCTGTCGCGTTCCCAAAGCTGTAACGAGGGGTCGAGGTCAAAGGCATACTGCCGCCTGATTTCTAACAGCGCCTCGGGGTCTATGAGCGGGTCTGGCGAAGACGTTGCCGCTCTGATGAAATCGAGCTTGCCCGATATCAGCGCCCGCCTGTCTTTCGGGTCTGCACTGCGTATCAAACCCCTGATCTCTTGCTGTCTTAGTTCAGATAGCACGGCTTTGACCGGCTCTTTCTCTTCAAGGGGTGCTGTGGGCCTGAGAATCGTTTCCGAGGTGGCTTTAACGTCTTCCTGTGCCGCTTCGACGTGCTTCTTTAGAAAGGTCATTAGTGCTCGTTTTGCTTCGAGAAGAGGCACCATTCGTCTTTCTTCTGCCACCTCATCACGAAGCTCTGAAAGATCCATGTCTTTGACCTTCTGAACGGTCGTCATAAGCTGCGACAAGGCAAAGTTGCCGTCTTCGTGAAGTTCTGCCACTTGCTGCCGCATCCAGCCGCTATCGGTTTTCATTGAGTCAAGCTGCCCGAACCGCCCAAAGGTCTCTTGAAGCTTATCGGGCTCGCTCGGTAGAGCAATCGTGGGCGTTGAGTACGCTTCCATGCTAATCCTCCTGTAGTAGCCTTTTCTTCTGATAGGCTAATGCTTTTGATTCTCGCATCTTCTTTATGGTTTCTTCTGAGTGTTTACGGCCAAACATAGGGTTTTGCTCGCCCGTTCTACCAAAGTTAGAGTTCTTCTCTCCCGTGTGAGCTTCGGCATTCTTTCTCTTTGCTTCTTCAGAATGATGTTTGCCATAAAACGGGTTATCTTTGCCCGTGAGCTTGCCTTTTCTATTTTCTGAAATCTTCTGCTTTGTTTCTTCAGAGTGTTTGCGCCCTTTCATCATGCTCGAGCCTTCGACATACTTGTTAGCCACGTCGTTCCAATTCAACTTAATTAAAGCCGCTTCGACTGCTCGAGCATATTTGCGATTACGGCAAAACATAAAAATATCGTATTGAATTTCCTGTCCTGCCTCTATGATCTCTCTTAGCGCCGCCTCTTTCGCAATGTTATAGCCTTTTCTATTTCTTGCTTCTGATTCGTGAAGCGAGAATCTTTTGTAACTTCTCGAAGATCCGACATATAGACATCTGCCTGATGGTTCGACGATCATATATACAAAATATTCGAGGCCCTGCTTCGCAAAGTCTTTAATTAGCCTTGTCGCTTCTTCCCGGTCCATGCTACCTCCCATATATTGCTTTCATTTCTTTCGTTCGACGTGCTACAAATTCTTCTCGCGATTCAGGCTTTGTGGCGTCGACGTTCATTGTTGCCTGCATCTCAACAACAAGATCGTAAATCTCGCCCCAATCGACACTCGGCCCGAAAAGCTCTTCTTCAAGTTTCGTGATTCGGGCCGCTATGGTTTCTTCTTTCATCGTTTTCGAATCTCCTCTTCTATTCGCTCAAGCCTCGCTTCGAGTGCTGTATGCCCTAAGACCGTCAACAGCGTGTTTGAGGCGTAGACAATGGCCCTTGAGCGATCTGGTTCTAAAGTGCCCTTCCGCAAGCCATTGATAACCGTAGACAGTAGCCGCCTCACGTCTTCCATGCTCGACAGCTTGATATTGTACGAGGCGGGCAGTTTCGGCTTTTTGCCTTTATTTTCAGTTTGTTGACGCATTTCATATTCCAAAAAATCGTGTATTTGCTGTTACTTCTGTTGCTTTCGCTTGTCGTTCCATTCTACGTTTCAATCCCGCCCTGATGCGGTCTCGTATCTCCCTACACCTACGCATTTCGCGAGACCGTTTATGTCCCTCTCTGCAATGTTGGCGAAATTCTTGTGATCTCGATTTACCTTTTAGGCAAGACCCGTCGCCGAAATCTTTGTTGCACAAATCATCATACCAGAGGTGAATGAGTTCCATTTCTTTATCAAGGCAAGCTTCTTTATCACCGAAACAAATGATCTGATAATCAACGGTTTTGCCTTTCTGCCAAAGCTCTTGAATGATTCGTCGCTTTGCAATATTGCCGTCGTATTGTTTAACCGATTTCGCCGCCGCTTCGTGATAAAGTACCCGTAGGTTGCTGCCGCAACCTATGTAGAAAGGTAACAACGTGTCGGGGTTACACAGTGCATATGTGTAGTGTTTGCCTTGATGATTGCTTAACAGCTTGATGGTTTCTTCGCGTGTCATTCTTCGCCCTGCATGCGTTTTCTTAGCTGTTCCAACGTTAAAGCCCGCCCGGTCTGATTGACGAGATCGTCAAAAGTCGAGATTTTGCCCTTTCGCCAAAGTGAGTAGCGGCTTTTACCCAATACGTCGAGTTGCACCTCTTCGCTCTGCCCCTTCAACCATTCGCTATAGGTGACGTTCGGCACAGGGCCGCCCATTGACGCCCTCACGCCTGCGCTCAGTTTGGCAAGTTGCTCAATGGCGTCTTCTGGCAAATTGCCCTCGTCTTGCAGCTCAAGAAAAGACTTCGTGAGGGGTATTAATGTGCTGCGACATTGAAAATGCACTGGTGGCGGGCCGGGGAACACGATGCTATGTCCGATCGGTTCGCCCGATAAGGCCCACTCCTTGCCGTCCAGTGCCCTGCAAATCTGCGTTGTTCTCGTGTCGAGGGTTGCACACCACTGATAGCCCTTGAGCACGTCTGCGTTCGCCTCATAGATTTTTTGTCTTACGTCTTGCGCAATCTGCATTACCGAGGTTCTAACGAGCGCGGTCGCTTCTCTCTTCGATACTGCCAAAGCGCCCGGCGTTTCGAGAGTGCCCTTTGCCGCGCTTGCTCGCGTTCCTCGTACCGCCGAGATCATCGCCGTTATCGACTCGCCCTTTATCAGACCGACAGCGCATTCTTGAGAAACCTTGTTCATGAGGGCCTGAAGCCGAGCTATTGCGTCTTCAGACTGGCTCGCCCACCAATCACNNTCTTGAACGGTGTTCTTCGTAACGAGCGACTCTAAAAGCTCTTCTGTTAGAGTGACCGAACCGAAGATGTTCACGCCAACTGCCGCGTTTAGCATTGTCGGCGTACCCTCGGCGATAGTCTGAGCAAAGTCTTTGAATAAGCTGTCGGCACCTTTGGCAATGATGTTGTACTCGGTCTTCAGAATGTTTGAGATTCGCCTATTCAGTGCCGCATAGCGTTGCATTCGCCATTCGGTCATTTCTACCCCGAGAACGTCTGTCGCCGCTATCGCCCCGCAAATCTCATTCTGAGCAATGATTAGAAGCCCCTCGACTTGGTTTCTCACACCCTCAGAAAACCGATGCAAGTCAACGTCATTCTTGATAATGACATCATTAAGCTTCTCAGGTATGCCTTTCACTGCTCGACCTCTTCGAAACCGTGAGACGAGATCGACTGCGGCGATTTCTCGACAACCCTTGGCGGCTCTTCAATCTCAAAATCTGCGTCAATCAAGCGCCTCATCTTTCTTTCGTCTTGATCTGAGAACGCCCGCCATTTATTGATTATCTGCCCTATTTTCTCGCGCTTTTCCATCTTATCTGCCGCTCTTTCTGCTTTGATTTCTTCTGAAAACCGAGTAGACGTTCTGCCCGGTCCATTGCCTGCCTAACCGGGTGAGAAGGTTCTCGGCGTTCAATTGTTGTGCGATCTGCTCGTAACTCTTCTTTGCCTTGCCTTTTCTCATAAAAGCGATCCGCAACAAGATTTCTCGTTCATCGCTGGTTTTGCCGAACGGTGCTTGCCCCGGTCGCGGTTGATTTCTTTCTGTCTGCTTGTTCATGCCCTGCCCCTTTATTAAACAAATTCAAGCAATTGTGTTTAACAACAGGGTAATTGAAATCTACAGGTATAGTCAAGATGAAAGCTCTTATTTTAGTACAAATGGTAAATTTCTTAACCGGGGGTTTGCCTTGAAAATACTGGCTGAGAAAATTTTTGAAGACAAGGCTTTTTAAAACAAAATGGGGGTTTATACCGCCGCCCTCAACCGAACGGGTATTAACAGTGCCTCCGATGTGACACGATTAATATTGCCTCGCGCATCGAATCGATTGCTCCGCCAGGGGCCATTTGCTGTTCCTCAGAGACCTTCAGGCTTGCCAGGGATTTCTTCTCTTTCGACCCTATGGGCACCACGAAGGTAAAAGGAAAGAGCCAGCCCGTAGAACTCTACAGGGTACTCGACGTGGGACGGACCGAGACCCGGTTGGGTGCAGCCGTGGCCCGGGGTCTGACCCCCTTCGTAGGAAGGCACACGGAACTGCGTATCCTCGCCACCGTCTTTGACGACGTCGAGGCACGTCAGGGACAGATCGCCTCTATCATCGGTGAGGCAGGAGTCGGGAAATCTCGTCTCTTACTCGAATTCCGTCGGTCACTACAAGATCGGGAGTTCTCTTTCCTGCTCGGCGAGTGTCTCCCCTTCGGAACCTCTATTGCGTATCTCCCCTTGCGGGGTCTGTTCAGATCTTACTTTGGGCTGAAGGAAGGAGCCGAACCCCTTGAGGTCGAGCACTCAGTCCGGTCAACCCTGTCACGTCTCGACCTTGACGCATCGTTCTTTTTGACTCCTCTGTTCGATGTTCTCTCAATCCCGTGGAAGGATGCCCAATACGAGACTATGGAGCCACGGCAAAAGAAAGAACGGATATTCGCATCGCTCAGCAAGCTCCTTACCGAGGAGAGCCGGGCAAGACCGCTTGTTGTCGCCATAGAGAGCGCCATGTGGATTGATCGAACCTCCGAGGAGTTTCTTAGCTATTTTGCTCAGTCCCTATCGGGGGCCCGCATCCTTTTGATACTCCTGTACCGCCCCGGGTATAGCCGTACCTGGGGCGAAAAAACAAGTTTCACCCGAATAGAGATGGATCAACTGCCTGCAACTGATGCACCCCAACTGATCACCTCCCTTCTGGATGCGCCACCCTCTCGGGAACTCCAAGACCTGCTCACTGTCGCTTCAGGCGGCAATCCGCTCTTTATCGAAGAGTTGATCAACAGTCTTTTTGAAAAGGGTTGTATCGCCAAGACAGCGGAGGGCTATGCTCTGAACATCCCCTCCACCGATCTCCCTATACCGGCCACCATTCACGGCATTATCGCGGCCCGTATCGATCATCTGGCCGAACCACTCAAGCGGGTTTTGCAGTTTGCATCCGTCATAGGCAAACACTTTTCCCTTGCGGTTCTTCTACATGTTTACGAACAGGACCAGAACCTTGCCTTGTTGCTTGAAGAACTCCAGCAACTCGACCTCATCTACGAAGCAAACAGATTGCCCCACCTTGGCACCCAGGTCGTCGACCGATACACAACAGAGGGGGCGCCGCGAGCCCCTTCTCTTGCGTATCGATTCAAACACGATCTCGTTCAGGAGGTTGCCTACAACAGCTTGCTCGTTCGTAAAAGAAAGGAAATCCACCAGGCGGTTGGCGAGGCTATAGAAATCGTCTATTCCGATAACATAGACCAGGTTCAAGAGATTCTTGCTTACCACTTCTCGAAGAGTAACGACAGCCAAAAGGCATACATCTACCTGAAGCAGTCAGGCGCAAAGAATACGAGGAATTCTTCGCTATGGGAGGCCTTTCGCTTCTACAAACAAGCCCTCTCGCTCAACTTTGAAATATCTCAAACCGAAGGCCTGGAAACCAGGCTGCAAATGGCATCAGCAATGATTTCACTCGGTTTCCCGGAGGATTCCCTTGAGATATTGAAGCAGGCCGAAGCCATTGCGCGCAACGTTGACAATAAAAAAAGTCTCACCAGTATCATCAGTATGATAGGGCTCTACTACTCGGTGAGGGGGGACACACTACGGGGAATCAGATACGCCCTTGCTTGTCTGGCAACGGCTGAGGAAACAGGCGATGTCGATCTCATAGCGCCCATCGTCTTCGATCTTTGCAGCAACTATGTAGCCCGCGGCGAGTACAGCCACGTGATCCAAATCGCTCCCATGGCCCTTTCCCTCCTGAAGGAAACCGGCAAGCAGGACGAGTCCTTTTCCCGTGGCTATAACATCTACTCTGCAATTCTTGCCTTCTATGCCTTTAGTTTCGGCTTTCTTGGCAGATTTGAGCATGCCGCCGCTCTGTTCGAGGAGGGTCTGCACTTAGCCACGAACCTCGAGAATCTTTACAGTATGGGTCTGAATGAGATCCTTCGCGGCTATGTGTTCTGTCAAAAGGCAGACGGCAGGACAGCCCTCACGCATTTTGAACGCAGCATTGGGTATTTGGAACGAGGGCAAATCTTTGTGCTTCTTGGGCTTGCGTGGAACGGTGTGGGCCGGGCGCGATACTTTCTAGGTGACCTCCAGGATGCCCTCACCTATGCGGAAAAAGGGCTGAAGATACATCGCGATGCCGGTGTTACGTACAACCTGTCCGCCCACCATTGGTTTCTGGCACTTGTGCATTACGAACTGGGGAATCTGACGGCGGCAGGACGGGAGCTGGAGGAATCCTATAGGCTGGCGCGAAGGAACCGAGAATCCTATTACATCGCCCTCTCAAAGATGCTTCGTGGGAAAGTGGATCTCGAAGCGGGGGCTGTGGCACCGCGGGAGGCCGAGAGGGCCATTGGCCTGGCCACTCGAACGCTCGCCGCCCAAGGTGTCCGACCTCAGGTGGGCATCGCGCGTCTCAGCTTGGCCGAGATTTCCTTCTCTGTCGGGAATCGCCGAAAAATGTCTGCCAACCTGCACAAGGCCCTCGCTTTGTTTCAGGAAATGGGGATGGTCTACTGGGAGGAAAAGGCACGGAAGCTAGCGGCTCTGGCAAGGCTGTAGCGGTCCTCCACAGCCCTTCATCGTAGCCATCGCCCCACGTGGTAGTTGCATGTCATACATTGTCATGGGGTAGATTGTTGAGCTCGATGCTATATTCTGCAATATTCTCACAGTGGTCGGAGACCCTCTCAAGGTTGAGTAGCAATTCAAGAAAGAGGGGCCCGGCATCCGCCTTGCATACCCGTCTGTGAAATCTCTCGAGGTGTCTTTCCCTTACTTCTTTGACCTTTCCGTCAATCGCCTCCTCGTTTCTGAATATACTTTCAACGCTATGGGCATCAAACCCCGCGACGAGCATCCTTGCCGACTCGAGGTTCTGCCCAACGAGGTCTGAGATCTCGTTCAGTTCAATCCATCCTTGCGGGGAGAACTGAACATTCAGGAGATGTCTCTTCTTTGCTATCCTCGAAATCACAACGGCGTGGTCGGCTATCCGCTCTATGTCATCGACCATGGCGGTATAGACGAACAGCTTGCGCGTAAGAGCCGGGGAGAGTTCCCTCCCTGAAAGCTCCCAAAGATAACGAGCGACCTCATGTCTGAGGTTGTCCACCACCATCTCAATATACTCGATATCCCTGCGGACCTGCTCCCTAAATTCGCGTATAAGGATCCTGGCCTTGTCGTACATGGTCTCCGCAAGATTCAGCTGACGGCCCAACTCCTTCCGGGTACACTCCAGCGCCTCGCCCGTCTCGCGGAGGCACTCCTGAGTCAGGAACTGAGGCCAAACTTGTAAGGAATGGTCCTCACCGGGCATGATCCGCTCGATAAAGCGAGCAAATCCCCGCAGAAGGAAAAGAAACACCGCGGCCACCACAAGGTTGAAAAGAAAATGTCCAAGGGCAATCTGCTGGGGGATACTGGGAGACGTCCATTGAAGCAAGTCCGTTATGATAGGCAGGCCCATAAGACATAACACCGCACCGCAGCACTTGAAGACCAGATGAGCGATGGCCGTCCTTTTGGCGTTAAGACTGCCAAAGGCGCTCACGGTAATGGCAGTAACGGTTGTCCCGATGTTGGCGCCAAAGATAATCGGTAAAGCAGCGTTCAAGGTGATCAACTCCTGTTGTGCCAGGATTGCGAGCATACTGATCGGAATGGCAGAGGAGTGAACGATACCCGTGAAGAAAACGCCAACCACTACCCCCAGCCAAGGCCTTGACGCATCCGTAAAAAGTCCGACAGAAAAAGCGCTATTTTTGAGAAGGCTCGCCGACTGGCCGATTATACTCAGGCCGAATAGCATCACCCCGAAATAGAACAGAAAGTTCCCGAGCGCCTTCCATCGCGGACGATCGAATAGCCAGGCCACCCCGCCTGCTATCATAATGGCTGGTGATAGATCGGTGATCTTCCAGACCACGAACTGAACAGTGAGGGTGGTCCCTATGTCAGCACCAAGGATGATCGATAGGGAGTCATAGAAAGTGATGAGGCCGGCACTTACCAGACCGACGATAAGCGCGGTTGTCGTTGAGCTACTTTGAAAAAGAACGGTGGATACGATGCCGGTCGTAAAACCTGCAAAGCGGGTCGCTGCGGCATACTGGATCAGACTCCTCATGCGGGCGGTCAGCACGAGCTGGATCTCGGCCTTTAGCCTGATCATGCCGTAGAGAAAGAGGGTCAACCCCACACCAAAGAGCATCGTCTCCCGAAACATCGCGAAAGATTAACATGAAATGACCATTCCCTCAAAAGGTTAGTGTGGTTCGGAAGCGACTGAGTACACGCTTGAAAAGCACCAGTATACTTGGGGAAACCGGGGAGATATTGTTTCCGCTACCGCCTCTTTGTGGACCACATGGCACATGCGGTGTCGTAGATGATCTTGGTGTCGCCTTTCGGGGGTGAAATCCAATCCCCCTTGGGGTAGCTGTAGCTGGCAATCTGAGTCTTGTCCCGGTAGTGAACTAGTCTCACGCATCGAAACGATGCATTTACACACGAGAAGTGCCACTGCGAGATCGTATATTCGTTCTGCTTGGTGCCCCCACCGAACTCTTTCGAAAGTTCGCGCATTCCTGCCACAGCCCGGCTTTTAGACGGTACGTACTTTATCCAGACAAGCACCGAGGCATTATCCGGATAGGTATTGGCTCCAGGATCCATGAAGAGCAGTGCCTGGTTTTCTGTCTCGGCGATCATGGACCAAGACCATTCCCGATCGAGAGGATTCTCCTCCCGGGTACAGGCGGAGCTCAGAAGCAAAAGGCATAAGATGAAGAGTATCGGAAGACACCGTCGTCGCAAAATGGCCTGCCTCCTGGAATCAGACTAAAGTTCCGGGTAGTACCCTGGTGATGACCAGCCCGCACACTATGTAACGATAAGCAAAAATCGGACCATACTTGCCTGCCAAGAAGGGGTTCGCAGAATAGCAGGGACCTCTGACGCGGGCCCCGCGGCACTTTTACGACGTCTCTCTGTGTAAGGGAATAGGGCCCAGGGCAGAATAAACTGAACGGACTTATCTCGAAGATGTTACAATGAAGTGTCATGAAAGTGAGCACCACGGTCCACCTCTCCAGGTCGGTCACGCTGGATGGGCAGGCGGTATGCCAGCAAGGCGTGAAGGATGACGACGAAATTAGGCGGCACAGGATGAAAGATCGCAAGGACCATCGGGACTGCCAACACCTTCGGAGGGAGATGACCGAGCTCAGTGGTCGTAAGGACTGAGCAGGGGGATGCCGGGGAGAAGGCGTAGAAAAAGACATCATGCTCCTGCAACACGGAGAAAGCAAAAGGCTTGAATCGGCGAGGGCAGACAGCTCGTCCAGTTCCGGAAGCCCGACGTAGAGAGAAAATTATGGAAGGTGAAACCATGTCAGTTACCACGGCTGTTTCCTCGCTTGCAGGGAAACCTGCTCCAGAAGAATTGCTTGTCGATCTCAGTCGCCTTTTGCGAGAGTACTACGAAGGCGCTCCCGACCCAAACAACCCGGCACAAAGGGTATCCTTCGGCACGAGCGGCCATCGGGGTTCCTCCTTATCGGGAACCTTCACGGAGTCCCATATTCTCGCCATTACCCAGGCCATCTGCGACTACCGGCGAAGCCAGGGCATCACGGGTCCCCTCTTTGTGGGAAAGGATACCCATGCCCTGTCCGATCCGGCCCAACGAACGGCTGTCGAAGTCCTGGCTGCCAATGGCGTGGAAACCATGATCCAAGATGAAGACGGTTTTACGCCAACACCCGCGGTGTCACATGCTATCCTCACGTATAATCGGGACAGAAAGACGGGGCTGGCCGACGGTGTCGTCATTACACCCTCCCACAATCCTCCGGAGGATGGAGGATTCAAGTACAACCCGCCCAATGGAGGACCGGCCGACACAGTCGTGACCCGCTGGATTCAGGACCGGGCCAATGACCTCCTGCGCACCGGCAACAGGGGGGTCGCGCGGATTCCTTACAAATCGGCAAAAAAGGCGTCAACCACCCACCTGCACGACTTCGTCACGCCTTATGTCAGAGACCTTCAAAGTGTCATAGACCTTGACGCCATACGGTCAAAGGGGGTTCAAATAGGTGCCGACCCCTTGGGCGGTGCCTCCGTCCATTATTGGGAGCCCATTGCGTCTGCCTACGATCTGGATATAACCTTGGTCAACAATCAAGTAGATCCCACCTTTGGGTTCATGACGGTCGATCATGATGGGAAGATCAGAATGGATTGCTCCAGCCCCTACGCCATGGCAGGCCTGGTCGGGTTGAAAGACAGGTTTCAGATTGCTTTTGCCACAGACACGGATGCGGACCGGCACGGCATCGTTGCCTCCTCCACAGGGCTCATGAACCCCAACCATTACCTGGCCGTAGCCATCCACTTCCTTCTGACCCACAGGCCCCGTTGGCCCCGGACCGCTGCCGTCGGGAAGACGCTGGTGAGCAGCAGCCTGATCGACAGGGTTGTACAGGCCGTCGGCCGTCCCCTCGTGGAGGTACCCGTCGGTTTCAAGTGGTTTGTGGACGGGTTGTTCGGAGGCTCTTGCTGTTTCGGTGGGGAGGAAAGCGCGGGCGCCAGTTTTCTGCGGAAGGACGGTACTGTCTGGACTACGGACAAGGATGGCCTTATCATGGGCCTCCTCGCCGCAGAGATACTGGCGGTGACAGGCAAGGACCCTGGGCAGGTCTACGGCGAACTGGCGCATCAATTTGGGGCCCCCTTCTACACACGTATCGACGCACCGGCCACACCGGAGCAGAAGGCGGCCATGGCAAATCTGTCTCCCAAGGCCATTACCGCAAAGGAACTCGGGGGCGAGCCCATTCAGGCTAAGCTCGCCGCAGCTCCGGGTAATAATGCACCCATTGGGGGTCTTAAGGTGGTGGCGGCCAACGGGTGGTTCGCTGCACGTCCCTCCGGCACCGAAAACATCTACAAGATCTACGCGGAGAGCTTCAAGGACGAGAGACACCTCGAAGGGATCGTAGCGGAGGCTCAGGAGATCGTCAAGAAGGCCCTCAGCGGCGGGTAAGACCGCGGTCTTCTCGATAGCCTCTTTCGCGAGCGCCGCGCTCGGTGGTATACTGGCCGACATGGTCATCATCAAGGGGCTATTCCATCACCCTACGGCCCGGCCTGGTCCATCCCTTCCTTTGTGCAGCGGGCCTTCAACCCTCCAGAAGGAACGATGAGCTCCCATGGGAAAGGTAATCTTACTTCTTGTCGCCTGCCTCTCTCTGGCCGTATGCTCACCCGGCTCAGGGGTATCGGTTGACGGAAAGAATTCCTGCCGCCAAAAGATCGTATTCTCTCCTTCCAGGCTCACCTTATTTGCCGAGAAGGCCGACACGGACGCCAAACGACAGAGAGGGCTGATGGGGAGAAGGTATCTGGGTGATCATGAAGGAATGATCTTCTACTTCGACCACACGGATAGACACGGTTTTTGGATGCTTAATACGCTCATCCCACTGGCAGTTCTCTTCATCAGTGACGAGTTTGTAGTGGTAGACGTACAGTACATGGAGCCTTGCTCGAGCCCCAATCCTGAGCGCTGCCCCGTTTACAGGGCGAGTCGACCTTCACGAATGGCCATTGAAATCAACCAGGAAGTGGCACGGCGGTATCAAATAGGCGTGGGGGACAGAATCAGGCTTGAAGATGACTAGCCTTTTTTCCCCTCGGTGCAAGTCTTGCCGCTGCCTTTCACAGATTTTTGCCCCGGCTGCGGAGTCGGTCGTTTAAGGCTATTGGATGTCCTCTTTCTAAATATCTGCAGCCCTTCCCAACAAGTCCGGCAATAATTGAGGACGTTTGTTTCCTCAACTGTCCCGCCGCACTTTCTACAGACTCGAACCCCGCTGCGTCTTGGATGGTTTCTGTACATCCGGTTCCCACACACCCAGCACCGATAAACCTCGATGTTAGACGTGCCGTCTTCGATCATATGCGGCGTACCGCACTTCTCGCACAGCATGGCTCCCTACCTGTTCTACGTTGTTTTTGTTCATTTATCGGCGGCATTGGAAATCGAATAAGCCTCTTGTCCTGGCACACCGATTCAGTGGGATTGGCAATTGGCCCAAAAGGACGAGGTCCCGTAAGACCCGCAGGATCTATCACCACATCGGTCGCATGCTGGGGCGACGAAAGCCCTATGATTTAGCAGGCAGGGCCTGCGCGAGGGGCAGGCTCCACGGACTTGTTCGTGGAGGGGGGGGACACGAGCCCGAATAATAGTCCTTAAGTTTTAGAAACGGTATCCGAAAACTTGGTTAAGCTCCTATGAATATTCTAATTCAAATAAGCAACCAATTGATAAGCGAGGCGATCAAACAACTGCTCTCAAAGAACGGTTACGACGATGTCATCGTGAACGGCCATAACACGACCAACGGCTTCAAGCCTTCGGTCATACTGGTCGACATATCCACCATCAATGACAAGATTTTTCAGACCTATCCGGATGCAAAGATTCTTCTCATGGATACCGGTATCGAAAAAGAGAAGATCATCATGACCCTTCTTTCATATAAGATACATGGTATCCTCTCGACACAGACCGAGGTCTCTCTCTTCAGGAAGGCCCTAAAAGTGGTGAGTGAAGGCGAAATATGGATTGACAACAGCACGGTGAAGACCTTTCTGCACGACTCCGGCGTGATTTCAAAGACGGGTAAAATAAACGGTGTTACCAACAGAGAGAAAGAGATCGTCGAGCTGGTAGTTCAGGGAAATACGAACAAAGAGATCGCAGAGAAGCTCTTCGTCAGTGAGCACACGGTCAAAGCCCATCTCAACCGGATCTTCCGCAAATTTAACGCATCCAGCCGTTCAAAGCTCATAACTCTGGTAATGAACAACGGCCAGGCCAAGACCCTCTAGCCATCCATCCTCCTAAATCTAGTAGGTAGTCTTGAACTATGAGGGAGGCCAGTTTACTTTAACGCCCTTCTGTGGATGTCTACCCACGGGCACAACAATCAGCGGTCAAGTCGGCTGCAACTACCGGAACCTCCTTGAGGGCAACGCATGTAATTTTGACCAGAGGCGAGGAGGCCCCGCATTGACTTTCTTTTTCCAATTGGCATATAAAAATAGCGGTGTTAAGCTTTTAAGGTATGACAAAAGGAAGCAGCGGCTTTACGTTAATTGAAGTTTTGCTCGCCCTCGCGCTGTCGGCCCTCCTCCTCACAACGGTCTACTGGACCTACTTCTCGATCGATCGATCGATCGATGCTGCAACAGAGGGCCACGATGCCATGGAAACAGGGAGAGGCCTTATCGAGCTCTTAAAACAGGACGTGAGGGGCATCACCCTCGCGAGGTTCCCTTTCGTAGCCACCATTGAAGAAATCGACGGACAGCAGGTCGGGGCCATTGAGTTCACAACCACCTCTCATCTCGGTCAGGATACCCATCAGCTAACCAGGGTCGGATACGCGCTTGTTCAGGACTCCAATGGCAAGAAGACTCTGGTTAGAAGGCAAACGAGAAATCTTCGAGATGACGTGGTTGAATTTGATATGACCTCTGAACTTTCCACTATCGTAACTGGCTTCTCTCTTGGTTTCTATGACGGTACCGATTGGGTCGAGAGCTGGGATTCCAAGGCCCGAAATGGGCTTCCGAAGCAAGTGAGGTTTACTCTTGATATATCAGACAGAAAGGGCGGGACAAGGACATTCACGACCGAGGAGACTATTCCGGGCGCCCTCTAATGAGGGGGGATTCATTCTTGTCACGATCCTCCTGATTATTGCGGTCCTCTTTCCGTTAGTTCTTGCCTTCAACAACAAGGTGCAGATAAACTTGCTTCAAGCCGCGAATCATCGGGATTCCGTACAGGCCCTCAGGATGGCCCGGTCGGGGGTGGAAGGAGCCATCGGGATATTGAAGGCTGACGACGGTACCTACGACACGATGAAGGACACCTGGGCCATAGACTTTCCGGCAATTGGGGCAGGTGAAGGAATACTGCAGGTAAAGATCGTCGATGAGGAGGGCAAGATAGCTGTCAACAGGCTCGTAGGATCGAGCGGCGTTGACGTGAACAGGGATGTAGAAGAACAACTGAGGTCCCTTATTGAAAGGCTGGGGGGTAAACCTGAGATAGTTGATGCCTTAATCGACTGGATGGACGTCAACGACGATGTTACCGGCACCGCCGGTGCTGAGGAAGATATATACGGGAATCTGGGGTATCACGTGAAGAATGGACCATTGGATTCAATCAATGAGCTTCTCCTTGTCAAAGGTTTCGACAAGGAACTCCTTTACGACCGAGGGCTCTCGGAGTATCTTACCGTTGCCCCCGGTACAGACGGAAAAATCAACGTCAACACGGCACCTTCAGAGGTTCTTCAAGCTGTTCTTGGCACCATGACTGCATCGCTATCCACGCCTCTCAGTGAGTCAGACATAGAGGATGTTGTTCGTTACAGAGAGGAGCACGAGTTTAAGAACGTTACAGAAATCGGACAGGTGATCAAGGTCAGCACGACCCAGATGGGCAGTATAACGCCACTGGTAAAAGTCAATTCATCATTTTTCTCCGTACACAGCATCTACACGATAGGCAAGGTCTCCAAGGGCGTGGATGCACTCCTTAAAAGAGATGGGAAGACGATCACAACAATAGCCTGGAGGGAGCTGTGACGAAGAAGACCGGGGCCATCGTTCAAATTGGCCAGAAATATATAGGTGTCAGCTTCGCTCTGAGGAACCGCGAGATTTCTGACGTGCAGGTCTACGAGAGCGAGACTCTTAGCAACCTAAAAGAAGGTTTGGGGGGTGGGCCCTATGGGATTGCGCTCCATAACTCATCGGGTTACCTTTTCAATCTCACCTTTCCTTTTTCGGGCAAACGCAAGATCAGCATGGTCATTAGGTCCGAGATGGAGGAGCTGCTGCCCTTCCCCACCGAGGACATGGTGATGGATTTTAGGGAAACCTCTGGAGGAACCGTCCTTGCTGCGGCCGCACCTAAGATGGTCCTCTCGGAAATAGGCGTTTTCAAGAACGTGCGCTATATTGGGCTACAGAGCCTCTCGGCCCTGTACGCCCTCAAATGGGCCGGTCGTCTGCCCCTCAAGGATTATCTCTTCATCCATTTTAACGGCGACTCCGTTGTGATTCTGGGGATTAAAGACGGAGAACCTGCTTACCTAAGGCAGTTTATTTGTTACGAAGAAAGCGACTCCTTCGACCAGGCCATTGCCGAGATCCTTGCCGAGCCGGATTACCATCCAGCCATGTGCGTGCTCGTCAGCGACAACGAAGACGCGGGCTCCCGCAAGGAGTTGATCGAAAAGGTCCACCGTATCCATGTAGACATACCGTCCCTTCATGAATCAGTGGGTACTTCCGCCCTACCGCCATGGCTCTGGTCGGGGCTCGGGGCTGCCCTCCTCGCTCTCTCCCCGAAAGGAGAAGTAAACTTCGCTGCCGAGAGAAGGGCTCCCCTGTTAGGGACGGGCAAGATTGTGTTCTGTGCCCTCGGGTGTCTGGCCGGCGTGGCCCTTTTGGTTTGGGCTCTTTTCTACCTCAACTACAGCCTCAAACAGGCTGCCTTTAACTATCTCGATTCTCAGCCTGTTCAGATCTACAAAAGTGTTTTCCCGAAATCGCCCCAGATCAGAGACATCCCGCGGGCCTTTCAGGAAAAGATTAGGGGTCTAGAGCGACAGTCTCCCTTCGGGACAAATGGGACCTCCGTTCTTGATTTATTGACTGACCTGAGCAGCAAAATAGATTCTCAAATCGATGTAAAGATTCATGATTTCACGGTAGATGAGAAAGAATTCACCTTTTCCGGCACAACGGTATCGTTTGCCGCACTCGAAAAAATAAAGGACACAGTTGAAAAACTGAGAGGAGTTTCGTCTGTTGACCTGCAAAATGTTGATCTTGCGGCCAACAGACAGGTCAGATTTAAGATTCGAGGAAAACTATGAAGCTACCTTCGTTCCTTGCGAGAGTCCCGGAAAGGGTTTATTTATTAGGTTTCATTGGGATACTCTGTGTTGCAGCCATGGCCACCTTTTTCGTGTATCAGGATACGAGGACACTGGAAAAGAAGATCCTATCGAAACAAAAAGAGGTTGCCGACATCTATGCACTGAAGGACCTCTATGAGTCCAAGAAACAGGCTATTGACGCAGCCACTCCCGGAGGATCTGCTGGAAAGAGCATGTCTTTAGCCTCCATTGAAGAGATTGCGGCAAAAACCTTGATCGGTGGCCGCCTCGTTACTCTCAGACCAGCGGCAGGAAGGGGGGACAAATACAAGCGGCAGATGGTGGTAGAACTGAAGCTCAGCGGCGCCCCTTTGGGAGAAGTCGTTACCTTTCTTCGCGCCATAGATTCTGCCGGATATCGCCCAAAAAAATGTCAGCTTTCCCTTCCCGGTGCAGGGCAGACCATGCTGGATTTGCAGGCAAGCCTGATCGACGCGAGGGCGCATGACTAGATATTATAAGGCGGTCAGATTCTACGCGGCCGTGCTGTTGTGGGGATTTTTTCTGACAGGCTTGATTGTCCATCTCTTCTTCCCCTACCAGAAAGCCCTGAAGATTGCATTCCAGAATGTAGTGGGCGGCAGCAAGATGGCTGTATCCATGGACGGCGTGAGAGTGGTCCCAACAGGCGTCCGTATCAAGAAAGCCCTTATCGGTCATGAAGTAGTCCAGGGGAGACCAATCGTCGAACTTTCTGATGTGAAAATCAATTGGCATCCCTTGTCTTTGCTGTCCGGAAATTTCTCCGTCTCCTCACGGGCCTCAGCCTACAGTGGAACCCTTGAGTGCGATGTCCTGGGAATTCCTGTTATCGGAAGCAAGAATCCTTCCATGACCGTTCGTTTCCGTAATATCAACCTAGCCAAGTATCCTACGGGGACCCTCCCTTGGTTCAAGGGCATCAGCGGGACAGCCGACGGAGCGGTCACACGAGAGGTTGCCCTGCTACACCCCATAAAGGAGAAAGGTGTGTTTAAGCTTTCTATTAAAAACGGGGAAGTACGGGACCTCCATACACAGAACCTTCAAGGTCTCATTCTTCCATTCAAGGAGATCAGGGCCGAAGGCCGACTCAACGGATCTCAGGCTATCATCGACAAAGCATTCTTGAGCGGCTCGAGCATTACCATGAAGGGGAGCGGAACCCTGGTCAAAGGTGATGGCCAACCCGTTATCAACCTGAAACTCGCTTACGAGTCCCGGTCGACAGCCATTCCCTTGCCTTCGAAAGGGGCAATCGTGATGAGCGGCAACCAGTGGTCACCGACCGTGACCATCTCCGCTGAGACGCAAAATGTGGAGGCGGAGAAGAAACAACCGTAGTTTTCACACCCCATTCCTTGTTCGAAGACCAGGAAGGGGTTTGTAGGGGGTATTAGTGGGCAGCATGATCAACAGGAAGGTCCTTATCCCTTTTGCCGTCTCGACGGCCGCTGCCGTGGTAGCTGCCGTGGTAATTCTCATGGCCATCGACGCATCGCTTTTGAGAATACCTCAGATGGACAGCAAGGCAAAACAGGGGCACAGGAATGTTCCCGCGGGCGGTAATGCACCTCTGCCTGCACCCGATTATAAGGCGATCACGGAGCGCAACCTCTTTCGTGCGCAATTGCAGGTCGAGATCCCGAAACCAAAATCCCCCAAAGAAATAGAGGAAGAGTTGCTGACCGGCATACTAAAGACGATGACGCTCAAAGGAGTAATGATCGGAGATAAAAAGAAGGACTACTATGCAGTTATCGACAGGGGAGGACAGAAAGGGGTCTGGATCTATGAGACCGGCGAGGTTGTGGAGAGAGGCCTTGCTGTAAAGGAAATCAGGAAGGATTCCGTTGTCCTCCAAAAGGACGATTTTGGCGCTTTACTGAGACTTTTCGCGGTGAACGCGGAGAGGATCTTCCTGGCAGCTCCTGCCGCCGCCGCGCCCTCCCCGAATGCAGCGAACCCAAAGAAAAGGACAGTCCAAAAACAGGGTCAGGGCCCGGAAATCAAACGGGTAGGTAAAACCTTGGTGATACCAAAAAAACTGGCTGACCGCCTAAAAAGCGATAACAGCTCCGTCATGTCGAGCATAGCCATTAGGATGGCAACTGATGGGAGCGGCAATCCGGCGGGCTACAAGGTAGTGGCTATAGATAAGGAGAGCATCGCCGGTAAAATGGGGCTGAAAGCGAATGATACAATCCAGGCGGTCAATGGGTATTCCCTCAAGTCGGGAGATGACCTCAAGAAACTCTACGACGATCTGAAAAATGCCACACGATTCGAGCTGAAGGTGCTAAGGCAGGGAAAGCAAGAAACTATCTTTTACGAGATAAGATGATATAAAATCGTCTAAGGAGCCTCCATTGCACTCTAAGAACCAGAAAATCATCTTATGGTCAGCCAAGATACTCGCGGCATTGCTGGTGTCTATCACGCTGTGTACGTCAAAGGCAGACGCACAGGGCTTCCCCAGTATGAGCCGCCCGGATAACGCGACTGACTCCCAGGCTCGCCCAGGATGGACCGGGCAGACGGTCGAGAGCATCGCTCAGTCACCACCGCCTGGGGCCCCTCAACCCGATACGCCCCCGAATGGAATTGTGTCGGGGGAGGGATCGCCCCCCTCCACTGAGCCCGACCGGCCAGGGGCGCCCACGGCTCCGCCTGCCGACCAGGGCACGGCTCCGATCGGCCCGGCCGTTGCCCCCTCCATTGCTCCTCAGCCTGTTCCGGCCCGGCCCTTTCGACCGGCACCAACCCCTCGGGGGGTCCAGTCGGCGCCCACGGTACGTCCGACGGTACCGACGCCCACCGTAAGGAGATCCCCCCCTGCCATACTTCCGCCCGCGCCGGCGCCTGGAAGCCTGGTTCAGATGCAGTTCGACAACATCGAGCTTCGTGACCTCATTCGATTCGTCAGCAATATCATGGGAAGGAATTTCGTCTTCGATGAATCGGTAGTCAAGGGCAAGGCAACAGTACTCTCACCGAAGAGCTTGACGCGGGACGAGGTTTTTAGGGTCTTCGAGAGCGTTCTTAATTACCAAGGTTTTGCCGTAGTTCCCACGCCAGAGGCATTGAAAATAGTAAGGGCGGCGGATGCCAAAGGGCTGCCCATTGAGACCCTCGACAGGCAATATATAGGGAAAACAACCCCAGAGGAAAAGATTGCCACCATGGTTTGTCCCCTCGAGTATCTCGATTCGAATACCATGGTTGGGATACTGAGGCCGCTCATGGCACGAGACGCCTATCTGGTGAGTGTCCCGGCCACGAATTCTCTGATCATGATCGACACCGAGGCCAATCTACAACGGTTGAACCAAGTCATAACAAGCATCGATATCCCTGTCTCAAAGCAACTTTCCGGAATCGACGTCTATAACGTTCAGCATACCAATGCAGCGGACCTTGCGAAGGTACTGCAATCGCTTCTGGCAGAAGGCAAGAAGGCGGCGGCACCAAAGGAAAAGATATTCATTACGGCCTACGCGCCGACCAATTCGCTGCTCGTGAGCGCTCCACCTGAAGATATGAAGGAGATACGCAGGATCATAGACGAAGTTGATACGTTTCGACCCCAGGTCCTCGTTGAGGCGGCCATCATCGAGGTCAGTGCTACGAAAGGCAAGTCCCTTGGGGTCGAATGGCTCACCGGCGCGCGATCAGGTGACGGAGGTCTCGCCATAGGAGGATCCATCGCCCCAAGCAGTCCTCTCCTGAGACTCGGGACCGCACTTACGAATACCGACAGCGCAGCCGCTATCGCGGCGGCGGCTGGTGCCATCAACCCAGGGCTTAATCTCGGCGTCATTGGCCCAACGGTCACGTGGAGAGGAAAGGAGTACAATTCAGTCGCTGCTTTTGTCCAGGCGGTCGCCACCGAAGATGATGTGAACATTTTGTCGACTCCCCAGATACTGACCATGAATAATGAGGAGGCTGAGGTTGTCGTTGGTGAGAACCGGCCCTACCTCACAAGTACCAGGGTCGATTCAGCAGGAAATCCCATAAATACCTATGATTACCGTGATGTAGGCGTTAAATTAAAGGTCAAACCTTATATCAATAAGGATGGCCTCGTGTATCTCAATATCTACCAGGAGGTCACCCAGGTCACAACAGCCACGATCGGGGCGGGCACCAATGTGCAACCTGCTCCCACGACGCTGAAAAGGTCGACCAAGACTACCGTGGGCGTTAAGGACGCTCAAACCATTGTGATTAGCGGTCTCATACGGGACGATTCAACGGGAAATCGAACGGGCATCCCGATCCTGAGTTCGATACCGCTGATCGGTTGGCTTTTCGGTACCAGGTCGGTTACGACAGCGAAGACAAATCTCCTCGTGTTCATTACGCCAAGAATTGTCTATACTGCGGAAGCTCTTCAGAAACTGAGCGACGCCAAGAAGGTTGAGCAGGAGAAAATGCTGGGCAAGGGAAAACCATGATGGAATCGGTGGGACTCGAGGAACTCGCGCCCCTGCCCAACCGGATAGCGCGAATCCACTATTCCTTCTTTCAAAAAAGCGGGGCAGTGCCCATAGGCTGCCGCAAAAAGCCGCCAGCCTTGGTGGTGGTCTCTCCCGAGGGAGAGACGGCAGCAAAGTCGGACGTACTGAGCATCGTTTCGGCCATGCCGGTGGAACGAAGGATCGTCTCACAGGAGGAGTTCCTCAACTACCTTAACACCTTCAGAGAGGAACAGGGCCGAGAAGTGGTTATAGGCGTGGTGGAGGACTTAGGTGAAAGCACCTTGTCCGAAATTGCCCAGGAAATACCGAGCGGACATGATCTTTTGGACGATGCTGCGAACGAGCCGCCCATCATCAAGCTCGTGAACCTCATCTTTTCCATCGCGGTCAAAGATCGGGCCAGCGACATTCATATCCAGCCCATGGAAAAAGACCTGAGGGTCAGGTTCAGGATCGATGGCCTCCTCTATGACATGTACAAGCCGCCCAAGCGCGCCCAAAACGCCATCGTTTCAAGGGTCAAGGTCATGGCGGGGCTGGATGTGGCTGAGAAACGGCTGCCCCAGGACGGGCGCATAAAGATTCGCTCCAACGAGAAAGAGATCGATGTGCGCGTTTCTACAATCCCCTCCGCCTATGGCGAACAGGTAGCTCTCCGTTTGCTCGATCCCGGAGGGGCGATGATCGGTCTTGAGGCTTTGGGGATGGGCCCCGACCTAGAACCAAAATTCCGCTCCCTCATATCGAGACCTCAAGGTGTATTCCTGTCAACAGGCCCCACCGGAAGCGGAAAGACAACGACCCTCTACGCGGCTTTGGGATTTATCAATACGCCTGAAAAGAACATCCTCACCGTCGAAGACCCGATCGAGTACATCATTGAGGGGATTGGGCAGATGCAGGTGAACCCAAAGATCAGCCTTGATTTCGCACGAGCGCTTCGTTCTTTCCTTCGCCAGGATCCGGATGTCATCATGGTGGGCGAGGTTCGTGACGAGGAGACGGCCAGGATTGCCATCCAGGCGGCTTTAACCGGCCATCTTGTCTTCTCCACACTCCATACCAATGATTCGGCGAGCGCCCTCACCCGTCTTGTCGACATGGGGATAGAACCGTATCTTCTTACGTCTTCCGTAACCGCCATACTCGCACAGCGGCTCGTAAGAAGGGTCTGTCCTCACTGCAAGCAGATCTATTCTCCAAGCGAATACGAGCAGAAGCTCCTGAGGGAATACCTTGGCGGTGAAGACGGCATTGTTTATAAGGGGGTTGGGTGCGAGGAGTGCCTGCATACCGGCTATATGGGCAGAGTCGGAATCTTCGAGCTTCTCACCCTTAACAGCAAACTGAGAGATATGGTGCAGAAGAAGATGTCATCCGAGGAGATCAAGGCCGAGGCAGTCAAGGACGGAATGGTTACCCTCCGCGACGACGGCATCAGAAAGGCCCTGGGAGGGCTCACCTCCCTTGCAGAGATCATCCGGGTGACGATAGAGTAGGCCAGGAGAGAAGAAGAAGTCTCATGTTGTTCAAGTACGACGCGCTGAACGAATCAGGAAAACTCCTTAGTGGAACCATCGATGGCGAAGGCGAGCCGTCTGTGAAGGCCCAGCTAAAAAACCAAAGACTGTATCTGGTCTCCCTCAAGGCGCTCACCCCGGAAACGGAAAAGCACAAGAAGGGATTTTTTTCTTTTGGGATTAAACATCGACTTCCCATCCAACTCGCCCGTCAGCTTTCCGCTCTCTTGAAAGGTGGAGTCCCCCTCTTCCAAGCCCTTACCATCATCACCAACCAGCTTCAGGGCGATAAGGAGCGTGAGGTTGTCGGGTACCTCCGTGATGAGGTGAGAGGCGGGGCATCCCTTTCGGACGCCCTGAAGGCCTATCCAGGAATCTTCGACCGCCTCTTTGTTTATTCCGTACAGGCAGGCGAAAGGACAGGCGCGCTTGATTCGATTCTGGCCTATCAGGCAGATCTGCTCGAGAATCGCGCGGCTGTGAAGGGCAAAATCCAGGCTGCCATGACCTATCCCATTATCATGGTTGTCGTAGGGGCCATGGTTTTGCTCTTTCTCCTCAGATACGTGGTCCCGATGGTTTTGAAGATGTTCGATAGGATGAACCAACAGCTGCCTCTGCCAACCCAGATCCTGATCAGCATTACCGGATTCCTGGATAGCTATCTCTTCCTTTTCATCGTGTCACTCATCATTTTGTTATTCGCTTTTTACCGGTGGGTCAAGACGAGTCAGCGAGGCAGAAGGTTCTGGGACAACCTTCTCCTGCGCTCGCCACTGTTTGGCAGTCTGTATCAGATGATACTCATCAGTCGGTTTGCCCGTATCCTTGGGACCCTATTGAAAAGCGGTGTCCATATGCTTCAGTCGCTTATGGTGGTTGGTTGGACCATGAAGAATAGCATCGTCTCTGACGCCATAACAAAGATGTCTGAGAAGGTCGAGCGGGGCTCAGACCTCTCTCAGGCCCTCAGGGAAACGAAGACCTTCCCTGCCTACGTGGCAGACATGGTAGCCGTCGGCGAGACCAGCGGCAACATAGAGGAGATGCTGGCCAATGTCTCCACCTATTATGAAACGAGCGCCAATCAGCGCATCACAGCGTTGACGGCTATGGTAGAGCCCCTTATCATTGTGGTGATGGCCCTCGTCATAGCCTTCATTCTCGTCTCCATACTTCTGCCGCTCTTCGAAATGAATAAAATACTCATGAAGTGACCATTGAGGAGGACACATGCTTAGAACAGGAAGAAAGAACAGGCAGGGTGGGTTTACCCTGATTGAGCTGATGATTGTCGTCGCAATTCTCGGTTTGCTCGCCTATGTCCTTGTCCCGAGGATCATGGAAAGGCCGGAAGAGGCGCGAAGAATCAGGGCTCAGGTGGATATAAAAACCATTGAAAGCGCCTTGAAGCTCTACAAGGTCGATAACGGAACCTACCCCACCACGGAACAGGGTCTTATCGCCCTTATCCAGAAGCCTGATCAGGACCCCATCCCAAAGAACTGGAGAGAGGGAGGATATCTTGAGGGGTCAGCTATCAAAGACCCATGGGACAATCCTTTCGAATATACATCCCCCGGCAGTAGTGGTGAGGATTACGAAATCATAAGCTACGGTTACGACGGAAAGCAGGGCGGAACAGGTAGAGATGCGGATGTCTCGAGCTCAGTTGCCACAAAGGAATGACGGTTTCACGCTCCTTGAGCTGGTAATCGTTACGCTACTCCTCGCCATTTTTTTGACCTTTGCCTCGGTGAACTGGAAGGTCTTCGCGCCGAACGACAACCAATCGTTCCTCGAAAGGCTCTCGGTGGAGATATCCCTCCTCAGAGAGGAGGCTATCTCCGATTACGACGAGAAGGCCATCGAGTTCAACCTGGTGGACAATGCCATAACCGTTGGTCGAATCGACAAGACAATGGGTTTTGTGAAGACGCGGGAGTTGGCCCTACCCGATGAAACCCGCATGAAGGACCTTCTTATCAATGGGGAATCCTTCTCCACAGGCAAACCGCTTATGGTCTGCTATCCCACAGGCATCGTGGACCGCGTGATCCTCCATATCGATCTGAAGGAGAATGACTATTACTCCATTTTGGTGAGCCCGCTTACGGCAAAAACAACGGGGGAAAAAGGATACCTTGAAGAGATTGCTATCCCAGAAAGGAACAACCCTTCTTGAGGTGATGGTGGCGGTAGCAGTAGCCTCTATCGCCCTCATCTCCTTCATCTCCCTCGTCTTACACAGCCTCGAAATGGAGGACTATTCTCGGAAGATCACCGAGGCTACGCTCATAGCGGATGATCGGCTCAAAGAGATCGAGCGAACGGGGTATCCCGAGATCGGTGAAATGGAAGGACTCGTGGACCAAGATGAACCGTCAGGTTTCAGTTACAGACTGACCGTCAAAGAAACGCCGATTGAGGATGTTCGTGAAGTAGAGGTCGAGGTGTTCTGGGATAACAAGAAAGGCAGTCTGCGCATGGTATCCCTCCTTGTAAACAGGTGATAAGCCGCCTTTTCGTCACCAAGCCAAAGCTGTTCGTCTATCAAGGGAAGAAAGTCTACCGTTTCAACGAAGACCGGCTCTGGTCTGCGCGTCTCCTTCCTTGCCAAGCGATCTCGCTTATTAGGGTACGAAAATTGGTGCCTGTAAAAACGATTTAGTACGGCTAGTAGAATTGTGCTATTACTTTATGCGCACACGACAGGCTCGTAGTACAAAAAGGGTGATTTCTCATGAATATCCTGATTCATCTCAGCAACTACCTTGTCTCCGAAGGAATTAATCATCTGCTGGTCAACAACAATTACAAAGACGTTATGGTGAGCGGTAAATCGCTCCCCAACGGTTTCGTCCCCGACGTCATCCTCGTGGACATCACGACCATCAATCAGGGTCTTTTCACACGTTACCCAAGTGCCAAAGTGCTGCTCATCGACACGGGTATCGAGAAAGAGCGTATCATTACGACTCTTCTCTCCTACAAAATACACGGAGTGCTCTCGACCAACACGGAGTTCAGTCTCTTCGAAAAAGCCCTCAACGTGGTCAACGAGGGGCAGATCTGGATCGATAACAATACCGTTAAAGCCTTCCTTCACCACGGGACTCTGAGCCCTGACACCTCCAAGATAGGCGGTGTGACTGATCGCGAGAAAGAGATCATAGAATGCGTTTGTCAAGGCTATACGAACAAAGAGATAGCGGATCGGCTTTGCCTCAGCGAACATACGGTCAAAGCCCATCTCAACCGCATCTTCCGGAAGTTTAACGCCACAAGCCGATCGAGGCTGATTACCCTGGTCATGAATAATCAGGTAGGCACGAAGGATTAGGTTCTCATCCGATTTTGTTCCCGGAGTCTATCTATAGAAAATCAACCCTGCCGGTTTCAAGACTGTAGTACGCCCCCACAACCTCAACCCTGCCGTCTCTGGTCAATTGTGAAAGCAGACTGGAATTGCGAATGGCATCGGCTGTCAACCTTACGTTGGCCCTCACGGCCTTTTCAACCAGATCATCTCCGGCCTGAGTCCGTGCCTCCTCAAGGGCAGGCTGAAGCGCATCCATAAGCGCGGGGATATGACCGGGCGCATGGCCTCCCTGTACTGCAGCTTGAACGGCACCACAGTTCTGATGGCCAAGCACTACGATAAGGGGCACATTCAGATGCTCCGCCGCATATTCGATACTTGCCAAAACGATATCGTCAACGACGTTCCCTGCTACCCGAACGACAAAGAGATCCCCTATACCCTGATCGAAGATTATCTTCAACGGTACACGTGAATCGGAGCAACCAAGTATAGCGGCGAAAGGGGTCTGGCCCTTCATGACCTCTAAGCGACGGTCCACCCCTTGATGCGGATGAACACGTTTGTCTTCCGTGAAACGCTTGTTGCCCTCTTGAAGTTTTGTAATTGCCTCTCTTCCTGTCAGTAAATTAGCCATAACAGACTCCTTTCAATCGTTCTTCTACTCGTTATTGCAGACAAACTGCTGCATACCCTCGTCAGCACCCCTTTGTGCCTCTTTGGCAAACGAAACCGCTCTTCCAACCGCCTTGCATGATAGCGCTGTGAAACCGCCGAGAATCAATAAGACCGTTTATCGAGTTATCCAAGAAAACGTAATATACTGCCCTGACAAAGGCAAGCAAATTTAAGGGCGTGCGACATAGAAGTTGGTGTGGGCAATCCATCTATTGCGGCGATCAGAAGATTCACGTCAGTGATCCCCGTATGAGAGTGCCTGAATAAGAGATCGCTCTCTCTAGTTATGAAACCCCTGAACAGCGAGGTGCTTCTCTGAAGAGCTTCTGGATTTTGGAAAATAGCTGCGGGCCATCAGCGAGTCAGCGGCCGCCTCCCTCAAAGAGCCCTGGGGCAGATCCTGACCGTCCACCGACTGCATTCCACCCCCGGGACCGAGAAAAAATGTCAGTTCAACATCTCACAGAAAATACGTTCTCGATGGTTCAGGGATTGCGACTTGAACATGAAAACGGTACCGAGTCAGTGCCATGCCCCAGAGATGGCCTGCATCGGTCATCCTCTATTGCCAACAGGGCTTCAGAAGGATCAAGGGGTGCAGTCTCACATCGCCGCTCCGATCGAACGTATCGAAGGGGGGACAGGGAAATACTGTATCAGTTGCTGCATGAAGCGGTGGGAAACCAAACGGGAGCCACGGAGGTTTCAAGTAAGAATTGACAAACACCAAAAATGTTGATTATAGTGCTTCACAATGGACTATTGTAAGGGGGCATCCTCTTCGAATTCTTAATCACAATATTTAATAATTAGTCCAGGGGTTGTCCTCACAAAATTTATTTAAAGGAGGCTTCTAGTAAATGAGCGATCAGAATTTGGAGAGTAGGCGTTGGTTTCTCGCCATCGCCGGTGTCGTCATTATGCTGATTTTGGGCACGGTTTACGCATGGTCCGTTTTTGTTAAACCCATCGTGGTCGCCCAAGGCTGGGAGACGAAGGTAGTACAGAGAGTATTCATGCTGATCATCGGTGTGATAGGGGTCTCCGCCGCCTTCGGTGGTATGCTGGTCGATAAGAAAGGACCGAAATTCGTCGCCATTATGGGTGCTATTTTCTACGGGGTTGGTGTTTTACTGGGTGGCGTAGCATTGCACGTCGGCAATTTCTTGTTCCTTCTTTTTGGATATGGGCTGATCGCAGGTATTGGCAATGGCCTGGCCTACGTCGTACCCATTGCCACACTAATCCGCTGGTTCCCGGATAAACGCGGGCTAATCACTGGGCTCGCCGTCATGGGATTCGGGTTTGGCGCCTTCTTTATCGGTAAAATCATCCCCGATATCATCAATAAGGTAGGTGTGGCTAATGCGTTTTTTATACTCGGCGGTGTCTATCTGGTACTGAATTTACTTGCCGCCTCAACCCTCAAGAATCCGCCAGCAGGATGGCTTCCCAAAGGCTTTCAGCCGGCAGCCTCTACGGTCAGTGCGGCCGATTCCTTTAGCTGGACCGAGGCCAAGCGGACTCGCCAGTGGTACATGCTCTGGTGCATGCTCTTTTTGAATGTAACGGCAGGCATGGGACTTCTTTCGAAGCTCTCGCCCATGGCGCAGGAAGTCATCAAAACTGCACAAAATATCGATGATCCCGCAAAACTGGCGGTGCTTGGGGGCGGCGTTCTCGCCACTGCCTCCATTTTCAACGGTCTGGGGCGTCTTTTCTGGGCGGCTGTTTCGGACAAGATTGGCAGAAAAGGCACGTACATGACGATGTTCCTCACGCAAGCGATTCTCTACATCCTTCTTCCTCAGATTAGCAGCGTGCTGGTATTCACGATCATTGCATGCTATCTTCTCGCGTGTCTCGGGGGCGGATTTGCGGTTATGCCGGCTTTCGCAGCCGATTCTTTTGGCCCAGCCTACATCGGCAGGATCTACGGCTTCCTGCTTACAGCATGGGGGGCAGCGGGTGTTGTCGGCGGTTTTGTATTCGCGGAATTCAACAAACAGCAGTCACTATTTACTGCGGCAGGCTGCCTGACCGTTGGCTTTATCATTGCCTTGTTGTTTACACGGCCAAAACATGTTTCGGAGTACAAACAATAAGACAACTCAATTCCTACATTGATCTAAGAGCGCCGGTTCTTCACCGGCGTTCTTCTTTTCAACCGTCACCCTTAACGTCTCATATGGGGAAAAGGTAATCTCTCCCTCCGCATCTCTCAGGCGGGGATGCGTGACTTTTTCGCGACCGTCGCAGTTTCTTGCCAGAAACCTTCCCGCAATATTTGCCCCATTGGACGCAGCGCCATACTTATATTTATCAATAACATTTTTCTCGTATGCAGATGCATTCCACATTGCAGTTCCTCATGTCGAGTATTACCCTATTTGTAAGTAGGGAGAGGGTCACAAAAGGGAGTTACGCTAAACCCGCTGAAAGGAGGATAAGCATGTTTAGGCCTTCAAGAATTCTGGTTCCGACTGATTTTTCCGATCCATCCCGTAAGGCAATTGAGTTCGCCATCGATCTTGCACAGAGCTATAACGCGCAAGTCTTTGTCCTCCACGTAATAACCGAGCTTACCAACCAGTGTGCAGTGGATTACTGTCTCGACTATCAGGATTTTCAGGCCCTCGACCAGAAAATAATGAAAACAGCCGAAGAAAGGCTTAGATCTCTGGTCGACAGTGTCCCTAACTCCCCTCATGTGCCGCTGCAAATGTCCGTGCGAAAAGGCAAAGCGGATCATGAGATACTCAAAGAGGAGGAGGAAAAACAGATAGATCTCCTGGTGATTGCATCGCTTGGACACGGTTTCCACGGATATCTCATAGGCAGTGTGGCTCGGAATATCCTAAAGGGTTCGAAATGCCCCGTGTTTCTGGTGAAATAGCATCTTATTTTCGGCGGGTTGTCAGCGTGCAGGCGCGGGAAGTCGGTACTGGAGGGGCCTTGGTTATTGGCCTTTTGTGGTGAGAGCCGTGAGATGATGGCGACAAGTTAGGTATCGAGTGTTTCCCAAAGTTAAGGGGCCTGCTTAGAGGCCCCTTGTTTTTTCAGCTGTCTTCGACGAGCGGGGTCATGCGTCCGCGAAACACTTCAGTCTCTTGGCCCGGGTGGGGTGTCTCAACTTTTTTAGCGCCTTGGCCTCGATCTGTCGTATCCTTTCCCGCGTAACCTCGAATACCTGTCCCACCTCTTCCAGCGTGTGGTCATACTTTTCCCCTATGCCGAAGCGCATGCGAATAACCCGTTCCTCCTTCGGGGTCAGCGTTGACAATGTCTTGTTCAACTGCTCCATGAGGTCACGGAAGATGACAGAGTCTTGAGGAACAGGGGTGTTCTTATCCTCAATGAGGTCTGAGAGGTGGGTATCCTCGTCATCGCTGACAGGGGTTTCAAGGGATATCGGCTCCTTGGTGATGCGCAGTATCTTTCGGACCTTATCAACCGAGAAGCCCATTCTGTCCGCTATTTCGTCAGGAAAGGGCTCTCGCCCCAGATCCTGAACCAGTTCTCTTGATATGCGGACAATCTTGTTTATTGTCTCGATCATGTGGACAGGAATCCTTATGGTCCTGGCCTGATCGGCAATGGCTCTGGTGATCGCCTGTCTGATCCACCATGTGGCATAGGTACTAAACTTGTAGCCCCGTCTATACTCAAACTTCTCGACGGCTTTCATCAGGCCAATGTTCCCCTCCTGGATGAGGTCGAGCAAGGAAAGACCGCGATTGATATACTTTTTGGCGATGCTCACCACAAGCCGTAGATTCGCCTTTATGAGCTCGTTCTTGGCGTATACCGATTGCCGTTCCGCCACCTCGATTCTGGAGAGCAGTACCTTCAGTTCTGAGGAGGGGACACCGGCCTCAGCCTCGATCCGTTCCAGCCTTCTCTTGAGTGTCAGTTGATGACGCTCCCTTTCGCTCTCATCTTCCCGTTGGGTCTTCCGGAGTTCCTCCTCCGCTTTCTCGATCCTTTCGACCAAGCGTTTCATTCTGAAGGTTATCCGATCGGTCATCAGCCTGCTAAGGGAGATCTCGCTGATTATAGCCTTGATCTTCGCGGCGCAGGCCTCTCGGTCTTCCCCGATATCATCCTTCTTGATTTGAGCGTACTGGTATTTCAACCCATCCAGCAGTCGAAGAACCCTCGTCTTCTGGTACTCCAACTCGGAGTCGACCTCTTCCTCTTCATCGACGTCGGAGGTGATGTCCTTAACCTGGAGCCTGGAGGCCATGAGAAGAGGAAGGGCTTTCAACAGTTCCTTGACGGTTAGAGGGGAAGAGAGTATGATCGCCCTGATATCTTCCAGTGCTTCCTCAATGCGGATGGCTATCTCTTTCTCCCCCTCCCGCGTCAAAAGGGCAACCCCTCCCATCTCCTTGATATAGTGCTTGATAGGGTTCGTCAGCTCTTCGTCATAGACATCGTCTATTCCTTCCTCGAACATCCCGTCGAATTTTTCGGCATCAACGAGCGGAGATCCCGATTCTCTCTCTACATCGAATAGGTCCACCTCGTCAAGAAAGTTCCCCTGTTCCTCTCCACGGGAGATGACCAGATAGAGCTCATTGGTCTCAGTTGAATCGTCATACGCGAAATACTTTTTGGGTCTGTTCAGAGTCGTCATACGAATTCTGTTGTTCGCATCGTCGGGCATAGGTACCTCACTTGGCGGATTTGGACTTCATTTTGTTTAAAACCTGCCTCTTCCTCTCAAGGAGCTCCAGAAGCGCTCCAGCATCCCCCCTTCTCTCTGCTTCTGCCAACTCACTCGTGATCCTCATTGCCTCAACTTTGATCTGCTTCTTCTCGGCATAATGCATATAGTCCTCCAGGACTCTATCCATCTCCTCCTCATTGTCCTCGGTTTGCTCCAGGATCGCTCCCAGCACAGTATCTCTCAAATCCTGTCTATCGAGCACAGTGACAAAGCGTTTCGCCTCAAAATCTCTGTTGCTCTCATACCACTTTGCCATTGCCGAGATGATTTCTCCAAAGGGTGTATTCCCCGTACGCGGTATCACCTCCTTGTCATAAAAGGATGGAATATGTTCTGGTCTCTGCATCAGAATGCCGATGACCTTTCTTTCGATGACGCTGCTGGTTGTTCCCTGGTGCGGCGGGACGTCTGCCGGTGGCGTCGAGCCAGGACTTTGAGAAAAATGATATTCTTCTACGCCGGTTAGCTCCGCCAGCCTCTTGATATGTAACCGCTTCCTGATACCGTCGCCCATGCTTTCTATAAACGGCAAAACCGATCTGACCAACCTTAGTTTCCCGTCGAAGGTTTGGATCCCGTGTCTCGTCACCTGCTGATCGATATAGCAGTCAAGGAGTGGCTTCTTTTCTCTCAGCAAGGTGTCAAAGCCGTCTGCTCCTCTGGTGCGTAGGAAACTGTCTGGGTCATGTTCGTCGGGCAGCACGACCATGGCGCCGTTGATCCCCATTTCACCAAAAAGACCCATGAGTCGAAGGGCGCTCTTCAAACCCGCCTCATCTCCGTCTAGAACCAGGGTAATGTTCTCCGTGTAGTTCCTTAGCCTCTGAATCTGTTCCTGGGTAATTGATGTCCCCATTGCTGCGACGGCGTTGGTGATTCCAGCTTTGTGAAGGGAAATCAGATCGAAGTAGCCTTCCACTACAAGGACTTCGTCCCTTTCGCTTATGGCGCTCTTAGCCCGTTCGATACCGTAAAGGACTCTACGCTTGGAGAAGATGGAGGATTCGGGAGAGTTGATATACTTCGGTATGCTACCCTTCTCAAGACCCCGGGCTCCAAATCCGATCACTCTCCCACTGGGGTCGCAAATAGGGATGGTCAGTCTTCCCCGAAAGGGATCGAGAACCTTTCCATCCTTCATTTTACCAATGCCGAGGGAAAGGATAATGTCGAGCGGCACCCCTGACTGCTTTGAGAATTCATTGGAAAAATAAGGCCGGGCCGAGTATCCAAGTTTAAACTGGGCAGCCGTTTCCAGGTCAATATTTCGTTCCGAAAGATAGTTCATGGCCGGGCGAGACGTTCTCAGGTTACGCTCATAGGAGGTAGCCAGGCGAGAAAGGGCTTCATAGGAGGACGTGTTTCTGGGGCCGGCACCTCGACCTATCCGGATGCCATACTGTTGGGCAAGACTTTCGAGGGCCTCCTGAAAATTGAGATGCTCGTGTTTCTGAAGAAAATTGACTGCATTCCCGCCTTCGTGACAACCGAAACAGTAGAAGATCTGCTTTTCCGTGCTGACCGTAAAGGACGGCGTCTTCTCCTTGTGGAACGGACACAAACCGAGATAGTTCTTCCCCGCCTTGCGTAGTTTCACATACTGGGTCACGATATCCAGGATATCGACCCTGTCGAGTACCTCGTCCAAGAGAGAACTCATAGTAGCTCTACTACCGTTACTCCTGAATTAGTGATGTCGGTCTCAATCTTTTTGATGTCTTGAATGAGTGAAAGGTGATCTCTAACAGCCCTCATCAGTCTTCCTGTTCCTATACCGTGAATGATCCTTATCTTCGAATTCCCATGGACCACAGCACGATCCATAAAACGGTCAAGCTCTCTTAAGGCTTCTTCGACCCTCATCCCTAAGAGGTTTAGTTCCGGCGTATCAATTCGTGCAACCTGAATCTCCACCTGGCCTTTCCTAGGCTCATCTTTTTTTGTCTTTGCCGCTTTGATCCTGACCAACTCGTCACAGCCCGCGCGGAGACGCATGTTGCCTATTACCACCTCGGCAACGTTTCGGGCCTCATCGATCCCGGCAACGTAGCCCTCCTTACCCACACTCGTCACTTTTACGTGATCTCCTACCTGAACCGGCTCAGATTTTTTTTCTTCCTCAAGTAATAGCCGATTTTTCAGAAGATGCAAGTGTTCTTTTGCCGATTTTAGCGAAGTTTTTTCCCTCTTCCTGAGGTCTTTTTCGACTTCCCTCAGCTCATTTTCCAATTGGAGCACCTTTCGCTCCCATCGCTCCTCTGCCCTGCGTACAAACTCTCCCCTCTTTTCCTTGATGATACGAAGCCGTTGTGATGCCTCCTGGCGAACCAGATGAAGCTTCCTTCGCTCCTCTGCGGCCACCATCTTTTCCGCCTCAAGGCCTTTCACCAGGTCATTCAGAATGGCCTCCTGGGTTCCCAGGTACTCGTAGCTTCGTTTCATGATGGCAACGGGCATCTCGCAATTTTCGGCGACTTTCAGGGCATTACTGATCCCCGCCACATGATAGAGTAGTTTATACAGTGGCTTCATGGTCTTCTTGTCAAAGTCGGTAGCCACGTTGACTGCAAAAGGCTTTGTGTAGCCGTATCCCTTCAAGAGATTGAGGTGCGTCGTAACGATAACAACATCCCCTTTCTCCACAAAGGCGTCAATAACGGCCATAGAAAGGGCCGATGCTTCCTGGGGATCCGTGCCGCCTCCAATCTCGTCGATAAGCACCAGTCCCCCCCCTGGGGACCGTTCGTAGACATCTTTTATAGCGATCATGTGGGCGGTGAAGCTTGACAGTTCGGCGTCGATATCCTGGTCATCGCCTATAATTGCATGGATTCCCGCAATATGAGGCACTTTGGGTATTGGGGCGGCGGGGATGAAGAGGCCCGAAGAAGCCATGGCGATGAGGAGCCCCACCGTCTTGAGAGCGACTGTTTTTCCACCGGCATTCGGTCCGCTGACGATCAGGGCCTTCTCATCCCTACCCATGATAATATCAATAGGGACGGCCTTCTCCTTTTTAGAGAGAACCACAAAGGGGTTGAGGGCATCCCGTATATCTGTCGATCCGTCCTCAGAGATTCGCGGTCGAACACAGTTGAACCGCACGGAAAACAGGGCCAGACTCTGATGAAAATCCAGGTCCTCAACAATACGCAGGTTCTCGCTCAGTT
Organism: Deltaproteobacteria bacterium UBA2221; assembly: GCA_002328485.1. Lineage (GTDB taxonomy): Bacteria > Desulfobacterota > Syntrophorhabdia > Syntrophorhabdales > WCHB1-27 > WCHB1-27. The sequence continues at coordinate 46,778 of DCUF01000005.1, forward strand.
CCGTTCGATACTGGCGAACCCAATCGGTAAGCTCCCTTAAGATCCTCTTTTCCTCCTCCCTCTGCTCTTCGTCGAGAATACTGATGTGGTTATTCTGGTCAACCACCTGCATGGGCTCTACGAAGGAGGTCTTGAGTGAGTGAGAATAGTCATGAACAATGCCTTGAAAGGCCTGGTTAAAGTTGGGTTTTAAAGGGATGACGTATCTGCCGTTTCTTATGGCAATGTAGTTGTCCTGGAGGACTGCCCCTACCTGCTCGCCCTCCATAAGCTTCTCGAGCTGCCTCTTGACCTTCTCCCTCAGCATATGCAGATCTGATCTGATCTTAGACAGTTCGTAGGAGGCTGTGTCCTCTATGAAGCCCTCGGGGCTGATGGTTTTGCGGACGCGGTTGGGAATCTGCGGAAGCACGTGAAGGCCCAGGAGGGACGTCCTCACGTAGGGTTTTGTCTCATAACCCTTCTTGACCGATGATAAAATCCCCTTGCAGGCATTCAGGAACTCGGAGATGGCCTGAAAATCCTTGATTTCCAGTATTGAGTCTCTCGCAGCGATGTCCTTGAGCAACTGCCTGACGTCAGGTATGCCGTTGAGAGGGAAAGAACCGTTTTCCCTTACAAAATCAAGGACATCCTCGATAGCGTTTTGTCTGCTTTCTATCTCGTCTCTGTCTGCAGAAGGTCTCAGGTTTTCGATGCGTTCGAGCGAAAAAGGGGTAGACCTATGCCCTTTAAGGCTATCGAGCAATCTGAGATAGTCGATACGCTGAAGGGTCTTATCAGGCATGAATGGTTTTCAGGCAGCCAATCAAGATGACAGCCTTTTCTTCACCATCTCGCTCAACACCTTCCCGTCCACTCTGGAACCGCACGTATCCATCAGGGATTTCATCACCTTGCCCATGTCTTTGGGACCTTTCGCATCGGCCGCGACAACGGCCTCCTCTATGGCAGCCGCGACCTCCGCCTCTGACAACGGGGCGGGAACGAAGGTTTTGAGAACCTCGAGTTCCTTCTCCTCCTTGTCGACGAGATCAAGACGCTGGCCCTTCTTGAAGCTTTCTATCGATTCACTGCGCTGTTTGATCAGGGTTTTGACAACCCCGTGGAATTCGTCTTCGGAAAGGGGTCTTCCCTTCTCAACCTCTTTATATTTTATGGAACTCATAAGCATCCTGAGAACGGACACCCTCGAGCTATCCCTTTGCTTAAGCGCGGTTTTTAGACCTTCCTCGATTGTCTCTTTATGGTCCATGGTCTTTTCTATCTTTCCTCCCTGCCCTGTTTACTTACTAAAGACCTTTTTCCATCATGCGACGCACCTTCTTTAAGGCCCTTTTTTTCGCAGCAAGGATCTTTTTCTTTCTCTTTACGCTTGGCTTATCGAAGTATTCTCTTTTCTTGACGTCAGACAGTATGCCTGTCCTTTCGCACTGTTTCTTGAAGCGCCTGAGCGCACTCTCAAATGATTCTCCGTCTCTCACAATAATGGCTGGCATCCATGGCTCCCCTCCTTCCATTAAGAAATCGTCGAACTTGAGGTGTAAGATTAAACCTCAACCCCTAAAACAAGTCAATATTTTTGGGCGTTGGGTGAGTTGCCGGTCATAGCCGGCCATCCGCTTGGTATGAGAAGATCCGGCCCGGGATTATCCGGAAAATGGATTCCGCAGCACAATGGTACTGTCCCGTTCGGCACCTGTCGAAATGATGCTGATAGGGACCCCGACCAACTCCTCTATCCTTCTCAGATACTTTTTGGCGCCGTCCGGCAGCTCGTCGTAGCTACGAACGTCTTTGACCGACCCCTTCCAGCCTTCCAAGCTCTCGTAAACGGGCTCGCATTTCGAGAGGTCGTGCAGGGCAAGGGGCGGCTGTGAATAGGCTTTTCGTCCGACCTTGTACTTGACGCAGACGTCTATGGTCTCGAAGCCATCGAGGACATCCAGTTTCATGATGGCCAGCCCTGTCGCGCCGTTAAGCATGACGGCCCTTCGGGCAACCACTGCATCAAACCAGCCACATCGCCTGGGCCTCCCTGTCGTAGCCCCGTACTCGCCACCCTTCTCCCTGATCAGATCGCCTTGGGCACCGAAGACCTCCGTTGGGAAAGGCCCTTCTCCGACACGAGTCGTGTAGGCCTTGCAGATGCCCAGAACATAACCAATCGACGATGGCGATACCCCTGAACCGCAAGCTGAGTGACCCACCACGGTGTTCGAGGAGGTTACAAAAGGATAGCTTCCGTGGTCTATATCGAGGAGAGTCCCCTGTGCCCCCTCGAAGAGAACCGATTTTCCTGCCCTCATTTTTTCATTGATGAACAGAGAGGTGTCCTCAACATACTTCTTCAGCAGCGGCCGGTACTGGGCGTAGTCGGCGATGACATCCCGGACCTTCAAGGGTTCCTGCTTGTAGTACCGTTTGATGAGGAAGTTCTTCACCTTCAGATTCTCTCTGACCTTTTCGGCGAAGGTCTTCTTGTCCAGGAGGTCCACAACCCGAATCCCGATTCGGCTTGCCCTGTCTTCGTATGCGGGGCCAATGCCCCTCCCGGTGGTGCCGATCTTCTTCGTCATTCCAGCTTCTCTGAGACTGTCCAGCTTCTTATGGTAGGGCATGATAAGGTGGGTCTGAGCACTGACCAAAAGCTTCTCGTCATCCTTCATGTAGCCCTGTTCCTTTAGATCACGGACCTCCTCGTCAAAGACGGACGGGTCCAGCACCACTCCGTTCCCTATGACACAGTACTTGTTCTCATGCAGGATGCCGGAAGGTATAAGATGGAGAACCATCTTCTTGTTTCCAACGACGATCGTATGTCCGGCATTTGCCCCGCCCTGATATCGAACTATAATATCGGCATGCCGGCTCAGCATATCGATTATCTTTCCCTTTCCCTCATCGCCCCACTGAAGTCCAACTACGGCTGCATTTGACATGCAAGGCCTCCTCGATTAATTCAAAAACGCGAAATGGTGAAATAGCGAAATAGTAAATTCGGCATTAATAAAATACCGACTGGAATTTTGCCATTTTGTCGTTGTGCCGTCCTAAGTCCTCCACCCTTCGGAAAAAGATGGGGGATTAAAAGACGGGATATATTACATTGTTTTCGCTTTCAAGGCAAATTCAACTTTTGGAGACCATGAATCAGAAGATAATTTCACCACCCGAGACGTTTGTCTTTCCCCATTTCCCTATTTTGCCATTTTGCTGATTCACCTCTTCACCCACCGGGTACCGCAAAGAGACTGAAATTCGCACCAGGGACAGAATCTTTCCGGGAATCCGGTCGGTTGAAAGGGGAGCTCGGGATCCACGATTTCTGACAGCAATGTACCCATCACCTGTTCCAGAAGCCTCGTCTGACTGTCCCGGTCTTCCCTGCTGCTGAAGAGGGCCTCCTCTATGGCACTGCTGATCGAAGATTTGCCGAGCATAAGGAAAAGGGGGTCCACGGTCTCGACGGGCTGACCGGTCCCGATTGCATAGACGATCAGATAGAAGGGCAACTGTAGGCTCCCGATAAGGGCCGGCCATGTATCCCGATCAGCTCCGCCGAGCCTATCGAAGCGGATCTTCAATTTGTCCCCTCGCGCTCCCGTCTTGTAATCTATGATGACCGTAACACCATTCCGCCTTTCCACTCGGTCGATTCTTCCGGCAAGCCTGAATCCACTCCAGTCGGCTGCGATGTTCTCTTCAAGACCCAGTATGGTGACATCATTGTCTTCCACCAAAGGAAGCTGATATCTGACCAAAAAATCGAAAAGGTGTTGACTTACCTGCCTTCTCACGAGGTAAAGGCTGCCCGACGTCTCGTCCCCGTAGGTACGAGAAAAGACTTGGTCCAGAACCGTCTGCATCTCTGCCGTGTCGATATCACCCGGAATGAGCCGTCCTCCCTTTCGCCGGTCAAAATAGGTATGGAGGCAGGTATGGACCAATGTCCCCAGCTCCTGCGCCTCGATTTCGTTGGGGACCGCTTCTTTCTCTTTGAGCCCGAGGATATAGTGATAATAGAAGCTCAAGGGGCACCTGAGATATCTATCCAGGGCGGTGGCACTGAAGGTAAAGCCGCGGAGCATCGAGAGGACCGTCGACTCCTTTGCCACAGGTGGCGGCATTCGGTTTTCCAGATTGACGGCATAGGATATGGTGTTGATATCAATGCCGTCATCCACCTGATTTTCCGCCTTTTGCTTCTCCCACACCAGCCGTTCGACGAACCTGCTGCGCTCCTTCCTGTCATCGTCCACATAGAAGAGATGCGCCTCCCTGGCACCCTCCACCAAAACATCCAGATAGTAGGACGCAAGCTCCGCCCGGCTCCGATAGTCCGGAAGGCCCAACTCCCGTCTGATGGAATGGGGGAGCAGTGAATCCTCCTTCGTTGCCCCGGAGATCACATCTTCGTTGGCATCCAGGATGAAGACGCGGTCGAACCTGAGGCTTCGCGTCTCGAGCAGGCCTAGCACCTGAACGCCTCTCAGCGGCGTCCCTTCGAACGGTACATGACAGGATGCGGCATATCTCCTCAAAAAATTGAAGTAGTCCCCCATGTTTTGGAAGGCCAGCCCTTTGAGAAGAGACCTCCTCAACACGGCGAGATGCTCGACCAGCGACTCAGAAAAGGGGTGAAAGAAAGGGTGAAGCCTGGCTGTACTGTTCCGGTGAATATATTCGATCAGGTCCATCACCTTTCCTGCGAAATCCTCCACATCTCGACAGTTCATGAATCTCCCGATCGTATGGCGGTGAATCTCCCGGATATGGTTGCGAAGCTCCTCGATCTCGATTGCCGGCTCCCCTAACTGCAGGCCGAGTTTTCGGAGAAGCTCATCCGATTCCTCGATCTCCTGAAGGGTCACGAATTTCCTCTGTCTGTTCGTAAGGTCGGTTTCTATGCCGTGAAAGATCATCCTGGTGATGTCGGACCGGCCCTGAAAATAGATATTCTTCATGTAGGGGTGGAGAACCAGCGACAGATAGGAAGGAACATGGATACGTTCACCATCGGCCGTCTTGACGACTTCGGCAAGGTTTCGCAAAAATCCGTATACCGGCGTTCTCACAAGGGGATAACCCAGGGAAATGTTGTAGACGGAACCCTCCGAGAGGGCCGTGCAGTTGTGTACCAGGGGGAAAAGGGTCTCCGCCGAGGGAACCAGGATCAACGTCTGCTCGCCTTCGTTGTCGGGCATCTCTCCCTCAGACAAGACCTTATTCAGTCCGAAAATCTGTCCGTGTGTATCGGGACTCCTGTAGAACCTCACATCCGCTGGGGGGTCTGAATGGAATTTCTCTCGAAGGTCCTCAACGTCTTCCGGGCTCAGCCCCAGTTCCTCCAATCTCGTGTCCACCCCCCTTCCCTCCTGGAAGACGCAGACCAATTGGCTCAACCCTGCAAGTCTCTTGTACAGTTCTCGTTCCGCCTGGCTCAAGGCAAAGAAACCGGCAAGCACGATCGATTCAAACCTTGAAAATATTCCTTCCTCACAGCGGGCCGCTACGGCCCTATACCGTTGCGACCGGCTCACGAGTCCCTCCTTCTGGGTCTCGCGGTAGAGCTCTTCGTAGAAGAAGGAAAGCGACTGCATCCGCTCCTGACTCTGAGCGGGAAGCCGTACCCCTGCCACGTGGTCTATTTTTCGAGCCCCGTCAGGTGTAACCCCTTCGATCAGAAGCTCCTCCAAGTCTCGATAGAGTTTCATTCCCAGGGGGAGAAAGACGGCCGGATTCAAGAAACCGCCACCGCCCAGCCGATTTGCGTACTGCAGATGGATACGAAACAGCAAGGCAACAGCGTCGATGGCCTCCATCCTCTTCCCGGTCAATCCCAATACATCATCGAAGAGAAAATCGATAAAGGCATCCATGGAGAAGATGCGGGGTGGGACAACGCTACGGCCTGAACGTTCGGCAAGGATCTTGCGGAGAAAATGGGCCGGTCTCTTGCCCGGAAAGACCACCAGACTAGAGGAATAGTCATCACGGTGCCCCAAGATATGGGCCACAAATTCAACGAGGCTTTGCCGGGGGGAGATGAGGAAGGTCTTCATCACTACTCCTCGCCCACCCCGAGAAAAACCTTTTCCACCCTTCCGTGGTCGAGGTAGGCTATCAGCCCTTGCACCAGCCGGCCCGGATAGATCTCCTCGGCTATCCGCAGATAGTTTCTGACCTGTGATCGGTTTATCCCTTCAAGCCCTGATCCGAGCCCTGTTTTGAAATCGATGACCGTGACCATTCCTTCATCGATGACCACCCGGTCCATGCGAACCAGATTCCCTCTTCGATCAATGTATTCCTGCTCGGTTCTGATCATTCTGCCCGGTTTAGGGCGGAAATATTCGGCCAGGTCTTTCGATAGCACAGCGGATAAAACGGTTCTCCGAAGAGGGGGGGCAGAATCGCCTCCCCAACGGGCCAAGGCAGCATCTATAGTGGCTTCCAGGGCCCCATCGACGAACTTGATGACCGAGAGGACCCGATGAACAATCTCTCCCCTCTCCTTTTCCTCAAGACTCATGCGGAGAAAGGGGGCACCAGTTTCGGCCGGGACTGCCGCCACAGGGAGCGCATGACCATGCAGTGTGGCGGCAGAGACAGGGAGCGGCCCGTAGCCCGCGGCAACTTCGCACTTTTCTCCAAAGTATACATCCCGGTAGGGAAGCAGCAGATCTACGGGATATCCCGCCTTTCGGTACACCCCCACCAGGTATAGTTCGGCGCGGGCCCGAGTAAACGCCACATAGAGGCTATTGAGACGATCCACAAGAAAACGGCTCTCTTTCTCTCGATAGATGGTTCCCAGTGAATCATCGGAGGCGGCTATATCCTTATTGAGCCTCAGCACTCTCACCCCCCCTTCTGTGTCCTCCAGGATGTATCTGAATCCACGGTTTTTTTCCTCGTAGAGTAACAGAATAACCACCGGGAAGCCCAAACCTTTGGCCTTATGGACCGTCATGACACGGACAGCGTCAATCTCCTGGGGTGCCTGCACGTTCCAATCGGCTTCCCCTTCCTCCTCGGATTCAGCGGAGGCGAGGAAATCTCTGACGCTGTTCCTTCCATCGCCCTCGAACTCCTTGATCACCTCCAGTATCTTGGTCAGACTGGCCTCGTCTTCCCTAAAGGTCACCCATATCTCAAAAGCTCGGTAAACCGCCACCACCAGATCGTAGAGGGGCAAGTAGCCGGAAAGCTTGAACAGTTCATCAAAATAGTCATTCCACAAGGTAGGCATCTCTTCCTGGAGAGCCTTGTAGAGGGGGCGTGCCCGCTGGTCCTTATTCTTCTGACAGATCTCAGCGAGTCGGTGGATCTCCTGCTTACCTCTCCGAAGGGCAAGGGCCCGCTTGAAGGTCTCACCGAGCAAAAATGTCCCCAGGGAAAGATCGTCCAGGGGGGAATCGAGAAACCGGAGGAGGGCGAGGATCTCCCCTGTCACCCTCCTGTTTCGCACATCCAAGCTGCTGTAGGAGACAAAGGGTATGCCCTCTTCGCTGAGCCATGAGGCTATTCTGATCACATCCTCGTTGCGCATGGCAAGGACGGTGATATCACGATAGCCGTAGCCCCGGTCTTTGAGCCCTCCCACAAGTTCTCGTATCTTCGCTTGTTCGGGACCATGTTCCTCGTCAGCCTCGTGGAGTGTACATTCCACATACCCCTTGCCATTATTCTCGCTCTTGACCCGTTGTCTGCATCCCAGTAGACCGCTCCTCCTTGCCGCTCCGCAATAAGCATCCTTTTCGGCCAGGGCAGCCCCAAATAACGCCTCAGTGAATCTCACTATTTCGCCAAGGCTTCTATAATTTACACCCAGCTCCCGTATCTCCAGTGTCGCAGACGGGAAAGGATTTCGTGCTTCCAGGCCCTTCATAATCGCATAGTCCGCGTTACGAAACCCGTAGATGGCCTGTTTGGTATCACCCACAACAAAGAGGCTCCCGCCCTGGGAAAGGGCATTTTCCGTAAGGGGCAGGAGGTTTGCCCACTGCACCGGCGATGTGTCTTGAAACTCATCGATCAGGTAATGAAAGATGGAATCTCCCAGGCGAAGGTAGACATCGGGGATCCGGTCGGATGTGAGATAATCTGAAAGGCTTCGATTCATGTCCTCGAGAAATACAGCGGCCTCTTGCCGCTTCAGCCGTTCAAGTATCCCCAAAATCTCCTCATGCATCCTCACGTAGGGAAGGTAGTAGGCTCGGGCATATACTGCTGTGAATCGCCTCACCAGTTGGGCGAATCCATCCCAGAGGCCGCAGATCCGGCTGTAGGCGGCCTTGTCCTGCCCGCCCTTCGGCTTATTGACCGGCGCGCTTTTGCATGCCTTGCCCGCCACTTCCCCAAACCTTCCACCCCTCACGGCCTTGAGTATCCCTGGATAGGAGCTACCCCTGTTCCTGGTCAGATCGGAAAGGCTGATCTCAGTTTCAAGTTCATGAAGACTCCCCTCAAGTTCCCCTTTAAGGGTAGCCATCTCTTCGGTCTCATCCACGAGGACCCGCTTTCCTGTGGCCATCAGCTCCCGATGAATCTGCTTGATCTCCTTGATCACATCGTCACGGGGGTTCCAGAGAAACGGCTCGTCACCGCGACGGTTCTCTTCGATGATGGTTATGACTTTTTCGATGGTGTCGCATTCAGGGGAGCCTTGTCTCACCCTTTTGAGGTAGAGGTCAAAGGCGTATTCGATCAGGGGCCCGCTGCTGATTATGATGTCAAAATCGGGATGGTAGCCAAAATCGATGGCAGAGGCCTTGAATA
>DCUF01000082.1 GCA_002328485.1 Deltaproteobacteria bacterium UBA2221
TGATTTTCAAATGCGTTTACCCTGCGATCACGTAGGAGATGCCTTTGAAGGTGAAGAAAGAAATGCCCACGGGCAAGTAGATGTCTCTAAAGTGATTCGCGCCTGAACGGGTGAGAAGGTCAATTTGATGGGTAAAAAACCTAAGTATTTGTAAAAAAGGAGTAAATCGATGTTGAAGGCCACGGCGCAGCGCAAGGTCGCTTTCCGGGCCCCAAGGTTTGTCGTCTTCGCCTGTGCTTGCAGAAGGAGACCGAATCCGTAGTTGGCGCCAAGGGAAGCAACAAGGACCCACAAGTACTGCCCCTCGGTCCAGAAGTAGAAGAGAAAACCGAGAGCAAGAAGGACATAGTTGCGAAGAGACCTGGGGGTCAGATAATAGAGGCCCAGAGACAGGGGAAGAAAGAATAGAACGAATATCACGGAGCTGAATAGCATGAAAACATTGTCGTCCAGGTGAGACAGTCAAGTTTATGTGAGGCGAGGAATGCTGTCAAGATTGCGTGTGACACATTCCATGTGACGGGGCGAGTCTGTCGCTCTATACTGTATATGAAAATGGGGGATTGACGGCCCATGCCCGCGCGGTAGCCGGTAAGCAGAGAAGTGAAGGAGGGGAAGGAATGGAGAAGAGAGTGCTTGTGCCGGTGGCTGATGGAAGCGAGGAACTCGAGACGGTTGCCATCGTTGACGTGCTGCGGCGGGCGGGCGCCACGGTGGTCGTTGCTGGGGTGAAGGATGTGGCCATCTCCGGATCGAAGGGGATCAAGCTTATCGCTGATGCGAAGGTGTCCGACTGCCTTCATGAGCTATTCGATCTGATTGCCCTCCCTGGCGGAATGCCAGGGGCTGAGCATCTCCGAGATTCCCCGGAGTTGATTGCCCTCCTGAAGGGCCAGGAGGGTGCGGGCCGCCTTTACGCGGCCATCTGCGCCTCACCGGCAATTGTCCTTTATCCCCATGGCCTTCTTCGCGATAAACGCTTCACCTGCCATCCGAATTTTGTTCAGGGGATGCCCCAGGGCCAAGTCTCAGCCGAGGGCGTTGTTGTTCAGGGAAACCTTGTGACAAGCCGAGGGGCCGGTGCCGCCGTTGAATTCGCCCTTGCCCTGGTCGAACTTCTCTACGATGATGAAAAGGTCCAAGAGGTACGTAGGGGGATGGCGATATAGTTTGGGCAAACAGTAACAAGAATAGTGCTGCTTGCCCTCCTGAGAGATGGCCAAGGAACGGCCACGAAGACCCCATCCGGTCCCGTCGGTGCCAGGCCATTTGATTTTGTCACCCCGACACTCGCGAAGCCTTGGCAACCCTTGTTTTCCCCCAAACCGGTGTGTATACTACGCCCGGAGGGTTTCGCAATGGCTCACGATGTTTATCGATTTTTCTACCCGGCAAGTCTTGCTATCATCGGTGTCTCGGACGCCCCCTCAAACCTGGCCAGAGTCATGGTCCAGAACCTTCAACGTTTCGGCTGCAAGGCCCGCGTATATCCCATAGGTAACACGGGGGAAAGCATAGGAGGATCAAGGATCCTCCGGACCATACACGACGTGGACGAAACGCCCGATCTCGCCGTACTGCTTATACCTGCCCGATATATACCGGAGCAGCTCGATGCCTGCGGGCAGAAGGGTATCCGTCACGTCATCATCGAAACGGGCGGTTTTTCAGAGTATTCGGCGGAGAATCGCTCCCTTGAAGATGAGGTGATGGGTATTGCGCGGCAGTACGGTATCCGACTGGTGGGGCCGAACTGTTTTGGCGCCATCAACTTTGCCATCGGACTGGCCCTTCCCTTCTTCGTTCTCCGCCCCCAGTACATGCGAAGGGGCTACGCCTCTTTGATCTCCCAGAGCGGCGGCATCGTATACGATATGTGTATGCTGTGCTCGGTCGAGAACGTCGGGCTGTCCAAGCTGGTAAGCATGGGCAACAAGTTGGACCTCAACGAGACGGATTTTCTCGACTATCTCATCGGCGACCAGGAAACAAGGGTCATAGGGCTCTATTTAGAGGATTTCTCCCAAGGTCGCAAACTCATGCGTCTTGCTGCGGCTACCGATAAACCGGTCCTGCTGCTCAAGGCAAATAGAAGCTCTGCAGGCAAGGAGATAGCCCGCTTTCATACGGCTGCACTGGCAGGGGACGATGCCGTAGCGGACGCGGCGGTTCGCCAGGCTGGGATACACCGGGTCGACAACCTGGTAGAGATGGTCGATCTTTTCAAGATTTTCGACCTGCCCCTCATGCGCGGTCCACGGTTGGGTTTGATCACCAGGTCGGGCGGTCATGGGGTGTTGGCAGCCGATGCCGCGCACCGTCATGGATTCCAGCTCGCACGTTTTTCCGATTCTTTTTTCGAGGTGGTCCAGAAGGCAAAGAGGAGTAATGTAATACGGGCGACCAACCCCCTCGATATTGGAGATGTCTACGACATGGCCGCCTACGCGGATCTTCTGGACCTGGCCCTCCGGGAGGAGGAGGTCGACGGGGTGGGATTTATCGTGACCTTCAGCTCGGACAATGAAGGCTTGCAGGTGGAAGGATTTGTAAAGAAGGCCTCGGAGATCATGGCCTTCCATGAAAAGCCGGTTGTTCTTTGCGTGATAACCAACAGAGACCAGTGGCTGGGCATGAAGCGAGCAACAGATCTTCCCATCTTTTCCGACGTTGACATGGCTTTGAAGGCCCTTCACCGTTCCTTTGAGCATTGGGATCGGCGTAAGGGGGGCACGGGTGGTCAGGTGCTGGCGGAAGAGGCCCCCGAACAACCGTCAACACGAGGGCGACGGGAGAGAAAGGCTGCCAAAGGCCACGTGGTAGAGCCGTCAGATGCCTTCGGCCTTCTCAAGCGGTATGGCGTTCCGACCGTGGACTATGCCTTTGTCGGGGATGCCGGAGAGGCCATCTCCGCGGCTCACCTGATCGGCTATCCGGTTGCGCTCAAGATCGCATCCACGGAGGTCTTGCACAAGACTGAGGAAGGTGGTGTCAAGCTTGATATCGCAGGGGACGGGGAGCTTGAGGTGGCCCTTCACCAGATGAAAGGCGATTCCTTTATGGTCCAGAAGATGGCTCCCCCGGGACGTGAATTGATCGTGGGCGCTAGAATCGATGCTGAATTTGGGCCAATCCTTATGCTGGGGCTCGGCGGTATCCTTGCAGAGTTGCTTAAGGACATCTCCATGAAGGTCCTTCCCATAGATAGAGCGACGGCACGGCGCATGATTGAGGAGCTCCGAGGGGCTGCGCTGCTGAAGGGGTTCCGGGGCGAGCGAGCTGCAGACCTTGAGGCGGTCGAGGATGTTCTTCTGGCCGTTTCGCGGCTTTGTATGGAGCAGAGGGACGTTACGAACCTTGATATCAACCCCCTCATCGTGTATGAGGAGGGGCGAGGTTGCGCTGCTGTAGATGTGAAGCTGGAAAGGATCGACAGCCAAGGAGAACCAGGAAAAGGGAAAGAGGCCTAGGGATGGTCGTTGACGCCGACCCTGAAGCGATAGCCTTGATAGGAGAAGATAACGCCTCCCGGTATGATTTCCGCTACCTTCAGACCTGGGCTCAAGGCTTCGCCTTCCTGGACGATCTTATTGTTGACCCGTGCCACCCTGAAATGGGGCTCGGCACTGTAGGCGTGCCCGGATATCTTGAACTCCGGTAAGCTGCCCCTGATTCTGGGCGGCAGTTCCTCCAGATCGAACAGTCTGTCGCCCGGTGCGGGGTATGAGGGGGCAGCCGTCTTTCGGGACGGCGTCTCCGGAGAGATCTTTCCGGCAGAAACCGCGATCCTATCTTTCTGGCCGGCTCCCGCCTCCGTCGGGATCGCTGCGGCAGGACTCGGAATAGGCGCCGATTTTTCCGAAATCACCGGCGCGATCTTGCCGGCGGAAGACCTGTCAGATCCAGGACCGGGGACCGCGGGCACCGGGGGTGACAGGTCTTCCGGGGTTCCGGATAACGCCTTTTCCGGTAGGGACGTGGGCTCGACAGCCGGTGTGGTGGCTTCGTGATGTCGCGCTGGAGCCATCCACCATGCCGTCATGACCACGGCATTGAGGAGGAGGGCTCCAATAATGACGTAGGGCAGCGCCCGGTTTTTCTTCCCCTCTTCAGGAACGTCGGGGGGTAGCGTCAGAAGCGGGGGGACTCCCTCTCTCTGTTGCTTTTGTTCAACCTTCTTGAGGGCTTCGAGAATATATGACATTACCGGCCATCCTTCTTTTGGAGTGCCGGGCCATCCTTACCCGCGATGGTTGCAATCTGAATAAGGGTCTTTGGTCCCGTGATGCCGTCGGCTTCGAGGCCTACACCCTGTTGAAACTTTCTTACCTGCTTCACGAGCTCTTCGTCATAAACCTGTTTGTGTCCATTTGGCGCTGGTCGCCCCTGGATGACGGCCAGCCGTCGGTCGAGCCATGCCACGAGTGGGCTACGACTGCCCAGCTTCAACGACTGGTCGAGCTTGGGCACGCCCCGCCATATCAGGAGGTACTCACCAGTCCAGGATGATTCAATCTGCCCGATGTCGACTATCTTGGTATCTCTACCCCTGGCAAGGGTGGCTGCCTTCTCCTGGAGTCCCGTAAGAGCTACATATTGTTTGCCGCTACCGGTGTCTTTCAGCGCCAAGACGACCGGCCTATCGATCTGACGGAGATTTGTCAGGGTGCCTTTTGCCTCCACGCAGTGAAGGCCCTGTTTTATGGCCTGTTCGCAGACGGCGATGTCTTGGCCTGGTCTGTAGTCGATCTGCCATACGGAAAAGAGCGTTTTGTATGCTTCGTCCTTGTCGCTGGAAAGGGCCGATGTGGCTGACATGTGGTCCTTCTCCCCGTACGACGAGCCTTCCATATGGGGCGAGGTTACCTGTGCAGTTGTTACAAAGAGGCCCTTTGGCCAAATCCTTGCCCCGTTTGAGCGGTAGTAGAAGCCAAAGACGGCGGCCGTACAGACGAGCAATATGAAACCCCCGAGAGCCGCCTGAAACACGAACCGCCTCCGGAGTAACGGGGCTAATCCCGAAACCTCGCGTGCAGCGGTCACGAGCGTTTTTCTGTCGACTCTGTCTTTGCCTTCGGCAAAAGCACCGAGCAAGGCCCTATCCAGGATGATGTTGATCATTCGTGGCACACCCTTGGTCAATGAAAAAAGGGACCTCAGGGCTGATGCAGTGAATGGGTTCCCGCGGAGAAGACCGGCCACAGAGAGACGATAGTTCACATAGGCCAGGACCTCCTTCTTGGAAAGAGATCCCAGATGGTATCGTGCCGTGATCCGTTGTGAAAGCTGTCTCAGCTCAGGCTTGGCCAATAGGTCTCTCAGCTCAGGCTGGCCGAGCATAATGATCTGGAGGAGCTTTCGCTCTCTTGTCTCCAGGTTGGTTAAAAGGCGGATCTGCTCAAGTACATCGGGTTTGAGGTTTTGGGCCTCCTCAATGATAAGGACCGCTCTCTGCCCTTTTTCGTGTATTTTGAGGAGAAAATCGCTGATGAGAGACACAAATACCTTGATGCTTGTTGTGCTGGGAGGATAATTGATGCCGAACTCGTCACAGACCGATGCAAGAAGTTCCTCCGCCGTCAACTTTGGGTTGAGGATGAAAGCGGTTTCCGTGCCGTCGGGAATCAGCTCCAGGAAGAGGCGGCAAACCGTGGTCTTCCCAGTCCCGACCTCCCCTGTAAGCAGGACAAATCCACCTTCATTTTTGATTCCATAGAGCAGATGTGCGAGGGCTTCCCGGTGCCCCTGACTCATGAAGAAGTATTGGGGATTGGGAGCGATTGAAAAAGGTTGTTCCTTCAGACCGAAATAATCAGTATACATTCAACCAAAACTGTGGGCTTGCGGCTGGGAGCATTCGATGAAAATGCGAACACAGCAAACCTCCAGCCATTATCCTCTCTAAAGATGGAGCTAGACTAATACAAGGAACGCCAAAAGACAATCTCAAAAAACGAAAGTAAGCCTTTACGACACTCCCATTCTCCTATAAACTATGATCAACGGCAAAGGGCGCAATTTGATCTTTTCTGTGATCGCTGTCCTTACGTTATGACCTGAGCGGGATTATATTTAGTATGAACTCAGGACAAAAGTTATGGGGGACAGTGTGGAAAAAGAGAAAGTAAGGGAAAAAGTAAAGAATATCCTTCAAGAATGTGCAACCGAGGGTACTGTCTGGAATAGACACCTCAAGGCGGATGACACCATTGATATCTGGCGGGAGATGAATAGCGTGTTGCTTGACGGCCAGGGGGAGCCTATTCCCTTCGACGTTTTCTATGCATCCCTGGACAGGTTCAGAAGGGCCTTCGCGACGGATTTTGAAGAAGCGACGGATGTCTTCCTGAAAATACTGGAGCCAAAGCAGGAGCCGGCAGGGGCCGAATCGAGACGCACCCGGAGACGGGCGGCTTCGAGCAACCGCCGTCCAGCCGCCCAGCGGACGAACATGAATAGGACCTCATCCATCACTCATGCCGACGTGCGGCTCCATCGCCCGGTACACGGTTAGTCTGCGTCGCCAAAAGGTTTCTCTCTTCTTTCAGCACCCCAGCCACTTCGTTTTGCCTGTTCGACTTGACTCCTTTCCGCCCCATTACCCCTCCCGTGGTTGTGCTATCCCTTTTACTCGTAGCGCAAGGCGTCTATGGGGTTGAGGAGGGACGCTTTATAGGCAGGATAGAACCCGAAGAATACCCCCACGAAACCGGAAAAAACGAAGGCGAGGGTTGCTGCCAGGGGCGACACCGAGGTGGTCCAGCCGGCCGCCAGAGAAAGGACCAACGATCCCGCGACACCGAGGATAATGCCGATAATGCCACCGGCCAAAGAGAGAATAGTGGCTTCCAGGATGAACTGCAAGCGTATGTCCCAGGTCTTCGCCCCTATGGCCATGCGTATGCCTATTTCCCTGGTCCTTTCAGTGACGGAAACGAGCATGATATTCATGATGCCGATGCCGCCGACAACGAGTGAGACCGATGCAATGGCCCCGAGCAGAAGGGTCATCACCCTGCTCGACTGTTCCGTGACCTGCATCATCTGGGTCAGGTTTCTTATGGTAAAATCGTCCTCTTGGCGGAGGGTGAGGCGATGCCGTTGGCGCAGGAGTCCCCGAATCTCGGGCTCGGCCGTCTCGAGGGCGTTCGCGTCTCTGGCCTTCACCATGATGATGCGCACCATTCCCGGAAAACTGGTCCCAAAGAGCTTCTTTTGGGCAGTGGTGATGGGGACCAGAATGGTATCATCCTGATCCAGGCCGCCTGGGGACTGTCCTTTGGCATGGAGAACCCCTACCACCCGGAAGGGGATCTTCTTGATGCGTATGATCTGGTCTACCGGGTCAATCGCGCCAAAGAGATTGTCGACGATGGTTTGACCGATGAGGGCGACCTTGGTTGCGCTTCGGACATCATCCTCTGTGAAAGATCGACCGGCAGAGATAGGCCAATCCCGAACGTTGAGCATGGCAGGGGTCGTGCCTTGGACCTGGGTACTCCAGTTAACGTTGCCGTAGACGATCTGGGCTGTTCCGTTATGGACCGGCGCAACATCGCTTACCGAGGGGCATCCTTCTATGGCTCGGGCATCATCAAAGGTGAGGGTCATCTGAGTGCCCCCACCCATGCGCACCCCCCCGGATGTCGAACTTCCCGGGAGGACCATAATCAGGTTGCTTCCCATGCTCGCAATCTGGGCCGATATCTGCTTACTGGCCCCCGTTCCGATAGCGAGCATGGCAACGACAGCGCCCACCCCGATGATGATACCGAGCATGGTAAGGGCAGAGCGCATCTTGTTGACCCGAAGCGCCCTCAGTGCTATGCGGGTTGTCCAGGCCAGATCGATCATCCCCGCACCTCGTCGGACACCAAACGGCCGTCAAGAAAGCGTAGTGTCCTTTTGCTGAACCGAGCGATATCGGATTCGTGGGTGACCAGGATGATGGTAATGCCTGCTTCCCCGTTGAGTCGCTGAAAGAGTTCCATGATCTCAATGCTGGTCTTTGTATCAAGGTTTCCAGTCGGCTCGTCGGCCATGAGGATGGGAGCTTGGTTAACGATGGCCCGCGCTATGGCCACCCTCTGCTGTTGGCCTCCCGACAACTGGTTGGGGTGGTGGTGCTCTCTGCCCTCGAGCCCCACAATCTTGAGGGCTGCCAGTGCCTTTTCCCTCCGCATGTTCGCGGCGACCCCATCGTAGAGCATGGGCAGTTCCACGTTTTCAAGGGCGGGCGTACGGCTCAGAAGATTGAACCCCTGAAAGACAAAGCCTATCTTCTTATTGCGTATCCCTGCCAGTTGATCCCGGCTCAGTTGCCCGACGTCAACCCCCTCGAGAAAATACCGCCCCTCCGTGGGCGAATCGAGACAGCCCAGGATGTTCATGAAGGTCGACTTCCCCGAACCAGACGGACCCATGATCGAGACAAAATCCCCCCTTTCCACGGTCGCCGAAACATTGTCGAGGGCGCGCAGATCGACCTCGCCCATGTTATAGACCTTGCTGATGCCGATAACCTCGATCAGGTTCATCTCATAAACCGCGGCATGCCTTGCGGTGAGCCAGTGCCCATGGGCCTTGAGTTGTTCTTGAGATTCGATTCGACCACGATGATCTGGCCTTCTCTCAATTCTCCGGAAACCACTTCCGTAAAGACCCCGTCGCTGATACCGGGAACGATGCCTATCCGTTTCAGCCTTTTGCCGTCCTGTGTCCAAACTCCGCTTGCCGGCTGACCCGTCCTCCTCCCGTCTGTCTGTGGGGATCTCTGAAATGATCCTTCGCTACCGGCGGGTCTGAAACGGAGCGCTCCGTTGGGGACCCGTAGCACCCCGTCCCTTTCGGTGGTGACGATCGATACATTCGCGGTCATGCCTGGTTTGAGCCTGAGATCGGTGTTGTCAACCTTGATTATCACGTCATAGGTCACCACGTTTTGCACGGTGATAGGCGCGATCCTGACCTGGTCCACCCGGCCCTTAAACATCGCCTCTGGGTAGGCGTCGACCATGAAGTCCACCGCCTGGTTCGGTCGTATCTTTCCGATATCAGCCTCGTCGACGCTTGTATTGATCTGCATCTTTGTCAGGTCCTCAGCAATGGTGAAGAGCGTGGGGGTCTGAAAACTGGCTGCCACAGTCTGACCAACATCGACCGCCCTGGAAACCACGATCCCATCAACAGGAGAAACGATGTGGGTGTACCGCAGGTTCGTCTCCGCCAGTCGCATAGCTGCTTCCTGCTGAGCGACCTGTGCCTTCGACGCCTGGAGGGCCGCCTCGTTGGAATTGAAAGTTGTTTCAGCCGTGTCAAGATCGCCCCTGGCTATCAGGTCTCTTTCAAACAACTGTCTGTTCCGTTCCAAGGTTCTTTTTGAGTCGCTGAGTGTCGCCTGAGCCTTGGCCACGTTTGCCCTGGCGGCGAGCACGTTTGCCCTGGCCTGGTCCAACTGGGCCTGAAAGGCCGCCGGATCGATATCAGCTATTGCCTGACCCTTCTTGACCGGGGAATTGAAGTCCACATAGATACGTTTGATGGTGCCTGATACCTGGGTGCCCACCAGCACCGTGGTGACGGGATTTACCGTGCCGGAAGCAGACACGGAGGCCTTGATATCCCCCTTGGTGACCGGGGCTGTTTTGTACTCGGCCCCTTTCCCGTTGCCTTTTGCGACCAAAAAAGCGATCACGCCACAGAGGATAAGCAGAAGGACCAGAAAAGACAGCTTCTTTTTTGTGAGTTTCATGGTCTTTCTCCGATGGCACGCTCAATGGCCGCCTGTGCTATTTTGTAGGCATAGAGGGACCGTGAATAGGCCAATTGGGCATCGGCGTATGCTACCACTGCATCGGTTATCTCCACCGGGCTAGCTATGCCCACGGCGTACCGGCCGTCAGCCAGATCCAGGTTCTCTTTCGCCTGTCTGACGGTCAATTCCGTGGTCTGGATGCTCTCTGCTGCTTCGCGGAGGACTATGTATCCCCGCTGAACCTGAAGGAATACATCCTGGCGCAGTGCAAGCTCGTTCGAGCGCAGGACATCGACATTTGATTGTGCCTCGGCGACCTGGTACTTGGTGAGGAAGCCACTGAATAGAGGGATGTTGAGGCCCAGACCGTAATTCCATCCGTCGTCCAGGGGGAACCCCGACCCGGCGAAGGTATAACCGGCCTTTCCGGATAGGGTGGGTAAGTAATCTTTTTTGGCCAGACTGACCGACTCCCGTGACGCCGACTCTCTGAAACGAAGGGATTGTAGATCTGCCCTTTGAGACTCGGCCTTCTTTACTGCCTGTTCAAAAGGCAACCCATATTCCACATAAGATAGGGTGTCTTGGAGGGTATAGGACGGGGCATCAGGCAACCCCATGGCATTGTTGAGCGTTACCCTGGCAAGATTCACATTATTGTCGGCCTTGATCACGCTCAGCCGGGCATTGCTCAGATCCACCTCAGCTTTCGTCACATCAAATTTAGGCTTGGTGCCCACCTCGAAGAAGCCTCGTGCCTGCTCGAGACGCTTCTGGAACTGGACCACTGCTTCCTGAGCTACAATCTTGGCCCGTTCAGCCTCTAAGCAATTGAAGTAGGCCTGTTTTGCGTCAAATACGACCTGATCGGTGGTATTTTGCAGATCGGAGCGAGCCGATTGGGTGTTGAGGTTCTGTATGGCCACCTGGCTTGAGGTCCGGCCGAAGTCGTAGAGGTTTTGGCTAAGGGACACGCTGCTGGAGTAATAATCTCTGGGCCCGTTGACGCCAGACCAATTCCCTCCGTTGACGGCCGAACTGCGGGTGTAATCGCCCGATGCCGTGAGCTGGGGATAATAGTTCGAACGGGCCTGCCCGATTCGGGCCTCGCTGGCCCGTACAGTGGCAACCCCTGCGCTGATGCTCGGCTGATTCTTAAGGGCAAGTGCAATGGCCCTGTTCAATGTCAAGGCCTCGCCCGCGGTAATGCCCTCTGCCCCAAGGGTCGCGGGTACGATGATCGTAAGGGATAGCAGGAGAGCCACTATAATCTGTTTCATGTCGAACCTCATTTTGACGACTTCCTGGCCAAATGCAAAAGCCGGGCCGCTGTCCTTCTCAGACGAAAAAGCCTGCATTCTCAGAATCTTATCAGGTGCTCTATCTTGGTTCATTCAGGATACTTCGACGATTTTGTCGGGGCAAACGGCTAATCATGCCCCACGAAACGCCCTTTTGCCTGAGGGCTGCGACAAGACATAAGGATCTTTGCAGATCAAGAAAGGTAAATTTTCTCAGATCCCCCTCTCATCATGAATGGCCGCGTCCACTACATTAGTTCTACCACATTCCGGGAAAAGGCTCATCCGTCCCGAGGCGGGTCCACGGCACCACCGCCATCCGAGCCGGTCTTGCGGTTAGGAGGGCCTTGGAAGAATTGGCCAAGAATTCCAAAAACCCTTGACATAGATCAAGGCATAAGGAGCTGTGGATGATTAGACTTAACCTAAAGGTTGGCTAAGACCTGACGCGGCGAGTAGAACGATATCTCAGACTAGGAGGGAAATATTATGTTTTGTTATCAGTGTGAGCAGGCAGCGGGCGGTAAGGGATGTACCAAGGTCGGTGTATGCGGTAAACAGCCTGATGTGGCGGCGCTTCAGGATCTTCTGGTCTATGCGTTGCGGGGACTCTCGGCTGTAGCGCTCGGGGGGCGGCAGGTTGGCCTCAATGACCATTCAATCAATCTTTTTATCTGCAAGGCCCTCTTCGCAACCCTCACGAATGTCAATTTTGACGCTGCGAAGATTGCGGATTTTATCAAACAGGCTGTCGCTTTTCGGGATGGCTTGAAGGAAAGGGTGAAGGGGGCGGGTGGATCGGCCGAGTTCACGGGAGGTCCGGCCACCTTTGCCCCTGGGGAGTCGATGGAGGCCATGGTGGGTCAGGGCGAGCAGATGGCTGGATTGGAGACCTATGATCAGCATGAGGATATCCGTTCCCTCAAGCACATCGTGCTCTTTGGAGCCAAAGGCGTGGCGGCCTATGCAGACCACGCGCAGATTCTGGGCCAGAGTGACGACACTGTTTTCAAGTTTCTCCAGGAGGCCCTCGCGGCTATGGACAGGACAGACCTTGGAGTCGGCGACTGGGTCGGATTGGCTATGAAATGCGGCGAAATAAACATACGGGCCATGGAACTCCTTGACGCGGGGAATACCTCCACCTACGGCCATCCTGTGCCCACAAAGGTGCCTCTTGGCCACAAGAAGGGGCCGGCCATCCTCGTTTCC
Source organism: Deltaproteobacteria bacterium UBA2221 (assembly GCA_002328485.1). Classification (GTDB taxonomy): domain Bacteria; phylum Desulfobacterota; class Syntrophorhabdia; order Syntrophorhabdales; family WCHB1-27; genus WCHB1-27. The sequence goes on from DCUF01000082.1 coordinate 12,268, forward strand.
GGACATGATCTGAAAGATTTGGCTGAACTCCTCAAACAGACAGAAGGGAAAGGTGTTACCGTCTATACCCATGGCGAGATGCTTCCTACCCATGGGTATCCTGAACTGAAGAAGTACCCACATTTCTATGGCCACTACGGAAATGCTTGGCAGAACCAGCAGAAGGAGTTTGTTGAGTTTCCGGGAGCCATCTTGATGACGACCAACTGCCTTATGAAGATCCAGCCTCCCTACCAGGATAGCCTCTTCACGAGTGGTGTGGTGGGATGGCCAGGGATACCCCACATCACCGGCTTGGACTTCGCACCGGTCATCGAAAAGGCACTGTCTATGCCGGGCTTTGCCGAGGATCTGGATGACAAGTCGGTCATGGTCGGGTTTGCGAGAAACGCGGTCATGGGCGTTGCGGGAGCGGTTATCGAAGCCGTGAAAAACAAGAATATCCGCCACTTCTTCCTGGTTGCCGGCTGTGACGGCGCCAAGCCGGGGCGCAACTATTACACGGAGTTTGTGGAGAAGGTCCCCAAGGATTGCGTGGTCCTCACCCTGGCGTGCGGCAAGTTTCGCTTTTTTGACAAGGATCTGGGAGACATTGGGGGCATACCACGTCTGCTCGACATCGGACAGTGTAACGACGCCTACTCTGCCGTAGCAATCGCTACCGCTCTGGCGGGCGCCTTCAATGTTGGGGTTAATGATCTCCCCCTCTCCATGATCCTGTCATGGTACGAACAGAAGGCGGTGGCGATTCTGCTATCTCTTTTCTCGCTGGGTATCAAGAACATAAAACTTGGCCCTTCTTTGCCGGCATTCGTCACGCCCAATGTGCTGGACGTTTTGATCAAGAACTTTGACATCAAACCGATCTCTACCCCCGATGAGGATCTCAAGGCGATTTTGGGGTAAGACTTTCGCGAAGGAGTGAAGGACATGAGATGTCCTGGTCAGGATACCCAATACTGGAAACCGGGAGACATATTCGACGTAGACTGCCCCGGCTGTGGAAACAAGGTCGAGTTCTTCAAGGATGAGGCGACCAGAAGGTGCAGAAAGTGCGGACAGAAGGTACTAAACCCGAAGATGGACTTGGGATGCGCTGCTCACTGCCGGTCCGCCGGGGCGTGTCTGGGCCGTGACGTATCGTTACCGCGAGGAAAAGGAGCCAATGAAGATCAAACGAAAGATAATCGAGATTGATGAGGAACGGTGCTCTGGATGCGGACAGTGCGCCGAGGCCTGCGCGGAAGGTGCAATAACCATGGTTGACGGCAAGGCTAGGCTCATGTCGGAAAACTTCTGCGATGGCCTCGGCGCCTGTATCGGAGAATGCCCGGAAGGGGCCCTCAGGATCATAGAGAAGGAGTCAGAGGAGTTCGATCCGGCCGCAGTCGAGGAACATCTGAAATCGCAGACAACATCTTTACCGCTGGACCAGGATGCACCAGCCTGTGGTTGTCCCTCTCAGGGCATTCAAATATTCCCGTCACGCATCCCCGAGGAGGGCTCCTCTGGTGAGGGAGCGAGACCCAACGTCCCCTCGGCCTTGACCCACTGGCCGGTTCAAATAAGGCTCATACCGCCCACCGCTCCCTTCCTGCAAAAGGCCGATCTGTTGATAGCAGCCGACTGTACCGCCCTCGCCTATGCTGGTTTTCACCGGGACCTGCTTCCGGGGAAAGTGGTTATGCTGGGTTGCCCGAAGTTTGATGATGTAGAAGATTATCTGGGAAGGTTTGTGGAGATTTTCAAGAGCGCGGGTATCAGAAGCATCACCGTGGTGGATATGGAGGTGCCCTGCTGCTCGAAGCTCCCCCTGCTGGTTCGGAAGGCCGTCTCTTTATCCGGGGTGGGTCTTCCGGTCGAGGAGATCGTCATCAGTCGAAAAGGAGACATGCTGCAGAAACGAAAGGTTGTATGAAGAACAGGGTGTACTATGAAAACCGCCCTCAGGATATCATATCCTGAGGGCGGTTCTTGAAATCACACGCCTGAAAATCCAGTCCCCTACATGTCAAAGAGGGTCAGAATAGGCCATTCTTTGATTCTCAGAACGCCGTCCAAGGGTTTTATCCTTGTCTTTATGGTGTTGTCGATGTCGGCGAAGCTGCTGCCTTTCACGAGCATCACGATATCATACTTGCCCTTTGCGCAATCGCTGTAGACGACCCTGTCGTTGAAATAGAGAGCCGGGTAGATGTTTTGGAGTTTTTCCTTCTCGATTTCAAGGGTGACATAGGAGGAGGCCCGAATCCGTGCAGTCTGGTTCGTATAGATCTCATCTTCGGCATTCTCGCGCCCCAAGGCCTTATCGACAGATCCGAGGATCTCGGCAACGTTCTCGGCGAAGACGGGGGCTTCAACGGTAAGAGGGGTAACCTCAGCTACCCCTGGAATCGTCTTGATCTCCTTTTCTATGAGGGCGGCAACCTTCTCGGATGTTTCGCTTTGGACGAGGACGATGAGATCACAGTCTCCCCTCACGGCATCGCAGTAGACGGTACTTTCGGAGAAGTAGAGCCTCCGGTAGACCTCCATAAGGTTTGCATCTGGTGTAAGGGTTATCATGGCATAGGCGCTGAAGGCCTGAGCGGGTGTCGGCTCTGCCGCCTCAGATTCCACTGCCTTTGCCTCGGGGATCTCTTGGAGCAATTTTGCAAGATCGTCCATGTCGAAGGGTTTTTCGAGATAACCATCGGCTGCCTTTGCCTCCTGAGCAATCTGGTCGTTGCCATGTCCTGTGATGATGACGACGGGTAGGCCGGGGTAGTTGAACCTGATGACCTTCAGAAGTTTGAGCCCGTCTATGTCCGGAAGACGGATATCGACAATAGCGCAGTCAAGAGGAACGTTCTGTTTCTTGTAGGTCTCCAGGGCCTGCAAACCCCTCATACCATTCTCACAGAGTTCCGCATCGTATCCACGCTGCATGAGTCCATAACCGACCGTCCGTCTAAGGGAGGCCTCGTCGTCAATCAATAAAACCTTCTTTTCCATGTCTCATCTCCTTCTGGGATGTTTGTCGTTCTCTCTCATGCCTTCCCCTTGAGCAATGGCCATGCCATAGAAAAAGATATAGTAGTAACGGTATGTTACGAACGAGATATGGGTTCCTTCAGGCCGCCAAAAGTGATAAGCACCCATGAGAAACCGTGCCAATGCTAATGATATTAATTGGTTACCGAGATGATAGAATATTTTACCCTTTTCACTTTGTCGACAAACAGGCTAACATGGTGGAATAACACCATTATCATGGTGTATAAGAAATTGATGGATAGTTTCTTTGCGTGAGGGTGGTTGGTGGCGTAGGACTCCATCAGCTCTTCTGAAAAAGGTTCGTCAGACCCTAGACGGGTAAGGCGTGTCGAGCCGTCGCTTTGCAGTCGGCGGGTGATCCGGCAAGCCCCAGAATTGGTGGAATGAGCGGTAATTGGCGGAGGACGATCTATACCGAAGGATTCGGCGGCCCTAACCTACCTGGATGATCTCGTACGTTCTTTCGCCCCCAGGCGCCGAAAAGGTCACTTCATCACCGATGTTTTTGCCTAAAAGCGCTTTGCCTAATGGGGATGTGATGGAGATCGTCTTTTTTTGAATATCCGATTCGTAGGGACCGACGACCGTGTAACTTACTTCCTCGTCGGTATCGAGATTGCGTAGGAATACGGTACCGCCGAACTCAACGGTGCCGTTGCCGCTCTTTTTCACGTCCACAATCTCGCTATTGGCGATCATCTCCTCAATTTCCCCCATCTTTTTCTGGAGAAACTGGTATTCTTCCTTTGCCGCATCGTACTCGGCGTTCTCCGATATATCTCCGTGGGCTCTAGCCTCTTCAATGGCTGTCAGGATCTTGGGCCTCTTAGTGTTTCGGAGATACTCTAACTCTTTCTTGAGGTTATCATGCCCGTCACGGGTTATGGGGTACTTCATCGCTGCTCCAAAAGATCGATAAGACGCTGTTGAAAGTACATTTTTTAATATATTTCTCGGAATTTTTCAAGTTGTTTCAATTATTGGGGCCTGCGTCGCCCCCTCCCGTAGCAAAAGCTGCCGGAGCCTCCCCTTCATAAAAAGGAAGAGACGGTGGCGAAAAGAGACCGTGGAACCCGCGTTCCCTGAACGATAGAGGTGCGAATAGGGATATAGGAAAATTGGAAAATGGGATAGCGAACAGGGGGGAAGAATTTTGTGTGCAAATGTTTCCTGCCCCTTTCACTGTGTTGCGATTTTGCAGATCGGGATGATTCTCAGGATTGTCTGGCCTTGTAATCTTCGTAGCTGAAGGTTTTTACGGTCTCCAATCCCCCCGTTTCCTTCATGACTGCGATGTCCGGCAGGCCCATGCCGTTGAAGGTGGTGTTCTTGACGATGCTATAGAGGCCCATGTCAGTGAAAACAACCTTGTCTCCCCTCTGGAGGGGCCTATCGAAGGAATAGTCTCCCATGACGTCCCCTGCGAGGCAACTCGGGCCGGCAAGCCGGTAGCTGTATTTCTTCTCATCCGGTTGGCCTGAGCCCATGACGTACGGCCGGTAGGGCATGAGCAATACGTCGGGCATATGGGCTTCTGCGGATGCATCGAGTATGGCTATCAGCGTCTCGTTTTCAACGATGTCGAGAACCGAGGCGATGAGGAACCCGGCATTGTAGACGCTCGCCTCACCCGGCTCCAGATACACCTGCAGACCATACTTGTTCTTGAAATTATTGATGACTTTCACGAGGCGCTCCACATCGTAATCGTCTCGCGTTATGTGATGACCGCCACCAAAATTGACCCACTTAAGTCCTTCAAGGTAGGGGCCATAGAGACCCTCGAATGAACCCAGCACCCGTTCCAGCACGTCGGCATTCTGTTCGCACAGGGCATGAAAATGAAGGCCGTCAACGAGAGCACCGTATCTCTTGAACCCCTTAGAAAACGCAGAGACGGTGATGCCCAGTCTGGAGCAGGGCGCACAGGGATCATATGCCTTTGTCGCAACCTCGGAATGGCCGGGGTTGACCCTCAGGCCTACCTGCACCCGGGCATCCCTTACCATCTGCCCGTATTCCTCAAGCTGATGGAAAGAGTTGAATATGATCACATCGGAATACCCCAGAATGTGTCCAACCTCGTCTTCCTTATATGCGGCCGCGAAGGCGTGCACCTCCTTTTTGAACTCCTCTCGGCCAAGCCTGGCCTCGTGAAGGCCGCTTGCGCACGTTCCATCCAGGTATCCGCTCATAAGCGGGAAGAGGGCAAAGGAAGCGAACGCCTTGAGGGCATGGAGAATCTTGCAGCCCGTTCGGTCCTTTACGTACCGCATCATCCCCATGTTTTCCCTGATCAGCCTTTCATTGAGGAGGTAGACGGGCGTCCTTATGTGGTGGGCCGACATGGCCTCAACTCTGCAAAATTCTGAGTGAAAGATCTTGTGCTTCGACGCCTGGAGGAGACGGGTCAGAGAAAGTAATGCCTTGCTGTCAAGCCCATCGAGCACGTCTTTTCTCTGTTCATCCGTCAAGGATTGGTACGCAGTGGCCGTATTCGAACCCCCCTTCGAAATCACTCGGATCGTATTCTTGACCTTTCCATCAGTAACCATGCCCTGATTTCACACGGTTGCCGGGAGGGGTTCGTGGTCGACGATGTGCCACGGGAGGCCGTACTGGTTGAGAGCCTCCATAAAAAGATCCGGATCGAGCTGCTCAAGATTGTAAACGCCCTCGCCCTGCCAGGCGCCCTTGAGCATCATCATTGCCCCTATCATGGCCGGGACGCCTGTCGTGTATGCGATTGCCTGGGTCCCGGTCTCGCGGAAAGCCTCTTCATGGTCGCATACATTATAGATATACTTGGTGGTGCTCTTGCCTTCTTTGATCCCCGTCATGATGTTGCCGATGACCGTCTTGCCCGTATACCCTGTTCCCAGCGAGGTCGGTTCCGGCAAGAGTGCCTTAAGGAACTTTATGGGCACTACCTTACACCCCTCGTAATCTACCTCATCTATCCTTGTCATGCCCACGTTATTGAGCACTTTTAGGTGGGTGAGATAGTTTTCGGAAAAGGTCATCCAGAATCTTGCCCTCTTCAGCCCTCTTGTGTTGAGGGCGAGGGACTCCAATTCTTCGTGATAGAGCAGATAGCTTTCTTTCGGGCCCGCTACGGGATAGTCGAAGGTGAAGTGGATGCTGCCTTCCTCTATGATGGCAGGGGTTTCGATCCACTTCCCTTCTTGCCAATGCCGGACCACCTGTGTCACCTCGCGGATGTTGATCTCGGGGTTAAAATTGGTGGCAAAGGCATGACCGTGTGAGCCTGCATTGCAGTCCAGAACGTCAAGATAATGGATCTCATCGAATAGATGTTTTTGAGCGTAGGCGGTGAACACGTTGGTAACCCCCGGGTCGAAACCCGAACCGAGAACTGCCATGATGCCCCTCTGCTTGAACTTTTCCTGGTACGCCCATTGCCAGCTATACTCAAAATGGGCCTCGTCCAACGGCTCATAGTTTGCCGTGTCGATGTAGTCGACCCCCGTTTCAAGACAGGCGTCCATGATGTGGAGATCCTGATAGGGAAGGGCCAGATTGAGAATAAGGTCAGGCCTGAAGGTATTTATGAGATTGACGAGCTCGGGGGTGTTGTCGGCATCCACCTGGCCCGTCTGGATGTCTCTGCCGTATCGCAGACCAATGTCCCTCTTTATGGCCTCACATTTGGACAAGGTCCTGCTGGCTACCATTATTTCCTTGAAGGTCTCAGGTGCTTGGGCGCACTTGTGGGCTGCCACGGTGGCCACCCCGCCTGCGCCAATGATCAATATTCTTCCGTTATTCTTTGCTTTCTCCATGGAGGTTCCTCTTTAAGAAATATGACACTTTTGTCGTTCCCTATCTGCTCAGACCATAAGACTATTATGGAGCACGACAGGATCTTTGGCTGCTAGCACGACCGAGAGATCCTGCCGACGTCGTTTTGTGCTCACGAATCAAGGAGCATCAGGACCTCTCTTGCCACCTTCGCAGCGCAGATGGAGGAAACGAAAGTGGCGTCGTAGTCGGGGGCCAGCTCCACAATGTCCGCACCCACAATGTTTGCGCCTACCAAGACGGAAAAGAATTCCATTACGTCTTGAAACATCAACCCTCCAGGTTCAGGGGTGGTAACGCCGGCAGCCAGAGACGGGTCAAAGACGTCTAGATCAAAGGTGAGATAGACGGGCATATCAGGGATAAGGCGATCCCGAAGCGAGGCCGGAGAGTACACGGCACGGAGTTCGTCGAATTCCTGTCTCGTGCCGGATCTTATCCCTATTTGATGGATTTCCGCCATCCCCAAATCCTTAACTCGCCTTATGGCGGTCGCGTGGGAGAGCTTTTGTCCCTCATATTCGTCCCTTAAATCACAGTGGGCATCGAAATGGATCAACTGGAGAACCGGAAAGGTTTTTTTCATACCTTTCAAGATGGGATACGTTATGAGGTGCTCTCCTCCCAATATCAGGGTCTTCTTCCCTTGTTCTGTCGCCTCCGATACGGCATCCTCGATGAGATTCAGTGCAAGGGATAGATCACCGGCAGGAATCTCGAGGTTGCCCGAATCATAGAAGGCGATGTCTTCCAGATCCTTCTTGAGATAGGGGCTGTAGGTTTCAAGCGTCCAGGAGGCCCTTCTGATGCTGTCGGGAGCAAATTTTGTCCCCCCTCTAAATGAAGAGGTGGCGTCCAGGGGACAACCGAGGATTGTTACCGCCGTGTTCCTCTCATCGGCCGTGGAACCTATAAATGTTGTATTGAATGACCCTTTCATATTACAGCCTTTCATATGACAGAAGCGCATCAGGATAGGATCCGCTTAAATGGAGGCCTATTCCCAAAGGACTACCCCGGCGAAAACCGCACCTATAGTACCCACCTTATGTGAGGTTGAAATAGACAGTATCTCTTTTATTGCCCGGTTTCTGATCTCCATGCCTTTTTCCACCATCTTCTTGACCTGCCCCACCACAATGCCCTCTTCGGTTCGGGCAGCGTATTCCATAATCAGCCCTGCACGGTTTTCATCTTTGGGTATTCCTATGGCCACTGCTGCGGATAGCACCTCGCCAGAGACATCGCTCCACAGGGACGCGTAAGCGACGGGTACGAGAGCGCCCTGGGGCATGGGAACTGGTGGCGCAACAATCTCCTTGCAGCCCGGCGGAAGAATGCTGCTCATCTTAACCAGATTGGTATCGCCGACGCCTGACGCCAAGAGGGCGCCGTCAAAAGCGTTCAACAGCGAAAATCCTTCGGCCGAACCGCTCGCAAGAAAGAACCTTGTCGGTGTTTTGATAACCATTTGGACCACCTCCCAAACTGGAAAATCCGCCTTCCTGTCTGTTTCTCGGTTCCCCAAAAAGATTGACCTTGGTCTACGCTCGTGGTTACACCCTTGTTTTGAGTCTGTCTCCCCACAACCACCACGGGGACTAAAAATTCGGAGGAGAGGACACCCACAAAATCAATGCCCTCGTCTTTCCCTTGTTAGCGATGTAATGGCCCTTGGAAGCCCTAAAATAGAAGCAGTCGCCTTTTCTGAGCTTATAACTCTTTCCTCCAAGGGAAAGCTCTATGCCCCCGGCCACCACAAACCCAAACTCTTCCCCCTCGTGAGGTGACTCTTCCTCTGTGTTCTGCCCCCCGTCAAGGACCAGGAGGGCGGGATCCATCATACGATTCTGTGCCGCAGGCACGAGTATCTGAAAGCCCGCAACATGCTCACGCTCCAGCTCGACCCTGTCGTTTGGCCTAAAGACGATCTTCTCGTCAAAAGCCTCATCGAAAAAAGTGGAGGCCTTCTGGTCGAGGGCGTCCAGTATACCAATCAGGCTTTCAACGGAAAGGGAGGTGAGATTCCGCTCAACTTGCGAGATGAAACCCTTTGTAAGGCTGGCCCTGGACGCAAGTTCTTCCTGAGTCAGAGACTTTGCTTGTCTCAGCATCCTGATGCGGTCCCCTATGCTCGATCCATTGATTTTCATTCACTAACAGTAAACAACTACAAAAAGTTTATTTAATTAAACTAATCTATCCGGCTTGTCGTGTCAAGTAAAGTTTTATTTAACTTTTAGATGCACTATGTTAAAGTCAACTCGAAGCGGCAAAATGCTTGGAAAAGAAGCAATTATAGAGTTTTTTAGGCAGAAGAAGATAGCCCATATCTTTCATCTACCGGGGATACACACGCTTCCATTGAACCAAGGCCTAGAAAGAAGCGGTATCACTGTTTTTCTCGGCAGGCATGAGTCAAATTGCGCCTTCATGGCTGATGGATACGCGCGGGTTTCAGGAAGGATCGGGGTCGTTGTGGTGACACCCGGTCCGGGTTTGGGCAATGTGGTTGCCCCCTGTATGGAGGCGTACGGAGATGGTGTGCCCCTTCTCATCCTGCACATCGATTCAGATCCGAGAAGGTGGGGGAGGGGTGTACTCCATGAGATTGTGGATTCGGAATCGATTTTCACACCTTTCACGAAGGCTACGCTCTCGGTGAGAAGAGCCGGTGATTTGCCGCCTCTTCTGGAGAAGGCCTACACCACAGCAACCACGGAAAGGTGTGGGCCTGTCGTGATCTCTGTCCCTCATACCCTTCTTGAAAAGCAGATACCCGTGAATTTGCCTGAAATTGTCGCCGGAGAAACGCTGCCTGAAGTTCCGATTCATGACTCCTCAGGGTTGAAAAAGGCGTTGCAGGGGAAGAGCCGACCGGTTATTATCGGCGGGCGGGCATTGCTGAGATCGGGATTGTCGCGACAGATTGAGAGTCTTTGTGGAGAAGCGTCTATTCCCCTCCTCACGACGACGTCGGGGAAGGGCCTGGTCTCTGAAGACCTGCCGTTTGTATTTGGCAATGTCATGGCCCCTGGAATCTCCAGGTCGATTCTGTCCCGAGCGGACGTGGTGATCGCCATGGGAACGAGGCTCAGAGAAACGGATATCAAAACGCGAGGGGTGAAGATCGAGAGCCTCATACACATTGATGTCGATGATGGATGGATGGGCAGAAACCATCCCACTGATCTGAAGATAGCATGCCCTGATTTGTCTTCGGTAATCGAGGATTTGGCCCAGATTTTCAAGAACAGAAAGTCCGAGTGGTCCCTGGAGGCGCTCAAGGTCGAGCAGGCAAAGGAGCACGAGGATTTTCGAACGTCTCCCGGATACATCATCACGACCCTTCTCCGTTCCGTCATACCTGCAGGCGCTACCACGGTATGGGATCTGACCCTCATCTCATACTGGGCGGAGTATTATTTCCCGGTGTGCAGAGGGGAATCCTTTGTCACGCCACGGGGCTCATCCCCCACCTTTTACGCTGTACCGGCCGCGATCGGGGCAACGATAGCGAGACCCGACCAGCCATGTCTGTGCGTCACGGGGGACGGTTCATGCCTCCCCGGTCTTTCGGAGTTGGCCACGGTGAAAAAATGCAATATCCCCGTCGTCTTCCTTGTGTACAACAATAACAGCTACGGGGTGCTGGACGAGTACATGGCCAAACGCTGCGGTTTGGAAGGCGTCATGAACCTCTCCAACCCCGATTTTGTGAAACTGGCTCAAGCCTTCAATATAAAGGCCCTGCGGACACAAACGATTGATGAACTCAGAAGAGTGCTTCGGGAAGAGATAACCTGGCAGGAGCCATTTGTCATCGAATTCGATTTTCCCATTCTTCCTCCGCCCTGGCGGATATGATTAGGGCCAAAGGCGCAAAATAGAGCAATAGAGAAATGGGAATAATGACTGCGATAAGTAAGGAGCGAGGAGATGGCCGCAAAGGTGTGAGATAGCGAAGCAGTTAAATGGCGAAATGGGATAAGCAAGACCCCGAGTAGTTTTTGGACAATCTACCATTTTTTCAATTTTCCCATTTGTGTCTCCGTCGTTCTGGAGGGGGCGACCGGGTAGCCGCCTTGCCGGTGCCCGAATAATTGCAAAGAACCACGCGAATCGGATAAAATAACCGCAATGTATGACGTTTTAGAATTCGCTGTCCAACTTGCCCTTGAGTCGGGAAAGATCCAAAAAAGATATTTTCGCGGCAATTTCACGGTGCGGTACAAGGGCGAGATCAACCTCGTTACCGATGTGGACCTCGCCTGTCAGGATCGCATCATCAGCCTGATCAAGGAGAACTTTCCTGAGGACGAGATCATAGCCGAGGAAAAGCAGAACACGTTCCACCCTGTCAAGAGCCGGTGGATAATCGACCCTATAGACGGAACGACAAACTATGCCCACGGCTACCCCTTCTTTTGCACCTCCATTGCATACGAGGCCAATGGCGAGATCGTTGCAGGCGTTGTTTACAACCCCATTTTTGATGAGCTCTTCTTTGCAAAAAAGGGCGGAGGGTCCTATCTGAACGGCGAGGCCTTGCGGGTATCGGAGACAGCAGTCCTGAAACAGGCCTTGCTCAGCACCGGTTTCCCCTATGACCTGGATTCGAGCCCGGACAACAACCTGAGCAATTGGAGTCGCTTTTTATTTGGTGCGCAAGCACTCAGAAGGGATGGCTCGGCCGCTCTGAACCTCGCGTACGTGGCGGCAGGCCGCTTCGATGGCTTCTGGGAGATCAAGCTTCATCCCTGGGATATAGCGGCCGGTTGTCTCATGGTGGCGGAAGCCGGTGGATTGGTGACCGCCTTGAATGGGGGGGATTTCGACCTCTACAGAGGCGATCTGTGTGCATCCAACGGCATCATTCATGGGGAGATGATAAGGATCTTGAAGGGGGAGTCGTGAAGGAATATTCCTACGATGACATAAGGTCTTCCATCCGGCCAACCCTTGGTGATAGCGTTCCCCTGTCCCTGTTTCGCATCCTCAGAATCATCGGAATGAGGGATCTCCTGGGTGAAAGCGCAGGCCCGACCCTCTACATGATGGGAAAATCCGTCGGGAACATGCTTGCCCCCAAGACCATGGATGAATTCCAGACCACCATAAAGGAACTGAGAATAGGTATCCCTGAGATCGAGGCTGCCACGGAGGATCGACTCCTTGTCAATCTTCGTGAATGCATAACCTGTGCAGGGTTTTCCAATACGGGGGAGATGTTCTGCGATATGGAGAGTGGAATTATCGCAGGCCTCCTCGAAAAGGTCTTCAACAAAAAGGCCAGGTCGACGCAAACAAAAAGCTGGTCTGTGGGCTATAATTACTGTCAGTTCGACGTTGTGCTCTATTGATTCCCTGTTTGGTCCCGTTACCATGAGCAGCCCTGACGATAAGGATACGAATCCCCTCAAGCAATGTGAGGTTGAGCTTGAAGATGCGAAGAATCTCTCAAGTGCCAGAGAGAAGCTCCTTCTGGCCAATCTCCGCGAGCTTGGCGAGGTCCACCACGCCCTGAGCGAGAAGATCGAGCAAATCAAGGAGCGTGACGAACGGATCAGGAGCTTCGATGAGATTCTGACCAGGGCAAACAGGCTTTCCTCCCTGGGAGAACTGGCTGCATCGATAGCTCACGAAATAAAAAATCCGCTCGTATCGATCGAAGGGTTTGCAAGACGTATTTCGCAAGCCAAGGACCCCGCCAAGGTTCAGCAGTATGCTCAGTTCATTGAACGGGAGGCGGAAAGATTATCAAAAGTCCTGACCAGGCTCCTCGACTTCTCCAGAATGTCAGAGCCAGCCAAGGAACCTCTGGACCTGAACGAGACCGTGGATGATACCGTCCTTTTTTTGGAACATCATCTGACCCGGTTCAGAAATGTCAGCCTTACGGTGAAAAAAGCCAAGGAGCTTCCGGAAGTGCGGGCAGATAAGATCCACGTGCAGCAAGCGCTGATAAACATCGTCATGAATGCTGCCCAAGCCATGTTGGAAGGCGGACCTCTGGTCATAGAGACGGGCTCAGATGGAAAAGAGTATGCGTGGATTGCCATAACGGATAGAGGGCCGGGCATTGAGCCCGATGCCTTGAACCACATCTTTGAGCCTTTCTTTACGACAAAGCCGAAAGGACAAGGAACCGGACTGGGCCTTCCCCTTTCCAAAAGGCTTATTGAGGCAAACGATGGGAAAATCGAGGTCGAGACTTCACCGGGAGAGGGGACGACATTCCGGCTCCTTCTGCCCTTCGCCCATAAGGGCGAGACGATAAGAAGCTGAGACACTCAGAACCCACTGCCGAATTATCTTTTGTCTTTTCCTCTATCCGCTTCCTCGCTTCCACCCGTCGACTTCGTCAGAATTCAAGGGTCATCCCGTCATAGGCTGCTACGACGTCTATCCCCGTTTCACCCGTGATCTTATGGGCCAGGAGCGGTGGCTTCTCCTGGATAAAGTTTAGGCCGAAATGGGTCATGACGGCCATTTGCGGCCGAACGGCCGCGATAATCCTCCTAAAGTCGTCCACAGACAGGTGATCGATCTTTTCATCGGAGGCAATGGGCTTCACGCGAAGCACGTTGACGATAAGGATATCCACCTGATCGTAGAAACCCGGTAGGGCGTCCCAAAAACGGGTGTCCGCGATAATCCCGATTCTCTTGTTAAGATGAAATATCAGACCATATGATTCTACAGGGTGGATATGACGAACCGGTACCGTAAACGCTATGTCCCCCAGTCGATATTGTCCGTCCGGCCGTAGCAGATTCAGCCCCTCCAGATAGGAGCGGACGTACCGAAGGACGACGGGATCCTCTTCGATTGCGTCTCGGGGACAGAAAAGATGGCCCTTCCGCCTGAACCCGCCGTCGGCCATCGCCTCGATCATCACATTGACATCATTTGCATGGTCAAGGTGTTTGTGGGTCAGGATGATGCCGTCCAATTGCGAAGGGTCATACCCGTTTCTCAGACCGTGGAGCCTGACAAGGGCCCCGGGACCGGGGTCGATGTACAGGTTGGTGTTCCGATAACTGAACCACAAACCGCCCGTGGACCGCGCCTGCTTCGCTGTGACAACCCGGGCTCCGCCGGTCCCGACAAATCTGATAAAGCCTTCCATCGTGGTCCTCGTTTATGTTATCTTCTAAGTCTAAAAGTTGAGGTAGCGGAAGTCAATTTGGATAGAATAGAGTTCGCCATAGACAGGTCTGATTTCGGTAATCTCACCCTGGTGACCCGGAACGGAAGGCTGGTCAGCCTTGATATCGATTCGGATGACCGGCTCCGGTTGAGAAAGTCCGTTTTATCCCGATATCCGGATGCTAAGGAACGGCCCGAGTCCTTCCGGCCCCTCCTGCGAGCCCTGGACCGTTATTTTAAAGGCAGGCGGGTCGATTTTGAGACAGCTTTGGACATGGATGATTTGGGGGATTTCACACGGGCGGTTTTGACCGAGGTGTCAAAGGTGCCCTATGGAAAGACGACGACCTATGGGAGTCTGGGCGCGGCGATAGGGTTCCCCAGGGCGCCGAGGGCGGTGGGGCAGGCGCTAGGACGAAATCCCATCCCCATCGTTGTACCCTGCCACAGGGTCGTAAAAGCCGATGGATCTTTGGGCGGGTTTACTATAGGCATAGAGATGAAAGCGCGCCTTCTGACTATCGAAGGCATCCGCCTTAGGAGACTTGGTAACTCTATCGTCCTCTCATAAAAAGACTTCCAGAGGTTTGTGACAGCCCATGAAGCAGTGGTTTGTGGTCAATACAAAGCCAAAGAACGAAAACCGGGCCGCCCACAATCTCGAATCCGGCGGATTTGAAGTGCTGAGCCCCAGGCTGAAGGTCCGTAAATATAGGGAAACAAAATTCCTTGATGTCGTAGAGCCCATGTTCCCCAACTACATTTTTGTAAAGTTCCATCCCGTTGACGACTATCATATGGTCAAATACGCCAGGGGTGTCAAAAAAATAATCACCTTCGGCGGAAAGATGGTCCCTCTGCAGGACCAATTCATCGAGTTTATCCGGGGGCGACTTGTCGATGGCGTCGCCAAGATAGAGAAGAAGAGATTCAAGAAAGGCGAACGCATCTTCATCAAAGACGGCCCTTTCAAAGGTCTGCCAGGTGTCTTCGAGAGAGAGTTGGAGGGTGAAGAGCGGGTCATGATACTCCTCGAAGGCATCAATTATTACGCCCAGATGGTGATCGACAGCGACCTGATCGCGGAGCCGTAGTCGATGCTTCGACGCCCCTTCCAATGCCTGGCCAAAAGCAGCGGTTCGTGCCTAAACTTTGATAAGAATCTGAGACAAACGTTTTTCACAAAGCGTTTCCGTCGATACTGGTCAGTCACGGATGGAGGTCGCCAATTCACTGCCGATCCATCTTCTGGCAGAGGCTTTACGCACGTACTTGGTACGACAATTGCAACCAGCCTTTGACAACCGACAAAAGCCTTGACAAAAAGCGTATGATTCGAAATAAAAGGTGTTGTCGTGAGGAATCTAATCACGGTTTTAGCCTGCGTCATGAAACGATGCTCGAAAGGCGGTAGCATATCGCAAATCTCCATGTAATAGTTGAGAAGCAAAGAACAATGGTCACACAGTTTCCATCACGCTTGTTGCTGAACCAGTCGCTCGCCATCTCCTTTTTGATCGAAAAGACGAGGAGATACAGCCAAGACTTAGTCAGATGGCCTTCGAGAGCATCGCTTGAGACGAATTATGTTATTGCCGAATCTGGCTGTGCCCTTAATTGTCAAGGTGAGGAATGGGCAGAAAAAGGATAGAAGCGAAGGAAACGGAGAGGAATTTTGTGCTAATCGGGGCGGCGGGTTATGTAGCACCGAGACACATGAAGGCCATAAAAGACACGGGGAACCGTCTCATTGCCGCCTTGGACAAACATGATGCGGTCGGTGTTATCGATAACTATTTTCCGGATGCCGATTTCTTCGTTGAATTCGAACGCCTTGATCGACATGTTGAGAAGCTGAGGCGATTGGGGCATGAAAGAAAAGTTGACTACGTCAGCATAGCCTCTCCGAACTATCTGCACGACGCACATATTCGATTTGCGCTACGAGTCGGCGCTCATGCCATATGCGAAAAACCTCTTGTCCTGAATCCCTGGAACGTGGATGCCCTGGCCGACATCGAGCGGGAATCGGGGAGAAAAGTCAATGCAGTGCTGCAGCTAAGGCATCATCCGGCCATTGTTGCCCTAAAGCAACGAGTGAACAAGACGACTTCTGTTAGCAAGGCAGATGTTGATCTCACTTATGTCACGTCGCGGGGTAAATGGTATATGGTGTCCTGGAAGGGCGATGTGCCGAAATCAGGGGGTATTGCAACGAACATAGGCATCCATTTCTTCGATATGCTCCAGTGGGTTTTTGGCCCCGTTCAGTCAAACCGGGTTCATCTGCTTGAACCAAAAAAGGCGTCAGGATTCCTTGAGCTCCGCGATGCGCGGGTCAGGTGGTTTCTCTCTCTTGATCGAGAGGATCTCCCGGAGCCTGTGAGGACCGCCGCCGGTAACACCTATAGATCCGTGAGCGTGAATGGTGAGGAGATAGAATTCTCTGATGGTTTTGGGGACCTCCATACAGTGAGCTACCGGGAAATACTTCGGGGCAACGGATTCGGGCTCTCTGACGTGAAACCGGCCATAGAAATCGTCTACGATATCAGAAATGCAACAAATGTGGTTCTCAAGGGGGACTACCACCCTTTGCTAAAATCAGTGACCAGAGAGTAGAAGACAATGGGCGAAAAGAATTGGTTTGTTCACGAAAGTAGTTACATTGACCAAGGGGTAGAGATCGGTGAAGGCACCAAAATTTGGTACTTCTGCCATGTCTTAAAAAACGCCAAGATAGGGAGAAACTGCGTAGTCGGTCAGAATGTGTCCATCGAAACGAACGTCGTTGTCGGCGACCGATGCAAGATACAGAACAATGTGTCTATATATAAAGGCGTAACCCTTGAAGATGATGTCTTCTGTGGTCCGTCGTGCGTTTTCACCAATGTCTACAATCCAAGAGCGTTTATCGAGAGAAAGCAGGAGTTCAGGCCTACTCTGGTTAGACGAGGTGCGACGATTGGCGCAAATGCCACGGTAGTGTGCGGTGTGACTATCGGCCGGTACGCACTCGTAGGCGCGGGTGCGGTCGTGAAGCAAGACGTACCAGATTACGCCATCGTTGCGGGAGTGCCGGCTCGACAGATAGGGTGGACCTGCAAATGCGGAACCAGACTAAGCATACCGGGCTTAAAGAATAAAGGCGTTACAGAAGACATAGGGGTGGCCAAATGCTTATACTGTGGTAACGAGTATCAGCTTCAAGTTGACAAACTGATGGTGATCAGTGAAATCGAGAACTACCTTGGCCTCACTTTGACCAACGGTCCGAGCGAGATCGGTTAGCGGAAAGAGTCCCATGAAAATTCCCATGTTGGATCTCAAGCGTGAATATGAGTATATGAAGGAGGACATCGACGCCGCTATTGCCCGTTGCCTTCAGCATCAGCAGTGGATCCTTGGACCCGACGTAGAGGAATTTGAGGGTAAGGTGGCAGAGTATATAGACGTCCGTCACTGTATCGGTGCCTCTTCGGGTACGGATGCACTCGTGCTTGCCCTTCGCGCTCTCGCCTTGAAAACAAAAGGTCAGGAGTATTTCGATCGTTCCGACCTGGTTATCACCACCCCTTTTACCTTCACCGCCACGGGAGATGCGATCCTTCGAGCTGGAGCAACCCCCGCATTCGTTGATATCGATTCCAAAACGTTCAATATTGACCCCGATCTGATTCGTAAATTCCTTTCGAGCCTTTCGTCCCGTGACCTGGTCCGCGTCAAGGGCCTTCTTCCCGTCCATCTCTATGGCCGATCATGTGAGATGGATGACATTATGGCAATCGCCAACGAGTACGGCCTCTTTGTCGTAGAGGATGTGGCTCAGGCCTTTGGTGGAGGTTGGAGGGGAAGAAAACTGGGATCGATCGGAACGGCTGGGGCTTTCAGCTTCTTCCCGTCGAAAAACCTTGGGGGGTTTGGTGACGCCGGTATGGTGTCCACCAACGATGACCAGATTGCCGAACTGGTCCGGCTGCTTCTCAAGCACGGGGGAAAAGACAAATACAATGTGGATCATATCGGATACAATGCGAGGCTTGATACCCTTCAGGCGGCGGTGCTTTTGGCAAAGTTGAAGTATGTTGATGAATTCAACGAACGGAGAAGGAGGATCGCTTCAGCCTACAACGAGCTTTTTGGGGGGTCCGAGGGTATTAGTGTGCCAATGCAGGGGTCTGAATGCGATCTGGTTCGCCATGTCTATCATCAATATACAATCAGACACCCTGAGCGCGACAAGTTTCGAGAATATTTGGAAACCAACGGGATAGATTCCATGATCTATTATCCCACCCCCCTCCATAAAATGAAGCTTTTTGACGAGGGACGGAGCATGGTGCTCGAAAGACCCGTTGTCGCGGAAGAGGCGGCCCGTTCCGTCCTCAGTCTGCCCGTTGAGCCCTTGCAGACACAAGAAGAAGCGGCCGCCATTGCCTGCAAGATTCAGGAATTCATCAACCGTCGCTGAATGCGGACAGGGCTCGGGCTCCGAAAGCCTAAGAACTCCGTTACGACTCCATGGCAAAAAACAGAGTATTGATGTTTGGAAACTTCCACGAACTTCATGTTCAACCATTAGCCCGTGCACTGAAGACCCGTGCAGACTATCATATTTCCCTTCTCGAGTCCGTCCCCCCCGGGGATGAGCTTTTGCGCAGCCGACCGACCGCATTCGATCACGTCTACTCAATACCGGTGGCGTCAGAGGGACTGGGCCGGGTGAACTGCCTGCGGCAAGTAGGCAAATTGCTTCTCCGGAGAAAATGCGTAAGCCGCTTCATGACCCTCTACCGCCTGCTGGCTCCCATGGCTCGGACCTCGTCCTCAAGACAATATTGGAAACAGTTTTGCCGGACAGCAGACGAATTGCAGCGCAGAGCGCTCCTGAGCCGGATCGTTGAAGAGTTCGATCTTTTTCACCTTCATTATATGGATCCTTCACTATCAGAGACGATAAGGCTTCTGCCCAGAGGATCCAAACTGATCGTTTCAATCTGGGGCTCGGATCTTATGCGTTCGAGCGGAGCAAGAAACTACATCGGCCAGCTCGAACTTTGCGAGAGGGCCTCTTTCATTACCGTACGATCTCTCGAATTACGGGAGATGTTCTTAACAAAGTTCGGTCGTCATTTTGCGCCGAAACTGAGAATAGCAAAATTCGGCAGTACAACGCTCAGCCGGATCGATGTCCAGGACATCCGTTCGCTTAGGACTGCGTTTCGGGAAGAATTCACAATCCCTGAGAACAAGGTGATTGTGTGCGTGGGTCATAACGGCAATGTAGATAACCGGCACATAGAGGTTCTAGAAGCACTATCAGGTCTGGATTCGTCAGTAAAGAACGGGCTAACGCTTGTGATACCCATGACCTACGGAGCACCAACAGGCTACGCCAATGATGTTCGAGCTGCCGTGGAAAGGGCTGGAGGGGATTTTCGGATCATTGACAAATTCATGGACAGCGAAGCTGTCCTGCAATTGAGAGCCGCAACCGACATCATGCTACACTTTCCTGTTTCCGATGCTCTTAGCGCGGCGATGTGCGAAACGATATACGCAGGTAACCTTGTCGTTACCGGAGCCTGGCTTCCTTATGGAGAGCTGCGGAGAAGGAAAGTGCACTTTTTGGAGATCACAAGATTCCCGGATCTCTGCGCGACGCTTGCCGCTTCGATTGGGGATTTGACGCGGCACAGGGCGATGGTAAACTCGACGAAGGAGAAACTCCGTGAGGTATTGGACTGGGAGGAATTGTCAGAGGGATGGGAGAAAGTCTACGCGTCCGCCCTGGGCAACTGGTAAACTTTTGGTATCTTTGATACTGTTCTTAAGAAGAGGGAAATCGTGAAAGCAGTCATTCTGGCTGGGGGCCTGGGAAGTCGGCTGCGTCCTTTCACTGAAGTAATACCAAAACCGCTGTTGCCTTTGGGCGAGAAGAGTCTGATGGAAGTGCAGATTGCGGGCCTTCGTGATAGTGGCTTCAATGAAATCTACATCGCAACGAACTATATGGCTGACTACGTGCAAGCCTTTCTCGGTGATGGCTCCAGGCTTGGAGTCAGTCTTACCTATAGCCGCGAACCGAAACCGCTTGGGACATGTGGCCCCCTTACGCTGCTCAAGGATCTATTGACTGAACCATTTCTTCTTGTGAATGGTGATATCCTGACGAAGCTGAGTTTCAAAGAATTCTTCGACTGGTCAGTTCGGCGTGAGAGTATGATGACAGTGGCTACCAAGATTATTTCCACACCCTTTCGTTTTGGCAACGTAAGGGCGGATGAGAGAAATGAGATTATCGAGATCGAGGAGAAGCCTGACCTAAAAATGGAAATCCTTGCCGGCATCTACTTTATGAAGCCGGATATCCTGGCTCTCATCCCAGAAAACCAGTACTTCGGCATTGATACCCTGCTCAAGAATATGCTTGCGCGGCGAATGCTCGTTTCTCGATTCCTAATCAGTGAGTACTGGATTGACATCGGCCAGGTCGAGGATTATAGCAAAGCGCGAGAAGCGTTCGATGCGAATTTCTAGCGCTACCGGGAACGGAGCAGGATTTGATGCCCTACCACGAGATTCTGTGGTTATCCTGGGTGCAGGTGGCCACGCGGCAGTTCTTATCGATATTATTAGGGAATCTAACATTTTACAGATTGCGGGAATACTTGACCGTCCTCAATCTGCCCGCATCGGAGAAGCACATTGTAATGTGCCCATTATGGGCGGTGACGAACTGCTCTGTGTTCTTGAAGAGAGGGGGGTCAAGTCTTTTGTCGTGGGCGTTGGCTCCAAGGGAGACAATCGGCTACGGGAAGAACTCTATCATCTTGCGGTCAACGCGGGCCTATCGCCGTTTATGGTGATTCACCCATCATCAATGATTGCCTCGACGGCTCATCTCGGTCCTGGAGCCCAGATCCTGGCAGGAT
Organism: Deltaproteobacteria bacterium UBA2221; assembly: GCA_002328485.1. GTDB lineage: Bacteria > Desulfobacterota > Syntrophorhabdia > Syntrophorhabdales > WCHB1-27 > WCHB1-27. Next base: position 33,213 of record DCUF01000082.1, read on the forward strand.
CCATTGTAAATTCATACGCGACTGTCGGGGCTAACGCTATCATTAATACTGGGGCAGTGGTGGAGCATCATTGTGTTGTTGGAGAACATAGTCATGTTGCACCGGGAGCCGTGATAGGGGGCGAAGTCAGCATAGGGTATCGAGCTCACATCGGATTGGGGGCCAAGATCCGGGAAGGCCTTCGAATCGGCAACCATTCATTGGTCGGCGTTGGCGCTGTGGTAATTGATGATGTGGCTGATAATACCGTAGTGGTTGGAAATCCTGCCAAACATTTGAGGATGAATCTTATTGATATAGACACATAACCAACTGCCGGAAGAAAACAACTATGGCATTGGGTAAGAGAAGGCTTGGATCAGCGATTGCATCCAACTTTTCATGGTGGAGATAAATATGGGAATCCTTTGGGGACCATAGTATGTCTGGCAAAAAGGTTCTGATAACTGGGGCTGGAGGTTTCATCGGGAGTCACCTGGCTGAGCGTCTCGTGATTGAGGGTGCTACGGTTAGGGCCTTTGTTCACTACAACGCCTCTGGCAAGAACGGCTGGCTGGACGAATCCGATTACCGGGGTGAGATGGAGATAGTCGCAGGCGACGTATGTGACCGTGATACCATTCGCTCAGCAGCGAAGGGTGTGGAAGTGATATTTCACCTCGCAGCGCTCATAGCCATACCGTATTCTTATCAGGCGCCTTTTTCCTACATGAGAACCAATATCGAAGGCACCCTCAACGTCTTGCAGAGCGCGATCGACCGAGGGGTCAAGAAGGTGATTCACACTTCTACGAGCGAGGTCTACGGCACGGCACGGCACGTTCCCATAGATGAAAGTCACCCCCTGCAGGCTCAGTCACCTTATTCGGCAAGTAAGATCGGAGCCGACAAAGCGGCCGAAGCTTTTTACCATTCCTTCGGGCTGCCCATCGTTACCATCAGACCATTCAATACCTTTGGCCCCCGACAGTCCGGACGGGCGGTGGTGCCAACCATCATCGCTCAATGCCTGTCAGGAGAGGCAATACGGTTGGGGAGTGTACACCCCAGGCGCGACCTCAACTATGTTTCAAACACCGTGGACGGATATATTCTGGCATCGGAGTCCGATCAAGCTGTGGGGAAAACGATGAATCTCGGTTCTGGACGCGAAATCAGCATAGGGGATCTCGTGAAGGTCATAGCCGGTTTGACCAAGAGAGACGTGCATATTGAAGAAGATCACAGGCGAGTGCGCCCAGAGAAGAGCGAGGTCGATAGACTGTTGGCGGATAGTAGTCAGGCAGACAAGATTCTTGGCTGGAAACCCAGAGTAGGCCTGGAGGAGGGTCTGTCGATCACGATTGAGTGGATGCGTCAAAACCTGACGAGATACCACTCGGACAAATACGCTATTTGAGGAGTATTGTGGGCGGGTGCAAAGAAGAGATTCCCCTGAGTGTGCCCTGTTTGAAAGGCAATGAGTGGAATTATGTCAAAGAATGCCTAGACACCAACTGGGTATCTTACGTAGGACCATTTGTGAAGCGATTCGAAAAGGAACTCGCAGTAGTGACGGACGCGCGACATGCCGTCGCCATGTCGAGCGGAACCGCCGCGTTGCATGTTGCCCTCATATTGGCAGGGGTGAAACCCGACGAAGAAGTAGTGATGCCTGCACTCACCTTTGTAGCCCCGGCAAATGCCGTTCGGTATTGTGGCGCATGGCCTGTTTTGATCGATATCCAGGGCTGTGACTGGCAAATGGACATAGACCAGCTGTCCCATTTCCTTTCTGATAGCTGCGTCCGAAGGCGCGGCCTACTTTTCAACAAGATTACCGGCAGGCGTGTGGCAGCTCTGTTGCCCGTGCATTTGCTTGGCGCAATGTGCGATGTGGACGCAGTGGCAGAACTGGCAACCATGTATGAGCTTCCGCTCATCGAAGATGCTGCGGAATGTTTGGGCGCTACATACAAGAATAGGCCAATTGGTGCCTCTACGCCAGCCTACAATGGTCCGCTTCGTATCGTTGTTACCAGCTTCAATGGTAACAAGGTTATGACTACAGGTGGTGGAGGAGCTCTCCTTGCCAACGAAAATAGCGTGGCTGACAGGGCCATGCACTTGAGCACGACGGCGAAAGTGGATGATTTTGAATTTCTTCATGATGAAGTGGGCTACAACTATCGATTGACCAACATTGCTGCTGCACTAGGAGTTGCCCAACTTGAGCAACTGAATGACCATGTGGAATTCAAAAGGATGGTGGCTCACAGGTATGAAGGGATCTTCCTTGGCCATTCTCATATCACAGCCCATCCTGAGGCGCGGCAGTGCAGGAGCACTTTCTGGCTATACACGGTGCTTCTCGACATTCAATCCAAGCCGATAGTAGAGTACCTCAATAGCAAGGGCATTATGGCTCGCCGTGTCTGGCTGCCCATTACAGACGTGCCGCCCTTCAAAGACAAAGTATTCAGCACCGGGTGCCAAATGGCCAATCACCTTCATGAGTACGCTTTAAACATCCCCTGTAGCGTAGGGATCACGCCAGGCCAGATTGAGACCGTAGCGGAACAACTCACGTTTGCCATTTCTCGCCACTAATGACGATGGGTGCTCAAATTCAGCCCTCAGAAGAAGCAGGAACCGGCCTGCGAGACAGCATCATCAGCGGTATTGTTTGGAAATCCGTGAACCAGATGCTTCTTCTCGCCGTTCAACTAGGTGTCATGGTTGTTTTGGCGCGGCTGCTTACGCCTCGAGACTATGGACTGGTAGGAATGGTTACGGCCATTACGGGATTTGCTGCTATCTTTGTGGATCTCGGTCTCACAACAGCGATTATCCAAAAGCAAGACACGACACAGGTGGAGATGTCGACAGCATTTTGGACAAACAACGGGATGGGCATTCTTGTTTTTGTCGTTGTCTGGTTTTTGGCTTCCCCTATCGCTCGATTTTATGAAGAACCGTCACTGATCTGGATCACACGATGCATCGGATGCGTTTTTATCCTTACGCCGCTATCTTCCGTGCATAACGCACTACTAATGAAATCCCTTCGATTTAGAAGCGTGGTGCTTATCAACAGCACAGCGCTCCTGGTATCATCGGTTGCGGCCATTACCTCAGCCTTCATTGGGCTTGGATACTGGAGCCTGCTGATCCAACCGATAGTCATGGGTTTCGTCAATGCGGTCCTTCTGTGGTTGATTGTTGGATGGGTACCATCCTTAGCCTTTAGCGGAAGGGTATTGAAAGGTTTCATGGGGTTCAGCGGTTACCTGTCCCTGAACCAGGCAGTTGGGTACTGGAGCCGAAACATCGATAAGCTCATGATTGGTAGACTCGCAGGAACAATATCATTGGGTCTCTATTCCCGTGCTTACATCTTGATGCTCATGCCACTGCAACAGGTTTCTAACGTAGTTGATTCCGTTCTCTTTCCAGCTTATGCCAAGATTCAGAATAACCGGCGGGAAATTGCCCAGATCTACCTCAAGGCGATGAGGCTAACCGCACTGGTAACCTTTCCAATTTCTTTCGGTTTGTGGGCCATTTCGGAACCAGCCGTACTTGTCGTATTTGGTTCGAAATGGTATGACGCGGTACCAATACTGCAGGTGCTTTGCCCTCTCGGTGCAGTACAATCCATCCTATCACTAAATGGGTCTATCTATCTGTCGCAAGGAAATACGAGACGAGCGTTGGTTGTAACTTCTTGTGTGACCCTTGGAACATCGATCGCTTTCTATCTTGGATACTGGGCGGCGGGGATGACAGGTATGGTCTGGGCATACTTTATCTTTTGTTTAATGGCTGCCCCATTTATCTATCTTTCAGCCGCGTCGCTCATCCAGTTGACGCTGCTTGATCTGTTACGAAACCTTCGGGGATTAGCTGAAGCCACGGTCTCAATGCTACTTGTTGTCTTATGTCTGCGATTTCTTGTTGATTCTTCGGGCTGCCTCATGCAATTGAGTGTGCTAGTCACTGGTGGTTTTGTTGCCTACCTCATTGCTCTCCATCTCCTGAGGGTTAAAGCATACCGGGAAGCCGTTAGGTTGGTACGTTTGAAGCTGCTTGGCGCACTTCGTGAGCCTCAGACCCGAGAGGGCGGGACATTAGGAAGCGTGTAGCGGAGCCAAGAGAGTCATTCCTGGACGGCTCAGATCGGCTTAGGCCTTCACAAACGGACGACCCAATAGACACCTGCCCGGCGGGCCATGTTTTTGTGGAACATGAACCGGCCCACAGATGTCGATCGGTGCGGTAGAACTCAATCGCTTTGATTACGCCTATGCCGATATGTTTTGGAGCAGGACCACACATGATATCCCAGGGCTCTGCTCTGAAAGGAAGACCACTTTAGCACTCGCAAAACTGTACTGCAATCCGGGCGATAGGTAATAAGAATGTGTGGAATTTTGGGACTCTTTAGCTCAGGGGTAATCCAGAGCCATGGTCATGCGCTTCAGGCCGCAAACGATCTCGTGAGCTACCGGGGACCAGATGGAGCGGGGTTTGCCCTGCTGTCTTCGCAGCCCTCGCAGCAGCCCTGGGGCACCTTTAGTACGTACATGCCTACCGACAGCGGACCGCGACACGTAGACCTGGTCCTCGCGCATCGGCGACTGGCCATAATCGATCTTTCTCCAACGGCAAGCCAACCCATGAGCAGCACGGATGGCAGTCTGTGGATTACCTATAACGGTGAGATCTACAACTACATCGAGCTTCGGACTGAGCTTGAAAAACTCGGCCATCAATTTGCCAGTCATTCCGACACAGAGGTGATTCTCCACGCCTACCAGGAATGGGGCGAGGCATGTGTGAATCGGTTCAACGGTATGTGGGCCTTTGCCATTGCCGACATGCCGCAGAGAAGGCTCTTCTGCTCCCGCGATCGTTTCGGGGTTAAGCCTTTTCACTATTTCTTCGACGGGAAACACTTCCTCTTCGGCTCCGAGATAAAGCAGCTTTTGTGTTTTTCCTTTGTCCCCCGCCGGATAAACAAGGCAGCCATCTACGAGTACCTGGCGCATTTTTCGGTAGAGCATTCTGACCAGACATTCTTCTCAGGTATCGCCAATCTCCTTCCAGGGCATAATTTAACATTCGACTTCAGTAATCTGTCCGTCAAAACAGAAAGATTCTACGCCCCCCGCTTTTCTGTCAATCAAGATATCACTGCGGCTCAAGCCTCTGAGCAGTTCCTGAGCCTTCTTGAGGACAGCGTAAGACTTCGACTGCGTAGTGATGTAGAAGTCGGTAGCTGTTTGTCCGGCGGTCTTGACAGCTCCTCAATTGTTTGCCTCATGCGTCTTCTGCTGTCCGACCAGAATCACGGAAAGGTGCAGCACGCCTTCAGTTCCCATTTTGAGGACAAGGAAGCCAATGAACTGGAGTACACCAAGGAGGCTGTTGAAAAAAGCGGAGTCACCGCCCACTACATCTATCCGACGCCTGAAGGTTTTTTGCGTGATCTTGATCGGATAATATGGCACCAGGAGGAGCCTTTTGGCTCGACAAGCATTTTTGCTCAATGGTCCGTGTTCAAGTCCGTTCATGCCCATGGCATTAAAGTGATGCTCGATGGCCAAGGAGCAGACGAGATTCTGGCTGGCTACCCGTCAACGGGATACCACCTCTTCAGCGAGTTTCTTGCAAAAGGACAGCTGCTGCAATACCTTATGGAGGGTCGGGATCAAAGGCGTGTCGTGGGACGACCTCTCATCAACCTTGCATTTCAGCCGATGGCTTTGTTGACAGGTCCGCCCTGGCGGGATCTTGCGGCACGGGCGCAAAGGATGCTGCCCGGAAGTCTTCCTCCAAACACCATGTGGCTTGACCCTGGATTTATCAGACAGTACAAGGACAGCAGCGCCTACAAGGCAAATCGACATAGGCTTGCCTTTCAGCCTTCGGAGGTTCTCAATAACGAGCTGTACCGGCTTACCTTCCACAGTCACCTTCAGGCTCTGCTTAAGTACGAGGACCGAAACTCGATGGCTTTTTCCGTTGAGGGAAGGCTTCCATTCCTTGATTACCGGGTTGTGGAATTTGCTTTCAGTCTACCGTCATCCTTTAAGATCCGCGGAGGATATACGAAGCGAGTGTTGCGGGAGAGCATGAGAGGAATACTGCCCGAGAAAGTGCGACAAAGGGTAAGCAAGCTCGGTTTTGCTACCCCCGAGCGCGCCTGGCAACGTACTGTCCTCCGTCCAAAAATAGAAGACGCCTTGTGCGACCCGCGATTATCCGCCTTCATTGTTCCTGACCGCGCCCGCGATTATCTAAGAATTATAGACAAGTCCGGTCAAACGGACTTCATGCCCTGGCTTTGGACGAACCTATCTCTGTGGATGAAGGTGCACGATCTGGAGCCGTAAAAGTCTCACAGACCGTGGAAAACCCGGTTGAGGCTCGACAAGAAAAGCAATAAGGACAAGGAAATGTTAGCTTTAAGCAGACGAGGGTACATAGAATGAAGATCGCCAACATCATCGGGGCTCGTCCCCAGTTCGTCAAATATTTTCCCGTCGCCAAGGCCGTTGAATTGCACAACACCTCCTCTGGCGCAAGGAGGATTACGGATGTCCTCATCCATACAGGCCAGCACTATGACTACGAGATGTCGAAAGTGTTTTTCGACGAATTGGGAATCCGTACCCCGAATTATCATCTTGAAGTGGGGTCGGGAACCCATGGCGAACAGACAGGCGAAGCAATGAAGAGGGTCGAGAAAGTCCTGCTCGACGAGGCGCCTGATCTGGTAGTCGTTTACGGGGATACCAATTCTACCCTCGCAGGGGCGTTGGCCGCCGTCAAGCTTCATATTCCTGTGGCTCATATCGAAGCAGGGCTTCGTAGCTTTAACAGAAAGATGCCTGAGGAGATCAACCGCGTCTTGACCGATCACGTCTCTTCTCTTCTCTTCTGTCCAAACCCAAGGGCAACGGAAAATCTGAGAATGGAGGGCATTTGTGCAGATCTCAACAATGGGATCCTGATGAATTCCGAAACCCTTCAAAACCTCGACTTTCTGCCCGAGCGGAGTGTTCTTAACGTGGGTGACGTAATGTATGATGTGCTCCTTCTTGCCGCCGAGGTTACTGAGGACAAATCAGCCGTTGCCAACAGGCTTGAACTTTCTCATAAAGACTACCTGCTTCTGACACTCCATAGGGCTGAAAACACGGATGATCCCACAAGGTTTTCAGAAATCGTGCGCTTTGTGAACGATATTTCTTCAGGGAAAACGGTGGTCTTCCCAATGCACCCAAGAACAAGAAAGGTTTATGCAGCCTCTTCGGACAAATTTCACTCGGCAGTGCAAATCATTAGCCCTGTCGGATACTTCGATTCTCTTGCTCTCATGAAACACAGTGGTCTTGTGATGACAGATTCAGGCGGAATGCAGAAGGAAGCCTTCTGGCTGAAGGTTCCTTGCATCACCTTAAGAAACGAGACGGAATGGGTGGAAACCGTAGAAAGCGGATGGAATGTGCTCTATAGTGAGTACAAGGGTCGACATTCTCCAACTGATTCTATCAATACGGTTTACGGAGACGGACTTGCGGCCCAAAGAATCGTGGGTGCCATTGAGCGTTACCTGTGGGGTAAGACCTCTTAAAAATGAACATGTGCTCAGAGCGAACCGAGAGGAGCGGAATTTGGTCGAAAGGAACAGAAAGGACGCCACAAGAGACGTGAGAAGAAGAATCTGCATTCTCTCCTTTTCCCACATAGCCCGTGATGCAAGAGTACTGAGGCAAGTAAAGTACCTCGCTCCGTATTATGACCTGACGGTAATCGGTTTCGGACCACCTCACAAAGACTGGCAGAATGCCCCGAACGTGAAGTGGATAGATCTGAATCAACCAGGCGGTGGTTCGTTTTCTGTGCATTCAGCTTCAAGCCCGGCCATTTCTTTGGGGCGTTTCCACGGAGCCAGAATGGCAAAAAAGGTCTTTCCGAAGGTGAAGAATTTTGTGCGTACAAATGCAGCAAGAGCGATAAAGGTCGCAGCAATACTTGCACCCGAACTCTACTACCAGGTCTGGATACGACAGTGGGGGCACGCCGGAGCTCTCGAATCCATTCTTTCGGAGCCGTGTGACATCTATCACGCTAACGACTGGGATGCGTTACCCGCTGCAGCGGAAGCTGCTCGGCAGAGTAGAGGCAAATTAGTCGTGGACCTGCATGAGTATGGGCCACTCGAGTGGGAGGAGAAGCGTGATTGGTGGCTTACCCGTCGGATGGTCATGCACTTTCTGCGGGAATATGGGCTCGGGGCCCAAGCTTGGATCACCGTTGCGCCTTTGATCGCAGACAGATACCGAAACGAATTTCACATGAATCCTCTCGTCATCAGGAATGTTTCCGAAAGAATCGATCTTCCGTCCAGAAGGGTAAATCCCGAAAAGATTACATTGGTCCATCATGGCGGAGCATCCGGCGTCAGGAGGCCGGAAGACATGATACGGGCTGTGGGGTTGTCAGATTCGCGATACAGTCTGAATTTGATATTTCTTCAGAACGATTATGTAAAGAAACTCAAAGAATTGGCCGATGCGGCAGCCCCGGGGCGAGTACAGTTTCACGAACCGGTGCCTCCGGAAGATATCGTGAGACGGATCTCTCAGTTCGACGTAGGTCTCCATTTTATACCGCCCACGAGTTATAATAATCTGGTCTCCCTGCCGAACAAGTTTTTCGACTTCATCAACGCCGGTCTGGCGGTCTGCATCGGCCCCTCGCCTTCCATGGAAGAGATCGTCAAGCAATATGGCCTTGGATGCATATCCCCTTCCTTTGAACCCAATCAGATTGCAGCACTGCTTAATCGGACGAGTGCCCATCAGTGGGATGCGATGCGGGAAGGTTCGCGAAAGGCTTCTGAGGAACTAAATGCACAACGGGAGATGGAGAAACTCGTGACACTGTACGAAGGACTGTTTCAGAGAGATAACTAAAAAACTTCGTTCCCTATGATTGTTGCAGTAGCCGACTGATCACTGATCCTCGATTTGCAATGATGGCAATATAAAGGGCTGACAACTCACCGTGCGTATCCTGATTGTTTCATATTTCTTCCCTCCTCTTCATGCCGTTGCATCGTTGCGACCTGCATCTTGGGCTCGTACTTGGTCGGAGATGGGCCATGACGTGACGGTCTTGACCGTGCCGAAGGACAGGCTCCCCTTCACCGCCGGACGTCCCATGCCGACGACGGTGAAGGTCGTAGAACTGGGACTCCCGGAACTTTTCTATCGTATACGGCGGCTACACAAAGAGCATATTCAGCTCCGCGGCAGCAGCGCATCTTGCGATAGACCCACACCAATCAGAAGAATCGTGCGATGGCTTGATGACTATCGGCTAAGAGTGGGCATTTTTGCCACCTGCAGAATGCCTGACCTCAGTGATCTCTGGATCCGGCCGGCAACTCAATGGTGCCGTAAGGCTGGACAATGGGATCTCGCAGTGAGTTCTGCCGGCCCTTACTCAACACATCTTATAGCGGCCGATCTAAGAAGACAGGGGCTGACGCGCTTTTGGATTGCCGATTACCGGGACCTTTGGGTGAACAGCCCAACGTGTACGGGGCTCTTCCCGTTCACGTTGGCGGAGAAAAGGCTTGAAAGGCGTGCGATGAAGCATGCAGATTTGATCACTACGGTGAGTGCTCCCCTGGCCCATATTCTTTCAGAAAACTACGGCCACAAAAAAGTGAGAATTGTTGAAAATGGCTATGACCAACAGGATCTTGCTGACATCCCCGAGGATCCGATCTTCCCTCAAGACGGCAAAGTCAGAATAGTCTACACAGGTGCCATCTACAAGGGAAGGCGAGATCCTGCTCCACTTTTTAGCGCAATCTCAAAGCTGGCCGTGGATGGCAGTACGAGGCACCTCCTTGATCGGCTCGAAGTCATCTTTTACGGCTCGATGACACATGTCCTCGCGAAGTCGGTCAAAGAACATAAAATTGATCCTTGGGTTCGTCTTCTTGGAACTGTCCCACGTTCGGATGCCCTAAGAATACAGAGGGATGCCCACGCCCTCCTTTTTCTGGAATGGGATGAAGGAGATGTGGATGGGATCGTCTCTGGTAAACTCTTCGAATATATGTCGTCAGGTACTCCCATTTGGGGAGTGGGTGTGACTGAAAAGACAAGCACAGGCAAACTTATTCGAGACACCGGGACAGGGATCCTTTTTGGCGTAGATGTTGCAGGCATCGCCAGCGAATTGGTCGGTCTTCTGACCTCGTGTAAGAAGGAACCGGCCCACCCCGAACCCGATGTTCTTGCACGGTTCGAGAGGAGAACTCTGGCCGAACGGCTTCTCGTATTAGCGAGCGAACAAATCTCGTCGGCCCCCCTTATTTCAGAATGGGCGCCTGAGAATTGAGAAAGATAAAGATACTGGAAATCATTCCGTCATGCCAGAGAGGCGGTGTTCCGACAGTAGTCCACAACCTGATCAGCCGGCTCGACAAGGCGAAATTCGAGATCCATTTGGCCGCGCCCAATGACGGGCTTTATTACGATAGATTTTCCAGCACGTGTGCCGTCCATGACGTTTCGATAAGAGGCTATTATCCCTCAAGTATTTACATGATTCGCAAATTAGTAAAAACCTACGACATTGACATTGTGCACGGCCATGGCAAGGGTGCCGGGCTATACGGACGGTTGGCCACACTCGGGATGGGCGTAAAGAGAGCATACACACTCCACGGTTTTAACTGCGACCATTACATCCCCCTATTTAGGTGCCTGTATCTGACCGTCGAAAAGCTACTTTCCCGAGTGACGCACATGACCGTCGCCGTGTCGGATGGCGAGAAGAAACAGGCTGAGAAGGCAGGTATCCTGCCAAAGGGAAGGGCCACGGTTATTCCCAACGGTATCGTACTAAACAAGGCACGGTCGGGGGAGAAGGGTTTTGCCCTGGGCACATTGTCGCGAATTTGTCGAGCAAAAGGTCTTGAGTACCTGATAGAAGCGGTGGTTCTGTTGCGGGACAGGTATCCCGAGTTGATGTGCTACGTGGCCGGCGGAATGCCAAAAGGGGAAGAAGACTATGAAGCAGAGCTGAAGGCCATGATTCGCGACCGCGCCTTAGATGATAAGATCATCTTTCTTGGCGAGATCGGCGATATCGATTCGTTTTTCCACAAGATTGACGTGTATGTGTCTACCTCGCGCTGGGAGGGGCTACCTACCGCTGTGCTCGAGTCCTTTGCCGCGCGAGTTCCGGTGGTTGCAACAGATGTGGTGGGCAATCGTGATCTCGTTAAGAACCTGAAGACGGGGATTTTGGTAAAGGCAGAAGATGGCGAGACGATAGCCGCAGGCATAGAGTATGCTTTCGAGCATCCCGATGAACTGTCTGCATTCACGGCAAATGCCTTTCGGGATGTTTGCGAGAATTACTCGGTCAACAATATGGTCAGCAGACACGAACTGCTTTATGAGAGTCTCCTTACGTCGTGATGAGGGTAAATGGCTACACGAGATAGACCAAAGGTCCTTCAGATCTTCAAATACTACTATCCCAACGTCGGCGGAGTGGAGAAGGTGGCCCAGGATATTGCCGAGGGGTTGAGAGGGCGGATAGGCACACAAATTCTAACTTGTCACGAGGCTGTGACGACGCTCCAGGAGAATGTGAATGGGATTGAAGTGACCCGGGCTGGTCGATTATTCACACGCTTCTCTGTACCAGTCGCGCCGCGATTTCCCTTTCTAATGCGGCAAATGGCCCGCAAAGCCGATATCCTTCATTTTCATTTCCCCTATCCCCTCGCGGATGTTTCCCATCTGCTCGCTCGTCCCGCAGGAAAGGTGGTGGTCTGGTGGCACAGCGATATCGTAAGACCGAGATTCCTCACGAAGCTTTACCGCCCCCTTCAGGTCCAATTCCTGAAAAAGGCCCATGCAATTATAGTTGCGGCACCCCAGCTTATCGATTCATCGCCGACGCTTGAGCGATTTAGAGACAAGTGCCACGTCATTCCCATAGGAATAGACGTAGGGCGTTTCATCCTCGATGAGGATAAACATGCTCAGGTACAGAAAATCAGGTCTCAGTATGGTCCGCGAATCGTCTTATTTGTGGGCCGGCTTGCTTACTATAAAGGCGTTGACTATCTTGTGCGTTCCATGAAAGATATCGACGGCACGCTGCTTATCGTTGGGGAGGGTCCGTTAGAGGCCGAGATGAAGGGGCTGGCTACCTCGATGGGCATCGAGGACAGATGCGTGTTTCTCGGAAAAGCGAGCGATGAACACCTTTCTCTCTACTATCACGCCTGTGATGTCTTCGTTTTGCCGTCCGTCGCTTCAACTGAGGCATACGGTATTGTGCAGCTCGAGGCCATGGCCTGTGGAAAGCCGGTGGTGAGCACCAGCTTGCCAACGGGGGTTACCTTCGTCAACATGCATGAACAGACCGGTCTTGTAGTCCCTCCTGCCGATGAACAGACCTTGGCGGCGGCGATCAACAAGCTTCTCGATGACCCGAGCACCCGGATGAAATATGGATCTTTTGCGAAAGAACGCGTGGAACGAGAGTTTACCAATGCCGCCATGGTCGAGAAGGTCTATGGACTCTACAAGGGTGTCGCAGAAGCCCCATCAGAGCCGACCAAACGGAGGGCCCAGTGAAACGTGTCTTCGATCTACTGCTGTCCGGCTTGGGACTGTTTGTCTCCCTACCTTTGTGGGTGTTCTTTGGGATTCTGATCAAAGTTCAGGACGGTGGACCGATTTTTTACGGGCAGGAGAGGGTAGGCGAGAAGGGCAGGACCTTTAGCGTGCTGAAGTTCAGGTCGATGATCGTGGACGCCGAGGGGCAAACCGGTGTGGTCTGGGCTGTCGAAAATGACCCACGGGTCACGAAAATTGGCCGGCTGCTTCGTGCAACCGCCATGGACGAATTGCCGCAGCTCTGGAACATATTCAAAGGCGACATGAGCTTTGTGGGCCCACGGGCGGAAAGACCTGAGTTGGTGGAGCAGTTTGCGAGATCGATACAAGGCTATCGTGCTCGGCTGTCGGTGAAGCCCGGGCTTACTGGTTTGGCGCAGGTCTACGGCCGTTACGACACCCTTCCGCAACACAAGCTCAAATTCGACCGCCTCTACATAAAGAGACAATCCTTGGGCCTTGATCTCAGACTGATCATGCTCTCTTTTCTCATCTCTTTTACGGGAAAATGGGAGCACAGGGGGAAGAGAGTGGGCAAGAGGTTGCCTGCCCAGGGGTCTCAGGTCTCTTGATTTATTTGACCGGGGCGGTTAAAGTGAAGCGATTTGAGGAAGGATTTTGTTTTGCGAGGTGGCGCGGCATTGCATGAACATGACGTGGTCGTGATCGGCGCAGGCCCGGTCGGGTCCTACTGTGCCTTTGAGTTGGCCCGAAATGGGTTGGACGTCCTTGTTTTAGAAAAGAACCTTCCAGGGGAATGCCAGCCTGTATGCAGCGGCGTTATAGGGACAGAGGCCTTCACGGAGTTCCCTCTTCCCGTCGACTCCATTATGAGCGAGGTCCGCGAGATAGTTCTCGTGTCGCCAGGGGGCCAGAAAGTTTTCTATCGTCCTGACGCGGTGCAGGCCTATGTGGTCAATCGAACGATGCTGGATGAGGGGCTGCGCATGCTGGCCCGATCCAACGGCGCAGAGATCAAAGAAGGATCGACGTGTATCGGTCTGGAGGTGACCGACCGTAATGTCCACCTGCGGGTGTCGCCAGGCCCTGAGGACGTAAGGGCCAAAGTGGTGGTGATAGCCTCAGGCTACAACCCCGCCCTCACGAAAATGGTGGGTTTGGGTACGGTTCCGGGATTTGTTGAAGGGGTGCAGGCAGAGGCCGAGGTCGATGAGCTTGAGCAAACCGAAGTCTACCTTGGAAATACAGTTGCCCCCTCGTCGTTTGCGTGGTTGGTCGGTCTGCAAAGCGGCAGGGCACGGATAGGTCTTACAAGCCGGGGACAAAGCCGCACTTTCTTAAGCTCCTTCCTCAGCAACCCCTTCGTCGAGGAACGGGTCCGTTTGACGGGCAAAGTGTACAAGAAGATCATACCCTATGGGTTGCTCAAGAGAAGCTTCGGTGACCGGCTGATGGTGGTAGGAGAGGCAGCGGGTCAAGTAAAGACGACGACGCACGGAGGGGTTTACTATGGCCTGATCGGTGCGCGTATCGCAGGCGAGACCCTGCTTGGAGCCTGGAAGCGGCAGGATTTCAGCACGGCCATATTTGCTGAATATGAACGGAAATGGCGCCAACTACTGGAGCCTGAAATAGCGAAAGGTATTCGCTTCCGCCGGTTCTTCTCGCATCTTACGGATGGTCAGATAGAATGGTTCTTTAAGATGAGCCAGAAGGACGGGATCATGGATCTATTGCACAAAAAGGCGAGATTCGACTGGCATGGAGAATTCATCTCCTCTCTGATCGAGCACGCTTTCTTCAAACGATACTTTGGGAGGGGGGATGAACCGACAGCGTAGAATCACCGTACTTGTGGCAGTAATCTCTCTGGTAAGCTTTTTTCTTTGCTGGTCTGATGCCGCACGGGGCGCAAACAGCCAGAGACAGGGTCGTGCTCAGTGCGAGCCCTTGAGCGAAAAAGAGGCCCGTGCCATTCTTGACAGCCTCCGCCTGAACGAGGCCAAGATACTGAAAATCCAGAGCAGCCCCATCCAGCAGTTGTGGGAGATCGCCTTAGAGAATCGCGGCCAGCGATTTGTGGTCTATGTGGACTGCTCCAAGACATACGTCATGCCCGGACCAATCATCGAGTATCGCACGGGAATGGACAGGACCCGTCAAAGAGTCGAAGACCTGAACCGGGATAAGAGGGTCAATCTGGCTGGTCTGAAGCTGGACGAATCGCTGGTTATGGGCAACCGGGATGCGCCCATCAAGGTTATCGTGTTTCTCGACCCGGACTGACCATACTGCAAAAAACTTCATCTGGAGATGAAGGAGCTCTTGGAAAAACGGACCGATGTTGCCTTCTTTCTTAAGCTGACCCTTATTCGCAAGAACCCTGAGCTCGAGAAGAAATCCAGGGCAATCGTGTGCGGCAAATCCCTGAAGGCTTTAGACGACGCTTTTGAGGGGATAGCCCCACCTCCAAAAGAGTGCCCATCCAGGGAACTTGAGGAGAATACCAAGTTCATGGAGACAAATGGGTTTAACGGTGTGCCGCTTACCCTTTTCCCGGATGGCTCTATTCAGGCGGGATTTGTGGAGTCCAGCGTGCTCGAGAAGAGGATTGACGAGGCCGCTCGCTCTGCTGAGAAGAATGATGCCGCAAAGAGGGCACAGAACGGAAAAGGAAGGTAGGACCCACCCTAACCATTTGATTTTATCGTTGACTTTGCGTGGTCGTCGTGAGAAAATACTCCTCTACCATTCAAGGCAACAGGAGGAGTAGTTGAAAAAGAACAAGTCAGCAATAAAACGGGCGGTCCAAAGCGAAAAAAGACGGCTTCGGAACTCCCATGTTAAATCGACCATGAAAACCAACATCAAGAAAGTACTGCTCGCCTTAAAAGAGAAGGACAAGGAAAGCCTTGAGAATACCTTCAAAGCGGCGATAGCATATATAGATCGGGCAGCCTCCAAGAAGGTGATACATAGGAATAATGCTGCACGGAGGGTGTCTCGACTGGCCAAAAAGGTCGACAGCGTCCTGAAAGAAGGCCAGGCACAGCAGTAGGCTCACAGAAGATGGTTACCGGGCCGGATGTATGCAACATCCGGCCCTTTTTTGTGGGCATGCCTCTATCGTGTTGAAACAGGTTTTTTGCACCCGTAAAGATCACCTCCAACGTAAGATCTCCGTGAGTTGTCCGGAGGGCTATCCCATGGGACATGTGGGGCGGATCCTGTTGACTTTTGGGGTGCAAAATTCGAAAATGCAGCCAAGGGAGGGACTTCCATAGACGAGAGTAGCCACAGGGAACGGCTTCCAGGGAAACCGTTCCGAGAAATCGTAAGATACTACAGCCGCACCTTTTCGGTGGGACAGATTGCCAATCAACTGGCGGACATCCTTGACCGAATGGAAGACACCCCGAGAAAGATAGCCGAATGGGCTGCGTTAGGATTTGCTACCCTCATAAAGGAGAAGCGTTTTTGGAAAAGAGATTGGATTGAGGTTGCCGAGGAGATACGCTCCACGTCGTCAACATATTTCCGCAGACTGGGTGTTATCCCAAGCGAAGAAGCCCTCCTCGATATCGTCCAGGTCGTTGTGCTGAGCCTTGCTTACAGTGAAAAGAGCAACAAAGTCCTGGATAAGAAATCGATCATACGGAAAATCCCTTAGAAAATAGAATAATCACGCCCGGATTGCGAAGCCTGTTCGGAGAGACAGGGTGGGGAATGAGGTGGAGAAGAGACCGGATGCTAGTGCTGTGGTCGGGCGGGACCCTTCTCGAGATGAGCCACGCTGTGGTCGAACGAAGAATGGGGAGCGAATCGTCTCGACCATCCTAGTATTCCGCAAGGACCAGGGCGCTGAAGCGACGGGCCATCCGGTTGGCAATTCGTCTAAACGCCTCCCTTTTGTTGAAGTCCTGAAGATTCACATCATCAGCACGGAAAGCCTCGGACTCGGTAAAATGCCAGCGCCTCAGAACCTGTCCGGTGCTCTTCGTGAGGATCAGATTGACGTCCACCGTCACCGTCTTCTCCACAACAAAGCCGGTCGTGGCCAGCGATGACGGCGAGGTCTGAACGCGGGAGATTACACCCTGCAACGTGCTGTCGGGGTTCGGTTGGTTTATCTGAAAGAAACCGCTGGCAACCAGCTCGCGGGTAAGCGCCTCAGTAAAAATGGCAGGGGTGTGAGGCTCGAAGCTTTGATTCTTGAACAGGGGGATGTCAACCACCTTGACATCCCCGCCGCGAATCCCCTCTTCGCGGACCAGGTGGTACCCGCACCCCGTTAGAGAAAGCGCGAGGACCACCAGCCACAACGGCGCGGAAAGGCGTCTTTTATTCAACACAGAACAATCACCTCGATCACTCGCCGTTACTTTCCTTTCAACATCGCCCTGACCCGCAGCCGCAACGCGTTGAGTCTGATGAAACCCGTGGCATCGGACTGATTGTACACCGTGTCCTGGTCGAAGGTGGCAAAATCCTCTCTGTAGAGGGAGTTCTCCGATTTTCTGCCGACCACTATACAATTTCCTTTGTACAACTTGACCCTTACGGTTCCCGAGACGGCCTTTTGGGACTCGTCCACCAGTGCCCGAATGACTTCCATTTCTGGCGAGTACCAGAACCCATAGTAGATGAGCTCTGAGATTTTCGGGATAAGGCTGTCCCGAAGGTGCATGACCTCTCTATCCATGGTGATCGATTCCATTGCCCTGTGGGCCGTGTGGAGAACCGTGCACCCCGGTGTTTCATAAACGCCCCTCGACTTCATGCCTACGAACCGGTTTTCGACGATGTCGACTCGGCCTACCCCGTTTTCTCCCGCTATCCTGTTCAGAAACATGATGATCTGATCGGCCTTCATCTCTTGACCGTCGATCCGAACCGGAACGCCTTCCTTGAACTCGATCTCCACATAGCGAGGCTGATTGGGCGCTTTTTCGGGAGAGACCGTAGTCCTGAACATGGCCTCGTCGGGTTCGTTCCAGGGATCCTCAAGCACACCCCCTTCGTAGCTGATGTGCATCAGATTCCGATCCATGCTGTAGGGCTTTTCCTTGCTTACCGGAACCGGTATGTCATGCGTCCTTGCGTAATCGATAAGCTGTTCTCTCGCCGTAAAATCCCATTCGCGCCAGGGCGCGATGACTTTAATGTGAGGCTCGAGGGCATAAAAGGTCAGTTCGAAACGGACCTGATCGTTTCCTTTGCCGGTCGAGCCGTGGCATACGGCGTCAGCCCCCTCTTTGCGAGCGATCTCAACGTGTTTCTTGGCTATGAGCGGTCGAGCCAGGGAGGTGCCGAGCATGTAGGTTCCCTCGTAGATAGCATTCGCCTTGATGGCGAAAAAGACGAAATCACGGGCAAACTCTTCTTTCAGGTCTTCGATATAGATCTTGGACGCACCGGTCCGGATCGCCTTTTCCTCCAACCCCTCCAACTCATCCTGTTGGCCGACGTCCGCACAATAGGCCACCACCTCGCAGCCGTATTTTTCGATCAACCATTTCACCAAGATGGACGTATCCAGCCCGCCTGAGTAGGCGAGCACCACTTTTTTTACGCTTTCCATAATTCCTCCGTCATAATCCATTCCAGCAGGGCCTTCTGGCCATGCAGGCGGTTTTCAGCCTGGCTAAAAATAACGTCCTGAAACCGCTCGAATACCACGTCGGTAATCTCCTGATTCCTGTAAGCGGGAAGACAGTGCAAAACGATCGCATCCTTTTCTGCAAGGCCAAGCAGCGCATCGTCGATGCAGTAGGACGCGAAGGCCTTTTGCCGGTCTTCCTTTTCCTGCTCCATCCCCATGCTCACCCAGACGTCCGTGTTGATGACATCAACCCCCTCCACTGCTTCCCGGGGGTCGTTTGTCAAAGCAAACTTCGGGTTAGATTTTGCTCGCTCCAGTAACGCTCTATCCGGCCGGTAGCCGTCGGGTGTCGCCACGGAGAGAGAGAAGCCGAGCAGTATCGAGGCCTCAATCCATGAGTTGGCCATATTATTCCCATCGCCGACATAGGCAATCTTCAGGCCGTCGATTGGACCTTTGATCTCTTCGATAGTAAAGAGATCACACAGAACCTGACAAGGGTGGTACAGATCCGTGAGGCCATTGATGACGGGAACGGTGCTCCAACGGGCAAGTTCATCTACGGTCTCCTGGGCAAAGGTTCGAATCATAATGGCATGCACATAACGGGAAAGAACCCGTGCGGTGTCGCACAGGGGTTCGCCCCTGCCCATCTGGCTCTCAGCCGCGTTAGTGACCAGTGCGTGTCCGCCCAATTCCGTTATGCCGATCTCGAACGAAGCCCTTGTCCTGGTTGAAGCCTTTTCGAATATCATGGCCAGTGTTTTTTCCGCGAGCGGCTTGTGAGGCGTGCCAATTTTTCTCGCCTGTTTTATAAAGGCAGCACGCTTCAGAAGATACCGGCATTCTTCCGCGGAAATATCGAGGAGTTTTGTAAAATCGCGCTTCATGCCTTTTGCCTCTCGAAGATTCTCTCAGCGATCTCCAGAAATATATCAACTTCTTCTTTGCCGATGATAAGGGGAGGCAGGAGCCGGAAGACATTCCCCTTGGATGCTGCCACAATGACGCCTTCGCTCAAGAATTCTCTGACGATGCCGTCGGTGGGAATCGTCGTCTCAATGCCCAAGAGAAGACCTTTCCCCCGAACATCCGTTATGAACGGAAATCTCTTCCTCTTTTTTGTCAGCTCGTTGAGGAGATAAGTTCCGATTGTCTCACAATTCTTTAGTACACCTTCACTCAAAAGGGTATCAACGGTTGCGATTATCGCGGAGGCCGCAAGGGGGTTGCCGCCGAAGGTGGAGGCGTGGGTCCCAGGCTCGAAGGCTGCCATGACCTGGTCCTTTGCGATGATAGCACCCACGGGGAAGCCGTTTCCTAACGCCTTTGCCAGACTTATCACATCCGGCTCAATGCCGTACTGCTCATAACCGAAGAATTTTCCCGTTCTCCCCATGCCGGTCTGTACCTCGTCGAGGATGAGAAGAATATCCTTTTCCCTGGTGATCTTTCTAAGCTTCTGAACGTATTGGGGATCGGCGACATAAACGCCGCCCTCCGATTGTATCAGCTCCAACATGATGGCACAGGTCTTTGGAGTGATGGCCCGCTCGATGGCTTCCAGATCGTTGAACGGTACGAAGGAAAATCCTTCAAGGAGCGGGGGGAAGCCGACCTTAAACTTCTCCTGTCCGGTAGCGGACATAGTGGCCATGGTCCTTCCGTGGAAGGAGTTCTCCATAGCGATGATCTCGAATCTACCCTCTCCGTGGTTCTTCCAAGAATAGCGTCGCGCCAGCTTGATGGCCGCTTCATTGGCCTCGGCCCCACTGTTACAGAAGAAGACCTTGTCTCCGAAGGAATTTTCCACAAGAAGCTCGGCCGCCCTGATCTGCGGCTCCATGTAGAAGAGGTTGGATATGTGGCCCAGACGCGCAGCCTGATAAGCAAGGGCTTCAACGACATTCTTGTTGGCGTGCCCGAGGTTGCACACGGCTATGCCCGAAAGAAAATCGAGGTAACGTCTTCCATGCATATCCCAGACCCAGCACCCTTCACCCCTTGTTACAACAATGGGGAAACGGACGTAGGTGTCCGCAATATACTTCTTTGCCTTATTGATCCACTCTTCCTGCATTATTCTTCTCCCGCTATCTGGGTGCCTATGCCAGTCCGCGTAAATACCTCAAGCAGCAGGGCATGGGGAACACGGCCATCGATGATATGGGTCTTCTTCACCCCCCCATGGAGGGCATCCATGCAGCATTTCACCTTTGGTATCATCCCTCCCCGGATGGTTTGATCATTGAGAAGGTGCCTGACCTCATCCGTCTTCAAAACAGATATGGGTTTAGACGCCTCATCGAGTACCCCCGGCACGTCGGTCAAGAGAATCAGTTTCTCCGCCAGAAGGGCCTTTGCCACGGCCCCTGCCACCGTATCTGCGTTAATATTGTAGGTATTTCCGTCTATGCCGCAGCCCAAGGGCGCAATGACCGGCACATACCCTGTCTTCGATATCTCCTTCAGGATAAGAGCATTGACCCCAACCACCTGACCGACGAGGCCGATATCTTTCCCCTCGACCTGTTTCGCCATCACAAGCCTGCCGTCTTTACCGGATAGACCGATGGCCTGGCCGCCGTTGTCCTGTATATCTTTCACGATCCGTTTATTGATGAGGCCTGATAGCACCATCTCTACCACCTCGAGGGTGGCTTCGTCCGTGACTCGCAAACCGTCTACGAATCGTGTGGGTATCTGAAGCTTGGTCAGGAGCCTTTCAATCTGGGGTCCTCCGCCGTGCACCACGACGGGGTTGATGCCCACATATTTCAGTAGGACGATGTCCTTGGCGAATTCGTGCTTGAGGGCCTCTTCTTCCATCGCCGCCCCGCCGTACTTGATTACGAATGTCGAGCCGGAAAACCTCTTGATGTACGGTAATGCCTCAAGGAGTATGTCAATCTTTTCCATCATGTTCGTCATAGAATAAACCTGCTTAGATCCTCTTTTTCCAGGAATTCCCCGAGCCTTTCGCGGACGTAAGTCTGGGTGATCGTGACCTGTTTTTCCAGCATCTCAGGGGCCGAAAAGGAGATGTCGTCCAGGAGCTTCTCCATCACCGTGTACAATCTCCTCGCCCCGATATTTTCCGTCATCTCGTTGATCCGCTGGGCGATACTCGCCAGTTCCAGGATCGCGTCATGGTCGAATTCGAGGTCGATCCCCTCTGTCCGGAGCAAGGCTTTGTACTGCTTCACCAAGGCATTTTCGGGTTCTGTAAGAATTCTAAAAAAATCACCTTTGGTCAATGCCTCCAGCTCGACCCGGATCGGGAATCTCCCTTGCAGCTCCGGGATGAGATCGGAAGGCTTGGACATATGAAACGCCCCGGCCGCTATAAAAAGGATATGATCGGTTCGTATCATACCATACTTGGTTGTTATGGTCGTGCCTTCAACAATGGGCAAGATATCCCTTTGGACACCTTCACGCGACACGTCTGGACCGTGGGTCTGATCCCGGCTCGCTATCTTGTCGATCTCGTCAAGGAAGATGATCCCGGCCTGTTCGACCCGATTAACGGCGTCGGAGACCACTTTGTCCATATCGATCAGTTTTTTCGACTCCTCTTGCACAAGATGATCATAGGCCTCTTTTACCTTGACGCGCCGCTTCTTTGTCTTTTTGGGCATCATATTGCCGAACATATCTCGAAGCTGCATGTCCATCTCCTCCATGCCCTGGGAAGAGAAGATCTCAATGATGGGAAGGCTTCGCTCGGGCACCTCTATCTCCACAACCTTATCATCCAGTTTGCCGTCCTTGAAGAGCCCCCGAAGCTTTTCTCTTGTCCCGTCCATGGCGTCATTCGGTCCGGATTCGCCTGAAGAAACCCTTTTCTGAGGAAGGAGAATATCCAATATCCTTTCTTCGGCCTGGTCTTTGGCCTTCTGCTCTACCCGTTCCTGCTCTTCTTTTTTTACCATATTGATGGAAAGCTCGGTCAGGTCTCGGATCATGGATTCAACGTCGCGGCCCACGTATCCCACTTCGGTGAACCGAGTGGCTTCTATCTTGAGGAAGGGGGCGCTGGCCAGCTTCGCAAGCCTCCGCGCAATCTCGGTCTTCCCGACGCCGGTTGGCCCGATCATGATGATGTTTTTCGGAGCGATCTCATCTCGGAGATCCTCGGGCACCATCTGTCTTCTCCAGCGATTACGGAGCGCTATGGCCACGGCCCTTTTGGCCTTACTTTGCCCGACGATGTAACGGTCGAGCTCTTCCATAATCGCCTTGGGGATCATCGTTTTCATGATAACTCCTCAACGACGATCTGATCATTGGTGTAGATACAGATCTGCGATGCGATGGCCATGGCCTCTCTAACGATCTCCGCTGCCGAAAGGTCACTATGTTTGACGAGAGCCTTTGCGGCCGCCTGGGCGTATGGTCCTCCTGACCCGATGGCTGCTATCCCATCATCGGGTTCTATGACATCCCCTGTGCCGGAAAGAATGAAGGTATGATCTTCGTCGGCAACAATGAGGAGGGCCTCCAGCCTTCGAAGCAGGCGGTCTGTGCGCCAGTCTTTCGCCAACTCTACGGACGCCCTGGTGATATTTCCATTGTACTGCTCAAGCTTCTTCTCGAATCGCTCGATAAGTGTGAATGCGTCCGCCGTAGCACCGGCGAAACCGGCCAGACACCTGTCCTGGTACAGTCTTCGGACCTTTTTCGCCCCATGTTTCATCACGGTATTTTGTAGGGTCACCTGTCCGTCGCCGGCGACAGCAACCTTGCCTTTATGTCTTACACATACAATCGTTGTACTTTTCATGTTTATCTTCTCGGATGAGCTTTGTCGTATATTTCCATAATCTTATCAATGGAAATATGAGTGTAGCGCTGGGTCGTGGAAAGCTTGGAATGGCCGAGCAACTCTTGAATGCTTCTCAAATCGGCGCCACCGTTCAACATATGCGTTGCGAAGGAATGCCGTATACCGTGGAGGGCGAGATTTTTCAGAAGGCCCGCCTGTATCTGATGTTTCTTCATGATCTTCAGCAGTCCTCGATAGGACAGGCGATCCCCCTGGGCGTTGATGAAAAGTGCCCGTCTCCCGCCTTGCCCCGCCTCTCCTGCGAGTGACAGGTATTTGAGTATCGC
Source organism: Deltaproteobacteria bacterium UBA2221 (assembly GCA_002328485.1). GTDB lineage: Bacteria > Desulfobacterota > Syntrophorhabdia > Syntrophorhabdales > WCHB1-27 > WCHB1-27. Next base: position 56,601 of record DCUF01000082.1, read on the forward strand.
GTCCCTTGCCTTGGCCCCAAAGGGCAGCACCCGCTCCTTCCCTCCCTTTCCTCTTACAAGAACCCACAACCCTTCCAGATGGATATCCTCCAGGTTTAACCCGAGCGCTTCGCTGGCCCTCATCCCTGTGGAGTAGATGAGCTCAAAGATTGCGAGATTCCTCAGATCGAGCCAATTTGCTGCAGGCAGCGAATCCAGAAAATGAAACATCTCGTCAACACTATAGAATTTTGGGAGATGCTTTTCTATCTTGGGGTTTTTAATGATCAGCGCTGGGTTCTCCGATAGATAACCCTTCCTTTTGAGGAAGCGGAAGAACGCCTTGATGGATGAGACCTTTCTTGAGAGGGAGGACTTTTTGACCTGCCTGTATATGCTCTGTATGTACGCTCGAATGGTCTTGTGGTCTACCTTATCCTCCGGGCGGGTCATGACAAACTTCAGAAAATGGTCAAGGTCGCCTTCGTAGGCCCTCTGCGTATTTGTGGCAACCCCCTTCTCGTTTTTGAGGTAGCGATAAAACTCCTTTGAGAGTTCGCGCAGTCTGTCCTTTTGCATAAGACTACTATTTTAGTATTTTTTTCCGATAAATCAAGAGATTACCTCAATAAGCAGCGCAGGGCCAGGGCCGCGTCATGTATGCAGACGTACGGTTGGCCAATGCCTGCATAGGGCCGGAATCCCTCTGCCCACTTTGTCCCGCTGGTTTTGACTTTCCGCCGAGACTGTGCTAAAAAAGGGAGATCAACGGTGGGTGTAGCTCAACGGTTAGAGCACCGGGCTGTGGACCCGGGGGTTGAGGGTTCGAATCCCTTCACTCACCCCATTTCGTGTACGCCCCGCCAACAACGAAGATCTCCAAGGCAGCAGAAAACAACCGAGCGAGTATGGGAGGATCGTGTGCCGCCAGGCAGTCAAACAGTCGTAACCCCTCGCCCTTTGTCAGTTGTTGACGATTACGAGGGAGCCGACCGGGACGTGGTGGAGGGCCGAGTACGGATAACACTTTGCCTGAAAAAGATATGATGTCTTTCCGACGATAGTCGGCTCCTCGGTCATGGTGTCATAGTTGCCGCCCCCTTTGAGGATAAGGATGTCGGCCTGCTCAATGAGCGATAAAATACGTGGCGATACGGCACGAAGCATCGTTCCCGCGAGGGGCTTCTCGATGCCGTTTGGGATCACCTCTGCCGCCGAATCGAGGCCGACGAACCGGGCGTCTTCGAGGCTCGCATCATTCATGGCCGGGTGCGTTCGCACAATGGCCGTCACCGAGGAGCCCAAAACCTCTTTCATGACCTCTATGAGGATTCTGTCAAAGACAATCTCGCCGCAATTATCGGTAAAATAAAGGATTCGGTCGGCTCCCTTTACTCGGGAGCGGAGGATTCCGACCTGTTCGGCATCCACGGACTGTCCTGAAAACTCAGCGAGCATGCCAGCAGCGCCTTTTTCGAGCCCATCCACGAGGGCGTCTATGGCGTTACCTATGATGGCGAATCTGACGGCTTCCGAGAAGGGATCGGATGAGGCGAGAACGGATTCCTTGATCTGAGGGTAGAGTTGAAGAATAGCCTGATTCTGGTCAGTCTTGGCCGCCCGCAGGGGGTTCCTGTCGCCGGCCGCATCAGTGATGAGCGACCAGATATCAAGTATGATCTCCGGAGAGGTCAGATTCGTAGCGGGCATGGTGAGGCTTTCAAGCCGCAAGACATCCTTCATGAGACGCATAACCATGTCGTCGTCCTTTAAGGCTTCACGGGCTACTTGTAGACCCATCTTGACGGTGCACGCAATGCAGTCGGGCCAAATAAGCATATACTTACCCCCTGATTGCGGAACAGTTTACCAGCTTGGGTGGTCCCTTGGAAGCGGTTTAAGAAACCACGGCAAGAATCTTCATTTGGCGTCTGCGATGTTCTTTTTTGCTGTATTTGTTGATTGGTTGGATGGTGCGAGGAAGTTCAAGGGAGGCAAGGGGACATAGCGGGGCTGTCCCCTTGCCTTGCGATCATCTTATGCCTTTGCCATCTCGAAGGACACCTGGCCATCCTCGTAGGTGATGGTTCTAACGGTAACGTCCATGCCTACCTGAACCTCCTCAGGTTTGGCTGCGATCCGTGCGAATAACTTGGTGCCGTCGCCAAAATCGACAACGCCCATGGTGTAGGGGCAGTCTTTCTCGAAACCGAACGGCGCATAATAGGCCGTGGTAAAGGTCTCGACCTTACCCTTCTTGGGCACCTCAAACCAGTCCATTTCCTTGGAAAGACAGGCGGCACAGTCGGCGCGAGGCGGAAAATACTTGGCCCCGCACTGTTTACACACAGTGCCCTCGACCTTACCCTCCTGAAGGAGGTCAACGAACTTCGCGGTCTTTGTCATGCCGGTAAAGCTTTTTCTTCCGAATTTTTCGAAACCCATTTGTCACCTCCCGAATATTGTAACGTTTCCGTAGAGTCCTACGCCGCCAACGTTGTGTACAAGGCCGATGTCAGGGTCGCCTGGAACCTGCATAGGACCCGCCTCACCGCGAAGCTGAAGGACGATGGTGCGAATCTGTGATCCTCCCGTGGCTCCAATGGGATGGCCTTTTGAGAGGAGGCCGCCGTCAACGTTGACCGGTATCCTGCCTTCTTTATAGGTGGCTTTTTCCCTAATGAGCTGTTTACCCTCGCCCATCGGTGCGAAACCGAGTCCTTCGTAAGCCATGAGCTCGGCGATGGTGAAGCAGTCGTGAACCTCGGCCACTTTCACATCCTTCGCCGTGATTCCAGCCATCTTGTAGGCCTGATCCGCTGCCTTGTAACCGACGCTCAACCCCTTGGAGAAATCGGGTCGTGCTGCCATATTGACCGCTTCAGAAGCAGCGCCGATTCCCATGATCCAGATAGGTTTCTTGGAGAAGGCCTTGGCCTTTTCTTTGTTGGCGAGAATGATACAAGAGGCGCCATCTGCGTTTGCGCAGGCATCGCCCACTCGTATCGGCCATGCAACGGCCCCGGCCATCTTCGCATCCGGGTTCTTCGGATCGAAATCTTCTGCCTTAACGCCCTTGCGATAGACTGCCCTCTCGTTGACGGTTCCGTAGCTGGCAGATTTTAGCCTGACGTCTCTCATGTCGTCATGGGTTAGGCCGTTCTTGGCCATATAGGCCTGGGCATACATGGCATAGTAGGCCGGCATCATGGTGCCGAAGGGGGCTTCCCACTGAATGTCTGCGCCGCGGCCCATTCTCTCCTGGGATTCCGCAGAGGTGATCTCAGACATCTTCTGGAAACCGAGAACGACCACCATGTCGTGCAGACCAGCCTTGATCATGCTGTAAGCCACCTTCACACCCGAGCTGCTTGAAGAACAGACGGTCTCAATATAGAAGGTCGGCTGAGGAATAAGGCCCAAATACTCGGCAAGAACACCCGCGGGTGACCGCTGCTTGTCATACTCTGGGGCCGAACAGAAGACGGAGGCGTCGATATCCTTCGACGTGATACCTGCATCCTGAACGGCTTCCCTGAAGGCCTCGAAAGCCAACTCACGGATGGACCCTTCGTAGCCTCGGACAAAATAGGTCTGGCCAACGCCAATTACCGCTACATCTTTTTCCATAGAGTTCCTCCTTGGTTCATTGTGGTTTCCTGCTTTTGTTTTTTTGATATATCGTCACATAATGGTTATGTTCGTTAATTGTTCTGGAAAACACGTGGCTTCCGTCGTTGCGTGACACAAAATAGACTGCGTCGCTTTTCGCGGGATACAGGGCTGCGAGCAGAGAACTTTTCCCGGGACTGCAAATCGGGCCTTTTGGCAGGCCTTTGAACACATAAGTGTTGTACGGGGTAAGGGTAGTCAGATCGACTCTGGTGAGCCTTCTCCCAAAGGCCCTCCTGCCGTAGATGACGGTGGGGTCAGCGTCCAGACTCATATCGATCCGAAGCCTGTTGTGAAATACGGCTGAAATCAATGGCTTTTCCTCTTCCAGCTTAGCCTCTTTTTCGATAATAGAGGCAAGGCAGATAATCTGATCCCGGGTGAGACCCAGCTCCTTCATCCGTTCCTTGATCTCTTCTTTTTCGAAAAACCTCGCGGTGCGCTGCACGATGGGCTCTATAAAACCTTCGATATCCGTCTCCTTGCTGTAGAAGTAGGTATCGGGAGCCAGGTAACCCTCCAGCGAGTCGCCAGCAATGCCCATCTTTCGGAGGCGATCCTGATTCTGCGAGAGGGAGAGAAAGGCGGAACGACCCATAAACCCATTCTTCTCCATGCTTTCTGCCACGTCGAACAGATTCTGACCTTCGACGATCTTTAACGTATAAATATTCCTTTGCCCAAGGGCCATTTTCCTCGCCATCTGGATGATGGACATGTCGCTGCTTAGTTCATACTCGCCCGCGATGATTCTCCCTCTGTAAAACAAGAGCGAAGAGAGCCGGAAAAGGGCGGCGGAGGTGATAAGTCCGTCTTTTTCCAGGCCTTTGGATACACTCCAGGCTGGTGTACCTTTTTTCACAACGAACGGCCCTTTGCCTGAACCTCCTCCCTTAGGAATGCTGGAAAAGATGGCGACCTGCAAGAGAATGATCAGAATACCGGCGCAACAGGCGATGGCCCATTTACGTCCCTGCCTGAGCATCCAGATACCCTTGAAGAATGAGCTGGGCAGCCATCATGTCTATAAAAGGCTTACGTTTCTTTCGCTTTACTGCGGCCATATCAAAAATCCGATGGGCTTCATTGCTCGAGAATCTCTCATCCCATAGATCCACTGGCAGACCGGTAGACGTCCCAATTTTCTCTGCAAAACGCTCTACATCCTGGCCTCTGGTCCCAAGAGAACCATCCAGGTTTTTGGGCAAGCCTAAGACTATTGTTGATACCCCGTGTTCCTTGACAAGGGCCTTGATCTTTTCTATATCAGCCTTTGGCGACTGTCTCTCATAGAGCGTTAGAGCCTGAGCTATCTTCCGGTTTGGATCAGAGATGGCAAATCCTATCCTCTTGTCGCCGACGTCAAGGCAAAGAACACGCACGCATCAGATTAACATAGGGGGAGGAGGCGTTCAACAACAATGTTTTCAGGCTAGTATATGACTAGCAAACGGGGGAGCATGAGTGGCGGATCGTGTTCTGATACGGACTCAGATTAGGACAGCGAGTGTCGATTGTGAAAAAATTCCTGATCTTTTGAGGTGCTCACGGCCGGAAGCCAACCTTATATTTGTACGGAGCCCCCGCCCCTAATATTATTATAGATGGACCCCATCTTTTTTCGGGCATCCCGAGATCGGAGGAGAGTATCTTCACTCGCTCAGGGGCAGGTCGGCTATGTCTGTGGAAATATGGATGACAAAGAAGGACCCCCTCGCAGCGCTGCTCAGGCGCCATGGATACGTGACGGGGACCGACCCCGTTTTAATCAATGGTCAATGAGGCCAGTTCCCATGATAACAGAGGGGCCTGGGATACCCTTACGGGTTGCCTAAGGGTGCTGGATATTTCCGGTTTGGCCATCTTGATTTCGCCTGTCGACGGTCGATAAATTTAGGCGGCCCGTGGCCCGTTAACCCCAACAAATACGGCTATTTTTGTCTTGACATATTTTATGCCCATGGCTACAATACCCTATCCCTATGTATCTGTGTAACAATTTTCACAATTAAAGGAGAGGCGTCCCATGAAATTAGAAGGCAAAAACGCTGTTGTAACTGGTGGCGGAAGGGGTGTGGGTAGGGCGATCAGTCTGGCCCTGGCAGCCGAGGGCGCAAATGTTGTGGTGAACTACGCCGGTCGCTTACAGCCGGCTGAAGAAGTCGTAAAATTAATCGAGGGTATGGGTAGAAAGGCCATCGCGGTGCAGGCCGATGTGGCCAAGTGGGAGGACGCCCAGCGCATGATCGATACCTGCGTGCAGACATTCGGTTCTGTGGATATTCTGATCAATAACGCCGGTATATCAAAGCCTGCCATGCTTCACAAGCTGACCGACGAAGTGTGGGACGAGGTGGTCGATATTCAGATGAAGGGGCCGTGGCATTGCATCAAGGCAGCATCGAAATATTGGATGGAGAAGAAATACGGTCGAATCGTTAACGTTACCTCCGTTGCCGGACTGGTGGGAACGACCGGACAGATCCATTACGCGGCTGCAAAGGGCGGCATCGTGACCCTCACCAAGTCTGCTGCCCGTGAATTGGCCCGTTTCAACGTGACCTGTAACTGTATCTCTCTTGGCATTGTTACGACGGAAATGACAACTACCCTTCAGCAGGATGAGAAGATGAAGGAGATATACATGAGGCGAATCCTGCTTGGAAGGTACGCGGAGCCTGAGGATGTGGCCCCCGCATTCGTATTCTTCTCATCAGATGATTCAAGGTATATAACCGGGCAGATACTCCCGGTGGACGGTGGCTACGGTATGACCTAATGGCTGGGATGCGGTTCGCCTGGCACGAGAAGTTACTTCACACATATTACATGGAGGTGTTGAATGGCTGATGTCCCAAAGGTAATAAAGCAGTGGCAGATGGTCCAACCGACGGTTTTCAACAGAGAGACCAAGGAGACGACCCCTGGAAAACTCGAGATGGTAGAAATTCCCGTTCCCGAGTTGAAGGAAGGCGAGGTTCTGGTTGAGGTAGCCGGCTGCGGTGTGTGCCACACAGACCTTGGCTACTTCTACGATGGCGTACCGACAGTGAGCAAGCCGCCCATGGCCCTTGGTCATGAGATCAGCGGAACCGTTGTTGCCGGCGACCCGGCCTGGATCGGCAAAGAGGTCATTATCCCGGCGGTTATGCCTTGCAGAAAATGCATTATGTGCAAGACCGGTAGAGGCAACAGGTGCCTGGCCCAGAAGATGCCCGGCAACTCGATAGGTGTATACGGCGGCTTCGCCAGCCATATCCCTGTCCAGTCGATTGACCTTTGTCTGGTTCAGGACAAGAAGGGCTATGCTCTGGAACAGCTAGCCGTCGTAGCGGACGCCGTCACAACCCCGTATCAGGCGTGCAAAAGGGCGGACCTGCAACCCGGTGATAATGTCATCGTCATCGGCGCAACGGGTGGCGTAGGCGTCTATATGGCTCAGACTGCCAAGGCCCTCGGCGCAAAGACGGTTATCGGTATCGCGCGGAACCCTGAGAAACTGAAAAGGGCGCTTGAGTATGGTTGCGACCACGTAATCAGTACCGTTGACAAGACCAATAAGGACGTGGTTGGCGAATGGAGAGGCTACTGCAAATCAAAGGGTCTGGATACTGCCGGCTGGAAGATCTTTGAGGTTACAGGCGCAAAGGCCGGCCAGGAACTCGGTCTTGACCTTCTGTCCTTTATCGGCAAACTGATTCTGGTTGGTTACGGCATGGCAAAGGTCGAATACATGTTCTCCAAGCTGATGGCTTTCGACGCCGAGGTTATTGGAACATGGGGCTGCCTGCCCGAGTACTATCCGATCGTCCTCGACATGGTCCTGAACAAGAAGATCGTTATCGATCCTTTTGTTGAAGTGAGACCGATGAGCACGATTGCTGCGACATTTGACGAAATCCACAAAGCTGGATCCCCTGCAAAGAGGGTTTCCTTAAAGCCAGACTTTTAAACAACACCAAAATACTTTTAGGAGGAAATTTATGGGAATGGAATGGATGCCAAGAGAAGGCGGTTTGAAGGATCATAGCAGACATGGTACGCAGTGGTGGGGCACGGAAGCTCCTTGTACCGTATATGAGAAGAAACCCCTGAAAGATAACAAAGGAAACGTGGTTCCGGGGCTATATGTTGCATGGATTCGTCTGAACAACCCGGCCCAGTACAACTCCTACACCACGGAGATGGTGAAAGGCGTGATCGCCGGCTTTGAGAATTCCTCAACGGACCGCGAAGTCGTATCAGTTGTTTTCACCGGCACCGGCGCAAATGCATTCTGCACGGGCGGCAACACGAAAGAATATTCAGAATATTACAGCATGAGACCGGAAGAGTACGGATCATACATGGAACTCTTCAACAACATGGTCGACGCCATCCTTATGTGCAAGAAGCCGGTTATCTGCCGCGTAAACGGCATGAGAGTCGCCGGCGGCCAGGAGATCGGTCTTGCTTGTGACATCGCTGTTTCTTCCGACCTCGCCATTTTTGGTCAGGCAGGTCCCCGCCACGGTTCAGCACCGGTGGGCGGTTCCTCTGACTTCCTCCCGTGGTTCCTCTCCGCTGAGGATGCCATGTGGAACTGCGTAAGCTGCGAGATGTGGTCTGCCTACAAGATGAGGGCGAAGAATCTCATCTCCAAGGCCCTCCCAGTCCTCAAGGACGACAAAGGTGCCTGGGTTAGAAACCCGCAGGTCATCACCGACAAGTACGTTGAGAACGGCGAGATCGTGTATGGCGAGAACAAGACGGGCCAGGAAGCAAAAGACGCCAGGGCATGGGTCAACGAGAAGCTGAAGAACAACGACTACGACTTCTCGCTCATCGATGCAGAAGTCGACAGAATCAGCTGGGTCTTCGCGAACCTGTTCCCGGGCTGCTTGATGAAGTCCATCGACGGCATCAGACAGAAGAAGAAGTCTTTCTGGGATACCATGAAGAACGACCACAGATACTGGCTGGCAGTCAACATGATGGGCGAGGCCTACGCAGGCTTTGGCGCATTCAACACCAAGAAGATCACCGGCGCCGACACCATCGATTTCATAAAGAACCGCCAGTTGATCGCCCAGGGCGTCCTGAACAACGAAGACTATTTCACACAGATTTTTGCGAAGCCTCAGGCGAAGTAGTAGCATTGCTTAACACAAGGGGGGATTCAATCCCCCCTTTTTTTGTTTCAGGCCATCGGTTGCGAGCCCATAGCGGCGAGCCAGAGTACGCAAGCATTAAACCATAATCGGTGCGCCAAGAATGCCGCAAGAAGAGGCAGTTGTTGCGTGATTTATGGAACCGGTGCGGGCACCAAATTTCTGGCAAAAGGTGCGGAAAATGTGCTAAAAATTAGAACCGTCCGGTTCATTCTAGGTCGGACTGAACGCTGCCCGCTCATGCCGACAGCTATTCTTTTTGTAAGGAGGATTAGATATGGCATACCAATGTATAAACTACGAGAAGAAGGATAAGGTCGCCAAGATAACCCTAAACGCTCCCCCGCTCAACTGGCTCACTATCTCTATGATGAAAGAGATTAACGAAGCCCTGCTCGATGTCAAGAAAGACGCCACCCTGAAGCTTCTGGTTTTCGACCACGCAGGAGAGAAGGCATTTTCCAGTGGCGTGGATGTGGCCGACCATACGGACGACAAAGTGGAGGAGATGATTGAGGTCTTCCATCGCATGTTCCGACTCATGCTGGAGCTCGATGTGGTCACTGTTGCCCTGGTGAACGGTGTTTCCCTCGGCGGCGGCTGTGAGCTGATGAGCTTCTGCGACATCGTCGTGGCCTCTGAGAAGTCAAGAATCGGCCAGCCTGAGATTGCAGTTGGCGTGTTCCCGCCTATCGCAGCCGCTTGGTTTACCCACATCATTGGGCTGAAGAAGACCATGGAACTTCTACTCACAGGAAAGATGATCTCGGCTGCTGAGGCGGAAAAGATCGGTTTGGTGAACGCAGTATTCCCCGTTGCCACCTTCAAAGAGGATGTGGACAAGTTCCTGGGTGAATTCCTCAACAAGAGCCGGCCGGTGCTGGTGTGGACCAAACGGACCATTTTAGCTGCCAAGGGCCAGCCTTTTGCGGAAGGTCTCCGCGCAGCAGAGATCATGTATCTCGACGGCGTCATGAAGACCGAGGACGCAAAAGAAGGCATAGGCGCCTTCATGGAGAAGAGGAAGGCAGTCTGGAAGGACAAGTAGCGATAGATGCTCTTTGCGCCGAAAGAAGAGATAGATTACAGGATTAAGGGTTTCAAATCATTGTTGGAGAAGGCCTCGCTTGACGGGGCCTTCATCCATTACAAGATAGATTTCTATTATCTGTCGGGCACCATGCAGGATGCATTCCTCTTTGTGCCTCTTGATGGAGACCCTATCCTGTTCGTGAAGAGGGAACTCCAGATAGCCCGACGGGATTCCCCCTTGGAGCATATCGTCCCCTACAAGACCATGGAGGAGGTGAAACCGTACCTCGGGAAGATCAAGAGAGTGGGTTTTCAGCTCGATGTGGTTCCCTACAACCAGGTTCTGAAGTTCAAGGAAGCGGTTGGCGACTTGGACCTTGTTGATGTTTCTCCCCTGATCAAGTCGCTTCGGAGATACAAATCACCCTTTGAGATCAAGCTCATGGAGAGGGCTGCCACCATTTCCAAGAGGGTATACGAGGCTATCCCCCACCTCCTCAAAGAAGGTATGCGGGAGATAGAGCTTGGAGGGCTTCTGGAAGGTCTGGCTAAATCCCTGGGGCATGAAGGCCTGCTGCGGGTCCGTTCCCTCAACTATGAAGCCTATACGTGGCACATCTTGAGCGGTCGCACGGGAACGATCGTCAGCCAGTCCGATTCCCCCATGGGCGGATTGGGTCTGTCCCCTGCTTTTCCTGTCGGTGCAAGCATGAAGAAGATGAAGAAGGGCGAGCCCATTCTGGTGGACTTCGGCATCTGCTATCACGGCTATCAGATCGACCAGACCCGCATGTTTGCCATGGGCCATATGCCCGAAGAGTTTGTCAAAGGATATGACGTGTGCAGGGATATCCACTACCGGGTCCTGGACAGGGCTGTGGAGGGCGCCAAATGCTCGGAGCTCTTCGAATATGCCAAGCAGTTGGCTCACGACGCCGGATTCGGCGACTACTATCTTGGCTATGCCCATCACAAGGTCAGGTTCCTGGCCCACGGGATCGGCATTGAGCTTTCAGAACTCCCTTTTATCGCCCCGCGACACGATTATCCCCTGGAGGAGGGCATGGTCTTTGCCATCGAGCCGAAGATGGTGTTCCCCAAGAAAGGCGCCACCGGTATAGAGAATACGGTTGTCATGGAAAACAAGGGGTACAGGGTACTTACGGATACCGATGAGAAGATCATCATTGTGTAACCCTTTTTGTTTCCGCGGCAAGGTGCAGAATCATTCCTTGTCCTATCTGATCGATATTTTTTTTGTCCCATTCGTTAGTGAGGAAGCATATGGCTAAAAGCCAGCAGGTATTCCTTTGCGAGGCCTGCGGCTACGAAACGTACAAGTGGCTGGGGAAATGTCCTCGATGCGCTGCCTGGGATACCTTCCGAGAGGTGAAGATCGAGGCCGCAGCCAAGCCGCAGGAAGAGATGGCAACCCCTGTGCTCCTGGCCAATGAGGACGTGGAAGATGAGAGAGACGTCCTCGGCATGGGTGAGATGGATCGTGTTCTTGGTGGGGGGCTTACCAGGGGCTCTTCGATCCTCCTTGGCGGCGACCCCGGAATCGGGAAGACCACCCTTTGCTTCGAGATCGCTGCCCGTATGGCGGAGCTGGGCTTTTCTGTGCTCTATGTCTCGGGAGAAGAGTCACTTCGCCAACTTTCGGGGAGAAAGAGACGGTTGTCCATCGATTTCCCCTTCGCCTTTCTTGCCACGAACCGTGTGGAGGATATCCTTCATGCGGTCCATCAAAAGAAGTACCACCTCGTAATCATTGATTCAATTCAAGCGGTCTACAGCACCCGACTGCCCTTTCTGCCCGGCAGTACCAGTCAGATTCGCGAGGTTTCCTCGAAGGTCATCAGGGAACTCAAGAAGCTTGACCTGACACACATCTTTATCGGCCACGTCACCAAAGAAGGGGCCATTGCAGGTCCCAAGATTCTGGAACATATGGTGGATACCGTCCTCTATTTCGAAGGGGACAAGACCCTCCCTTACCGTATGATCAGGGTGATCAAGAATCGATACGGACCGGTCGATGAGATAGGTCTCTTTCAAATGAGAAGGGAGGGCTTGGTGAGTGTAGAGCCATCGCTCTTTTTTCTCTCCGAGCGGGATAAAGACAGCTCAGGGAGTTCCCTTTATCCTGCCATTACAGGATCTCGGCCGCTCCTACTCGAAGTACAGGCCTTGACGCCCAAGACGGGCTTCTCCATGCCAAAAAAGCTGGGGGTAGGCTATGACATGAATCGACTGTTCATCATGACCGCCGTTATGGAGAAGGTGCTGGGTCTACCCTTTTTCGACCGGGACGTCTACGTGAATGTGACGGGGGGAATCAAGATCAGCGAGCCCGGGATAGATCTGTCGGTGGTGGCAGCACTGCTTTCCAGTTTTCGTAACATCGCCTGGAGGGACTCGGCCTTCTTCGGAGAGGTGGGGTTGACCGGGGAGGTGAGGCGGGTAGTCAACATGGAGGGACGGCTTAAGGAATGTGCAAGGCTGGGCATCAAAAGGGTGTTTGTGCCCCGGGGCATTGAAGACTCAAATGATTGCGAGGTGCAGCAGATCAGAACTATCAAGGATCTTTACGATCACCTGAAATAGGAGCCCCATGGAAATCATTGGGGCTGAAGTGCCGGACATATACTTGACAAAAAAGCTGCAGCAATTTAGAGTAGGTTGTCATGAAGATCTCGACACAAAGCAGATACGGCCTCAGAGCGCTTTTCGACATCGCCTACCATTCGGCCTGCCGGTCGACGCAGGTGAAAGATATTGCCTCCAGACAGGCCATCTCCCCAAGATATATTGAACAGATATTCCAAAAGCTGAAGAAGGGTGGCCTCGTGAAGAGCATTCGGGGGCCGGCCGGTGGTTACTGCCTGACAAGAAAACCGGAAGAAATAACCATCGGAGATGTGGTCCGGGCCGCCGAAGGGCCTGTGCAGCTTGTCTCCTGTGGCGTTACCAGGACCGGCACAAAGGGCTGCGAGCGGGCAGCAGAATGCGTAACTACGGATATATGGAGAGAGGCATCGTCCCGCCTTATGTCCTATTTTGACTCTGTTACCTTAGATGATCTTTGCAAAGAGGCGCAAGCCAAGGGCGTAGAGAGGGCGGTCGACGAGCATCTCATGTACTACATCTGAAGCGTATCACCAGACATCACGAATGGAGACAAGGCACCTAGTATCTATCGGCAGAAGGCTTTATCCTTTTCTCAAGGATCCCGAGGAAACCTTTCTCATCCAGTCTATCGAGACCCAAACGCTTTTTGTCTGCAACAAAGCCGGTGTTGTTGAGCGGTATACGGCGTCTACTTCACGCTTCGGTAATGGCAATCGAGAAGACTCTTACAAGACCCCCTTGGGGCTCCACAGGATCAAGGAGAAGATCGGGTCAGATGCGCCGTTGGGGCGGATCTTCAGGGATCGTATCGACACGGGCATAGACTGGGATCGGGCTTCGGTTGAGGATAATCTGATACTTACCCGCATCTTGAGGCTTGAAGGTCTTGAAGAAGGCATCAACAAGGGTGAGGGCATCGATTCCTACGACCGATTCATCTACATCCACGGCACGGGCCGCGAGGATCTTGTCGGCATACCACTAACCCATGGATGCATAGCGCTGAGGAACGCCGACGTCGTGAGACTTTTCGAGACCGTAGAGGAGGGAATGCTCATCTATATCGACGGACCTCCCCTGTCCATTGGCGAGATACCTTGCCGGAATATACATTTTGTGGGCATATTTGGCACCGGCATGAGTGCCCTGGCTCAGTATCTTCGATTTCAAGGGATTGTCGTCTCAGGATCTGATCGGCTTCTGGGTAGCGAAGACACGGCGGCCATGAGGCAGTCTCTCGAAGGGCTCGGTTGCACCATCCTCGACCAAAACGGTTCGGGTGTCACGGAGGATACTGATGCGGTCTGCGTATCAACAGCCATAGAAGAATCGAACCCCGATATTGTCTCGGCCCGCGGTGCCAGTATCCCGATCATTCATCGCTCTGACCTTCTGGCGGCTATCGTTGACACGAGGCGGGCAATCGCAGTCGCCGGGACAAGCGGTAAGTCAACGGTGACGGCGATGATATTTGAGTTCCTGACAGCGTGTGGAAAATCCCCATCCCTCGTCAGCGGTGCCCCTTTGCGAAGGCTGGAAAGGCAAGGTCTGATCGGTAATGCGTGGAGCGGAGCCTCGGATCTATTGGTAATAGAGGCTGACGAGAGCGACGGAAGTCTTGTCAAATATTCCCCTGAGGCGTCGGTGGTTCTTAATATATCCAAGGATCACAAGACAATCGACGAAATAAAGACGCTCTTTGAAAAACTCATTTCTCAGAGTTCATGGACTGCCCTCAATGGCGACGATGCCATCCTCGTCTCGCTTCCAGGGGCGGTCTCGTTTGGCCGAACCAGTTCGGCGTCGTGGCGATCGGATGACGAAAGGCTATTCCCTACCGCCGTTACCCTTCGCCGCAGGGGGGTTGAATATTGTTTGTCCCTACCGGGAGCGCACAACCTCGAGAATCTCCGCGCGGCCCTTTGTGTCTGCGAGCATTTTGGCTGCGACGAAAAGGCCCTTTCAGAGGCTGTCAGGGGGTTCGAGGGCGTCGCCAGGCGCTTTGCCGTCACCGAGACTGGAGAAGGGGTGCACGTGATAGACGATTATGCCCATAATCCTGCAAAGATAGCCGCTGCCGTGAATGCCGCAAGAGGGCTGTCGCAGCGAATCGTTGCAGTATACCAACCCCACGGCTTCGGCCCGACCCGATTCTTGAAAGATGAATATATCAAAGGGTTTCAGGCCATTTTTCAGCCCGACGACTCGCTCTATCTTCTGCCTATCTATTATGCGGGGGGCACGGCTCAGAAGGACATTTCCTCGCAGGATATTATAGCCGGCCTGGGACCCGTCTCGTTTACAGCGGATGCGGTGACCGATCGCCATATCTTGCTGAGCAGGCTAAGCACCCATGTTAGACAGGGTGACGCCGTCCTCGTCATGGGGGCCAGAGATCCATCACTGCCTGGCCTGGTGAACCAAATTGTGGAGCTCTTTGGCGGGAAAGCACCTGAACCTTAGCTGCCCCCGTCGGTTCTATCGGCTTGCAACGATCCTCCTCTCGTCGGTTCAACCCCCTCCCAATCTTTAACTGCCTGCCCCTTGCATTACCTCATCGTTGGTTATACCATAGGCCATAGATACCAGATAAAAACAGGGGGTAGGGCTTCATGAAGGTAGGTGTGATCAGGGATCCGATCTATCTGGAACATGTCGCCGATGAGTTCCATCCCGAAAATCCCGAAAGATTGCAAAGCATTTACGAAATGCTGGAGCGGCTTCCCCAGGAAGGGCTCGTCTATCTGACCCCCCGGTCTGCAACCCCTGAGGAGATCTGCCTGATCCACGACACCCGGTACCACGACGAGGTCGCTCAGACAGCCGGAAGAGCGTACACCCGGCTCGATCCTGATACGTCGACCTCACCGAAATCCTATGAAGCTGCCTGCAAAGCAGTCGGCGGCACACTTGATCTGGCCGATGCCGTAATGAAGAGGGAGATTGACAATGGCATCGCCCTTATCCGCCCCCCAGGCCATCATGCCGAGAAGGACAGGGCAATGGGGTTCTGTCTCTTTAACAATATTGCCGTAGGGGCGCGTTACCTGGCCCAAAAGTATGAGCTGGAGCGTACGCTCCTCGTAGATTTCGATCTCCATCACGGAAACGGGACGCAGCACGCCTTTTACGAGGACCCAAGGGTGCTCTATTTCTCAACCCACCAATATCCTTACTATCCTGGCTCAGGATGGTACAGTGAGATCGGACGGGGAGAGGGGGAAGGCTATACAATCAATGTGCCGCTGACCTATGGCATGGGGGACGCTGACTACGGGTATATCTTCAACCAACTGCTGGTCCCGGTAGCGGACGCCTTCCACCCCCAGATCGTGCTCGTGTCCGCAGGTTTCGATATACACCGGGATGATCCCCTGGGCGGGATGGCCGTGACCGAGGCCGGTTTTGCCAACATGACCAGAATCCTTCTCGATATCGCGTCACATCACTGCGGCGGGAAAATGCTTGTTGCTCTTGAAGGAGGATACGACGTGGTCGGTCTGACACGATCCGTCCAAGCCATGATCATGGAGATGAAAGGAACGTCCGTAAGCGAGCCCATACAGGATGAACCCTGCAGGGGTGTGATGCAAACGGTTGCCAGCGTGAAGGATGTCTTGAGGTCGTTCTGGAAGACGCTTTAACCTTCCTTCCAGATAGCTTCTTTTAGTTCTTTGCCGACCTTAAAATAAGGCAGGCGCTTGGGTGGCACGTTCACCACCTCTCCGTTCTTGGGGTTTCTGCCTTTGTAGGGTTTGTAGCTTCTCAAAGAAAAGCTGCCGAATCCCCTGATCTCAACCCTGTCGCCCGTAACAATAGCCTGCTTTATGCTATCAATGATAGTATCTACCACGATTTTGGCTACCTTCTGATTGATGTTCGCCGTCTCAGAAAGTTTATTCACGATGTCTATTTTATTCATTAGAGTGTCTCTCCTCTCATCCGTAGATTCAATCTGGGGCAAATTTTATCTGCTTTGCCAGCTAAGATGCAAGAGGAAAATTGAATTATTTTCATCATGATGCGTAGCTATGGAGACCCGAGAGAACAAAATTGACCCCGAAGTATGTGAAAATAACGCTCGCGAAACCAATGATCGACAAAAAAGCCACACGCCTCCCGGTCCAGCCCCTTGCATACCGTGCATGGAGGAAGATCGCATAGACAATCCAGGTAATAAGAGACCAGGATTCCTTGGGGTCCCAGCTCCAATAGGAGCCCCATGCATAGCTGGCCCATACCGCTCCCGTCAGGATGCCCGCACTGAGCATGGGAAAGCCTACCATGACGCTCCGGTAGTTGATTTCCTCAAGGGCATCCTTGGAGGGCATGAAGGGGAGGTGAAGAAAATAGAAGATGCCGCAGAAAAAGGAAATGGCGAAAGCGGCGTAGGCGAGAAAACAGGTGAGGACATGGATGTGAAGCCAGTTGCTCTGGAGGGCAGGTATGAGAGGTTGAATGGTAGACGGCCACAGGGACGAAAAGCCCATGAAAAAAAGAGCAGCGGCGCAGAGGCACAGCAAAAGAAGGGGTGGAAGCACCTTTCTCATGACGATCTGGATGAGAAGCAAGCACCAGGCATAAAAGATGAGCGATTCGTAGAGATTAGAGAGGGGGGCGTGGGGGGTGCCGAGGAGGTAAGACTCCCTCCACCGGACCAGAATTCCTGCCGTGTGAATGGCGAAGGTCGCATATAAAAGGAGCCATGCCGCTTTAAGGACAGCTTCCTTTTTTGTCACGAGAAAAATCAAAAATAGCAAAACAAGGAGGACGTCCAATAGAGTCGTCAGTCCCAGAATCTTATCGTTAAGCATCGATTCTCTCCTTCAGCCGCTCAAACTCCCGTTTAAAACCTTCCCTGTTTTTTCGTGAAGTTCCGGCAACCATCACGCCATTATCCCTTGGGATAAGATAGACGCGCCGGTGGTAGAAGCCGAAGTTGATGTAGAGACCGGCCATGAGAAGAAAAAAACCACACCACACGAACCACAAGCCGGGGTCGCTCGTCACCTCAAGACCGGTGTATTGCTGCTGGGTTAGTCTCTCCAGTTTGACGGGAATGCCGGCGATCGTCTGTTCTCTCAACCGAGGCACGTCCCTCAGGAACCAGATGGCCTTCGGTTCGCCGTTATCAAGGTAGGCCACCTGGACGCCCGGCCCAAAGTCGTGCACCGAAGGTGCGTACCGAACAACCATGAGGGCAAGCGATCCCTGCCGAAACGTACCTCCTTCGTTCAGAAGAACACTCTTGCCGCCAATAACGAACTCGAAGGCAGCATCGGTTCCATAGGTTGCCTGATAGAAACTGATGCCTCTATGGGTCAACGGATCATTGACCCGGACATCCTTTTTCAGAACAACCCGTTTGTTTTCAACTACTTCTAAACTGCTGAGGAACTCCTTTGGTTGGCCGTTTTCGTAGAAGCTGACCCTAAAATCGACACATCTGATGGAAAAGTCGAGGGACCTACGAGCCGCCTCGCCGCCTCCCCTCAGTGTGATGGTATCGGCAGACTCGCCCACAGGGAGGTTGAGCGAGCCCTTAAAGCCAAGCATGAGCCCCAGAAGCCCCCCAAGAAGAATCAGCAATATGCTGGTGTGGATAATAAACACCCCATATTGGGCGAATCTCCCTTTTTCCAGGATCACTCCCTGCTGTGAGGTGAGTACGGCCCGGTATCCCCTACAAAGGCGCTGCACTTCTTCGAGCCTTGTTCCTTGGCAAAAAAAGGTGAGGGCCAGGGTGCTCAGGTATGACTCCTTGGGCAATGCCTCTGAGGAGCGGTTTTTCAGAAAAAGGGTGAACCTGTTGACCGTACAGAGGATCAGATTAAGAGAAAAAAGGACTAGCGCGAGAAGAAACCACCAACTATGGAAGACGTCATCAAGCCCGAAAATGTGAATAACGGCGTACCCTTGCTCTGAAAAGAGAGAGACGTACTCTTCAGACGAGGCCTGTTGCTTTATCAGGGTTCCAAGTATGGAGGTTGCGGCAATGAAAGAGAGAAGAAATATGGCAAATCGGACAGAACCGAGAAACGTGAGCAGCCGCTCCGTGCGCGAACGTCCGTTTGGGGAGGCGCTCCCTGGCCTACCGTTTGTGACAGCCATTACATTTCGTCGGTATTTTATCTGGTTTTTTTGCTTTCCCTGCCTGTTCCTTATGACAGGTCACGCATTGCTGGTGAAACGACTCCTTTGCAGATGGTGTCTTGCCCTCGGCCTCAGGTTTATGGCAGGTGGTGCAGGCCTTGGGTTGGGCGGGATCCAAGTGATGGCATAGAGCGCACTGGAGCTTCTGCCCGTCAACATGCGAAGAGTGGGAAAAACCAACCGGCGGAAGCTTTGCGCCGGGGAGCTTGATTGTCACATCCTGTGTCGGGCCCTGGGAAAGCGCCACGGTGGATGCCTGCAAAAAGAGGAACAGTCCGCACGCGGCCATCGTCGGAAAGGTTCGTATGCCTTTGGGTTTCGTGGCGACCTCCCAATTTTTCTGTTATTATGTACCAATGAGCAGAACCCGTCAAGGCTGAAAGCAGGGGAGTTTCAGGAGGTACTTAATGATTACGGGGATAGGCAGCCTTCCCTTTGTTGATGTGGATCAGGCCATCGATCTTATTTTCTCGACCTGTTGCGAGGTGCCCTTTTGGCCGCAGCTCCCCAAGCGGGCGTTCATGGAGGGTATGTACGCCCAATTCCTCGAAGGGGTGCCCGGGGTCGTCTTTGATCCCCAGGGAGAATCGGTTTACATAGATACCGAGGATACCACTGGTGTGGAGCGCTTTTACGAGGATTTCTATGAAGGGCATATGGACGCGTTCAGGATCACTGAAGGGACGGCACCCGGTCTCTACAGACTGGTGGAGAGACTCCCTGAGATAGGGGACCAGGTGAAGCTCATCAAGGGCCACGTAACGGGCCCTTTTACCATGGGTCTTGGCATCAAAGACCGCCAGGGGAAGGCGATTATCTACGATGCATCCTACTTTGACATGGTCAAGAAGGCCCTGCACATGAAGGCCCGCTGGACCATTTCCCTATTCAAAAGCCGCTTCCCGGAAAAGGATGTAATCATCTTTTTCGATGAACCCTACATGGTCTCCTTCGGCTCGGCCTACGTCTCCGTATCAAAAGAGGACGTCGTAGGTCTGATGAATGAGGTGCTGGATGGACTGGATGCAAAGAAGGGCATCCACTGCTGCGGTAATACGGACTGGTCGGTCCTGTTCGATGTTCACACCGATATCATCAACTACGACGCAGTTGAGTACATGGATACTATCTTCTACTATAGAACGGAGCTTGAGGGGTTCTTTAAGAGGGGAGGAATGATTGCACCGGGTATAATCCCCTCGTCGGAACAGGCCCTCGCGGTTTCAAGTGAGCAGATACGGGGTTGGTGGGGGAGGTTTCTGGAGTTGGCCTCGGCTGTCGAAGGTTCTACGGGCAGTGAATATCTTTTTACGCCGAGTTGCGGTCTGGGTACCGTGAGCCCTGAGGCAGCGGAGAGGGTCTTTCACCTGCTGGCTGAGTTTGCGTCCAGCCTTGTCTCACCGGCACCAAGGTGAGCCCCATCCCCAAAAAGGGTAGCGTCCGTAGGGATACCGCCAGTAAGGGTAAGGGGTCCAGGGATCGTTCCAGGGGGTAGGGGCGTAAATCTGTTCCTCCCATAGACGCAAATCCTCTATGTGAAAAAAAGGGTATGTGTAAGGCATCTCGTCGATCTTGCCGTTTCGCAGCCCTTCAAATGTTCCTGCCAGAGTGACCGCTCGATTCGCCTTGTAGATGGCAGGATCGAGAAAGCCCTTTGATTTGGGATAAAGGGCCATGAACCTTGAGGTATCCTTCGGTATCTCCTTCAAGTAACCGCCTGAATTCACCGGTGCATAGACCGCCTCAATGATCGACCCTTCCTGGGAAGCCCTGGTGTTGACTATGATACCTCCCAGCACGAAAAGGCTACCCTGGTAGCTTCCCGGGTTTTGTTCAAGCTTGGACACGGGGAGGTCGCGGATTCCCCGTTGGATAAGGTCCTTTCGAATGGCTGTCGTGCAGGCGGCCAAGAGAAGAGAAAGGAAGATGGCTGAGAACATTCGCAGGCCCTTCATGTTTCAATAGTAACCACGAGTTCGGACCGTGGCAAGTCCGACAGGCACATGAAGACGGCCGTCAATGGATGTGTCGCTCGTTTTCCGAAAACCGTTTCAATCAAATGATTCCTGGGAGCTCTGCTTCGGGAAAAGATAGCCGTGTGAATGAAGATGTCCTTAAAAGACAAAACAAAAGGCTGCTTCTTTATCATATCGTTTGCCCGGCAAAATACAGAAGGAAGGTGTTTAGCCAAGAGGTGGAGATGACCCTTAACAAGCATGTCTGGGCATAGAGGAAAGGTTCGAGATCAAATCTATTGGTGGCCCTTGATAAGACAGGAAACAAGCCCCGTGTTGACTTGCCGGCCTCAACGGGATGGCATGCCATTCCGTTTGACGGAGCTACCGCTGTAGGAAAGGCCTGGTCTGCTGGTGGTCTATCTTAACCTTCCCATCTTCGATGGTTTCAGGGCGGAAGGGAAGGTAACCCAGGCCGAAAGGCTCCTTCACATGGCTGAAAAGGGCTTTGAATAGGGGGTAAAAACAAGGCTTGACGTCGACGATGCTCAGCTGAATCTGACCCAGGCCCGCGCCAATCTGGCGAAGGCGAGCAGAGACTATCTCATCGCCATGGTGACCATGGAATGGACCATCGGAACCCTGGCCCGAAGACAATGAGGGCTAACCTTGACAGCCCAGCGGGTTTGATGCAAGCTGTTAAGGGAAGGAATTAATCCGTAAGGGGGGGTTATGGCACACTATACGAAGGATATCCCGAGACCTGACTTCAAAGGAGAAACGAATACGGACTTCAAGGTGGACGTACAGGTCCAGTGCGTAAATGCAGCAACGTGCGAGGTGAAGGACTGCCCGCACGCGGCAGTCCATGTGGCGGAGGCGAGTTGCTCCGAACCATGTGCAAAGAAGATAGCCGAGAAGTGCAAGGTCGTTGTCTAAGGGGCCGAGCAAGGAAGGGGCGTACGGAACCGTCTTTATAACCTCATCCCGGGCCTTTTTCTGAGCCGATCTTCCGGAACCGGGGCTTCACTTGGATAGATCGGGTTTGCCTCGGTCCACCAGCCTGGTCGCTCTCTGTCCGAAAACTCTATCTTTCTGAGGAATTTCGTCCCCTTGTAGCCCAAATCGTAAGGAGATATCAGGCGGAGCGGAGCGCCATGCTGATCCGTCAAAGCCTTGCCTTCGAGGGACAAGGCAAGCAGGCACTCTCGTTCGGGGTCGAGCAGGCGAGCGAGGGGGAGCGATTCAACATAGTGATCTAACCCACCTGGTCTGGATCGGGTCGTGCCGAGGGCGTGAAAGATCGCGTAGCGTGCCTCCGGTTTTGGTTTAGTCTTCTTCACAATTTCTGAAAATCGAAAACCTGACCACCGGAGATCTTTGACGGACCAACCCTCCACGCAATGAAAATCGGATAGCTGGGTGACCTGTGGCAGGTCGAGAAGGTCGGTGTAGGACAAGGAAAGCGGTTCATTGACGAGCCCGTCGACTACCAGCCGGTAAGGCTCAGTCTTTCCTTTTTTTGACCAACGGATTAGCCCGGTCTTCGAGTCGAACATGAAATCCTGACGTTCCACGGTCCTCACCTGCAGAGAGCGAAGAAAAAATCCCCAAGCGCGCAGGGGGAGGGCAGATAGGAAACCGAAAACCAGGGAAGCCTTGAGGAACAATCGTCTTGTAACCTGGCCCAATTGGTACTCCTTTTCGGTGAAACGTTGAGCGCTTACGGTCCCGCCATGTTAACCTGCGAAACGCCGTAGGAACCCCGAACCCGTTTCCGATCAACGTCCCTTACTGGACAACCGTGTAGCCCGCCTTCTGAACGGCTGTCTCGATGTCCTCCTTTTTTAGCTGGGATTCATCGAAGACCACATGTGCGCTTCCCACAGCTACTTCACTTTTTGATACCCCGCCCAATCCTTCAACGGCTTTCTTCACCCGCATGATACAATGCTGGCAACTCATCCCCTCAATCTTCAACGTAATCTCTGCCATGAAGAACCTCCTTCTAGTGTGGACAAATATAAGCCCTGACGGAACGCCGGGCAAGTGATAAAGAGACAAGCAACCGCACACTCGTCGGGTCCTCCCTGCGCGATTTTGCTGCTTGAGCCCCCTATGATCTGAGGGCGGGCAATGTCCGCAAAGGCCTTAGAATAGGGGCTTTTCAGACCTTGATTGCTTGACAAACATATGAGATATTATTATTACTTTTACGCAAGGAAGCATGAAAGTGGAGACCTTAACAGAAAGGGAAAATAGAGTACTTGAACTCATCATGACCCACTATATTGGTTCGGCTGAACCGGTGGGTTCCCGAACACTGTCGAAGGCCATGAATAACCGGTGGAGTTCCGCGACCATCAGAAACATAATGTCAGACTTGGAGGAGCAAGGTTTTCTCTATAAACCCCACGTAGTGGCAGGGAGAGTCCCCACCGGAAAGGCATTTCGGTACTATGTCAACAGCCTGCTCGTCACTCGGCCGCCCGGACGACGGGAGCTGGAGATGCTCCAGGCCATGAGTAATCAGCATTTTGCCCACGTTGAAGATATCATGGCTGACACCTCGCGGCTGTTGGCCAATCTTTGCCGGTATACGAGCATCGTCGTGGAACCAAAGATCAACACCATGACGTTCAAAGAGATAGAGTTTGTCAAGATGTCAAAGTCCACGGTGCTCATCGTTTTCGTGACATCTTCCGGCATGGTCCACACGAGACTTGTAAACTCCGGGGATGAATTGGATGCCGATCTTCTCATGGCGATGAAGGTCTACATGAATGAGAGATGCGAGGGGGTGCCCTTTTACCGCCTAAAAAACCAGATATTCGAGGATATGAGAAAGGACCGAGAGACCTTCAACTCTCTTCTCTCAAAGGTCGTAGGTGTCGTTCAAGATATCATAGAGAAAGAAGACGAGCGGCAGGTCTACATCGACGGTACGTCAAAAATGATCGGCGTTCCCGAGTTGTCTGATATCAAGCGGCTGAGGGAGCTCTTCCAGGCCTTCGAAAGGAAGGAGAAGCTCCTGAGACTTCTCGATAAGAGTCTTGAGGACGAAGGCATCCGCATCATTATCGGGAACGAGAGTGACATCCACGAAATGCGCGACATGAGCATCATCACCTCGACCTACAGGATTGATGCTGAAACGACCGGTATTCTGGGTATAATCGGACCAATCAGAATGAACTACTCCCGTGTTATACCAATAGTCAATTACACTGCCAGGACGATCACCAGTCTCCTTAATATGGCTTAAAATAGGGGTTGTGCGATGAGTGAGAGGGAGAAAGAGAAGAAGAACAAGACTGCCGCAAGTCCGGACGACAGAGAAGGCATGGAACAGGTAGAACGTGATGAGGCCACGGGAACGGATCGTGGTGTGGGTCCCGAGGAACACAGGAAGAAGAAAAGCAAAGAAGAGCTGATCCATGAACAGGAAAAAGCGATCGCGGAGCGAGAGAAAGAGATCGGCGAGTTGAAGGACCGTCTTCTTTATCAACAGGCGGAATTTGAAAATTTCAAGAAACTGAAGGCAAAGGAAAAACAAGAGGCGCTCCGTTTCGGGAACGAAACCATGGTAAAGGAAATACTTCCGGTAATCGATAATCTGGAAAGGGCTATTGACCACGCATCCAAGACGGGCGAAGCAAAGGCCATCGTTGAAGGCGTGGAGCTGACCCTCAGCGGGTTGTTGAAGGTTCTCGAGAGGTTTGGGGTACAGCGTGTGGAAGCCCAGGGCAAAAAGTTTGATCCCAATCTCCATGAAGCTGTATACGAAGAGGAGCGGAAAGACGTAGCGCCCGGAACGGTAGTGGGAGAGCTCCAGAGGGGCTACATCATGGACGGAAGGCTTCTCAGACCAGCCATGGTTTCAGTTGCGAAAAAGCCGCAAACGGAGTAGATTTAGTGAATTATTATGGGCAAAGACTATTATCAAATACTCGGTGTCGCAAGGAATGCAACAGACGAGGAACTCAAGAAGGTTTACCGTAAACTGGCTCTAAGTTACCATCCTGATCGCAACCACGGCAACAAAGAAGCAGAAGAGAAGTTCAAGGAAATCAACGAAGCATACTCAGTTCTCGGCGATTCCGAAAAACGTGCTCGATATGACAGGTATGGAACTGCGGACGGCGGTATGTTCGATTTCGGCTTCAACAGAAACTTTGAGGATATCTTCGGTGATTTCTTTGGAGACATTTTCTCGGGAGGAACCGGAAGCAGAAGAGGACGTAAGGGAGAAGATCTACGCTACAATCTGGAGATGGAATTCGAAGAAGCGGTCTTCGGTGTCGAGAAGGAGATAGAGATTCCCAAGGAGGAGCGCTGCCCCAAATGTGGCGGCACGAGAATAGAACCAGGATTTCAGCCGGTTCCGTGTCCTCAGTGCAACGGGAGAGGGCAGGTCCGGTATACACAAGGTTTTTTTACCATCAATCGAAGTTGTGAAAGCTGCAACGGCGAAGGTTACATTGTCAAAGATCCGTGCAAGAATTGCAAGGGAAGAGGTTACATCCGCACGAAGAAAAAGATAAAGCTCACTGTGCCACCCGGTGTTGACTCGGGTTCAAGGCTGAAGGTGAGAGGTGAAGGTGCACAGGGTCCACACGATACGGTGCCCGGAGACCTCTTTGTTGTACTGAAGGTCAAGGACCACCCTATCTTTGACCGAGAGGGTGACAACATCTTTGTTCATGCCGACATCAGCTTTCCAACGCTCTGTTTGGGCGGACAAATCAAGGTTCCTACCCTCGACGGGGAGGCTACGATAGAGGTCGCTCCAGGCACGCGTCCCGAAAAACTGTACCGGATAAAGGGTCGGGGGGTGCCGAAGGTGAACGGTTACGGACGGGGCGATCAATTCGTGCATCTTCATGTATACGTTCCAACCGATCTATCGGACAAGCAGAGACAGCTTCTTGAGGAACTCTCCAAGGTGCTGAACAATGGAGAAGGTGCCGCGCGGAAGGGATTCAAAGAGAAGGTGCGCGATTTTTTTGAGTGGAAAGAGTAGTTTCCCTCTCCCCCGCGGCGGGGTTTGAGGACGACTGCTAGGCCCTTGCCGGGTCTATCTAAACCTATGAAAATCCTTGTTCTTTTCGTAAAGTATTTTGAGTCCCTTCAGGGTTAAGAATTCGTCTACCTCGTCGATGGTCTCCGAGTCCTTATAGATCAGCCCTGCAAGTCCTCCGGTTGCAATCACGTAGGGGTTGGTCTTGACCTTATCCTTCATGCGCTTTACGATACCATCCACCAGGCTGATATAGCCGTAAATAATCCCGGCCTGCATGGCGCCCACGGTATTTCTTCCGA
The DNA here is from genome assembly GCA_002328485.1 of Deltaproteobacteria bacterium UBA2221. GTDB lineage: Bacteria > Desulfobacterota > Syntrophorhabdia > Syntrophorhabdales > WCHB1-27 > WCHB1-27. The sequence continues at coordinate 82,495 of DCUF01000082.1, forward strand.
TTATTTCCTTTGGTTTGATCAACTCCACACGCGGTAGTTTTGATGCCCTCTCCCACAGTGCTTCCAGGGAAATCATTATTCCCGGCGCGATGGCGCCGCCGACATATTCCCCTTTTGGGGTGATATAATCAAAGGTGGTCGCAGTGCCGAAGTCTACAACGATATGAGCGGTCTTCTTCGTCTCATAGGCTGCGACCGCATTGACGATTCTATCTGCCCCCACCTCCTGAGGATTCTCATACATAATGGACATGCCCGTCTTGATGCCGGGCTCGACGATAATCGGCTTCACACCCACATATTTGCAGCAGAGGGATTCAAAAGAGAAGAGGAGAGGAGGAACAACGCATGATATGATGGCACACTCGATCTCGTCCAGAAGAATCTTTTCGAAGCGTAACAGACTGCTGAGCAGAATGGCATACTCTTCCACGGTTTTGTTCAGAACCGTGGACAGACGCCAATGGTTGACGAGCTCATCGCCCTTGTAGACCCCAAAAACTATGTTTGTATTCCCAATATCGATTACGAGCAGCATGGCTACACTGATACATCTCCTGCGATGATTTTTGTTATCCCCCCGTCGATAGCGAGCAGCAAGCCCCCATCATGGTCGACGCCTTCTGATACGCCTCGATAGGTCCGATCTATCTGAACAACCTCCAGGGTCTTGCCCTTTATCCCCGCTCGATTCTCCCATATCCTACAGATCTGTTCCGTTCCCTCATCACATACTAACCTGTAATACTTCTCCATGTTGGTCAATAGCATGCCACAGACGCGAGCCCTTTCAAAGGCTTTTTTCGTCTCCATCAAGAGAGAGGTGGCTGTGGAGCGGATCTCGTCAGCCAGCTCGATCTTTTTCATATTGACGTTGAACCCTATCCCTATCACGACGAATTGGACGGCATCAGCCTCCACCGACAATTCGGTAAGGGTCCCGCATATCTTTCTCCCCTTTACCAATACGTCGTTGGGCCACTTAAGCTGCGGTTGGATGCCGAGGGCTTCGAGGGTATCGAAGACCGCAAGAGACGACATGAAGGTGAGCGGATAGATCCGAGATGGATGGAGCTGCGGCCGGAGGATAATTGAGACGTAAAGATTCTTGGCGTAGGGCGAGAACCAAAGGCGTTTCAGCCGCCCTCTTCCAGCCCGTTGTGTCTCCGTCACCACTACCGTACCATCGGCGGCATTCTTCAGGGCCAAGCCGTAAGCGAGGGAGTTGGTTGACTCAACTGCGTCTCGATACACCGCATCTCTGCCCACAAAGGATGTCTCTAGATGCGGCTCTATCTCCCAGGGAAAGAGCCGGTCAGGGATGGCCCTCAGGTGATATCCCCTGCCTTTCACCTTGTCGATCTTGTACCCAAGCCCTTCCAATTGCTTGATATATTTCCATATGGCCGTCCTGGAGATCTTCATTTGGTCGGCCATGTAGTCGCCCGATACGTATTCCCCCCCTTTTTTTAGAAAAGTCAGTATTTCTCCAATCCTATTCATTTTCTATCCTGTCGTAGTGGGAGAAATACATGGAAAATGCCGCTCTTCCCTGGGAAAGGGACCTGAGGTCGGTCGAGTAACCGAACATGCGGGTGAGGGGGGCGTTGGCTTTGACCGTTGTGGCTGTGTCCTCCGAAACCACATTGGTAATTTGGCACTTTCTGGCATGGAGATCCGCTATTATTTCGCCAAGGAATTCGTTGGGGGTGGTGACTGTGAGCGACATGATCGGCACTAGAAGGGCAGGCCCTGCTTCCACACAGGCCTTTTTGAAGCCATCGTGGGACGCCATTTTCAAGGTAAGTCTTGCAAAATCAGGATTGTTGAAGGACGCCGAAAGGATAGAGACCCGGATATCGGTGATGGGAAACCCCTTTATGGTACCGATCTGAGATGCCTCGTGTATCCCCTCCTCAATGGGTTGCATGTGCGAAAAATCGGGCTGCTGTTTCAGCATCTCAGGTAGAATAACGGTACCTTCCCCTCTAGTATTGGGTGAAACGACAAGAGAGACCGAACCCTTGTAGAGAACCCCATTGATGATTTTCTCAAAGTGTTGCTCTACCGATGCGCTGTGCTCGATGGTCTCCTTGTACACGACCTGTGGTTTTCCTACAAGAACGTCGACACCGAACTCCTCCCTGAGTCTCCTCATGATGACGTCCAGGTGGAGCTCGCCCATCCCGGACACGACAGTCTGGTAGGCATGCTCGTCTGTTTGCACGATGAACGTGGGATCTTCTTCGGAGATACGCTGGAGGGAGAGGAGCATCTTATCCTGATCCACGTTCCTCTTCGGCTCAACGGCGATGGAGATGACGGGCTGGTACAGTCCGATAGGTTCCAACAGGATGGGTCTGTTTCTGGTCAGCGTATGACCTGTAGACGTTTCTTTCAGCCCCACCATACCCACAATGGAGCCAACGAGCGCCTCCTCCACCCTTTCCTTATGATTAGCGTGTATTTTGTATATCCTCGAGATCTTTTCTTTCTTGCCCAAATTGACATTATAGACATCGTCACCGACGGATATCTTTCCCGAATAAACCCTTACATAAACCAGCTTTCTGCCTTCTTCCATGAGGACTTTAAAGGCAAGAGCCGTGAAATCCTCGCCGGCCCGCGGTTCCCGGTAATCAACCTCTCCAGTCCCCGGGTCGTGGCCTTCCACAGGTGGTACGTCAAGGGGGGAAGGTAGGTACCGAACGATCGCGTCAAGCAGAGGTTGTATTCCCTTGTTGCGCAGGGCGCTGCCACACAGGACGGGAACGAATTTCCTCGCAACGCTGCCCTTTCGAATCGTCTCGATGATCAACCCTTCTTCGATCCGTTCATCTTCGAGGTACAATTCCATGAAACGGTCATCGATGAGCGACAACCTCTCCAAGAGCCTCTCCCGGAGGACCGCCGCCTTTTCCTCAACCTCTTTCGGGATGCCCACCTCGTGGAACGTTGCCCCTAATGTCTCTTCGTCCCAGACAATACCCTTCATGGCAATGAGATCCACGATACCGTAGAACCCATCCTCATGCCCGAGCGGCATCTGCAGGGCTAAAGGATCGCATCCTAACTTGTCCCGCATCATCTCCAGGACGCGATAAAAATCGGAGCCGATTCTATCCATCTTGTTAATGAACGCGATCCGAGGAACATTATATTTGTCGGCCTGCCTCCACACGGTCTCGGACTGGGGCTCCACACCCTCGACTGCAGAGAAGACTGCTATCATGCCGTCCAATACCCTCAGGGAGCGTTCCACTTCTATGGTGAAGTCCACATGCCCAGGGGTGTCGATGATCTGGATCTCGTGGTCCTCCCAGAAACAGGTGGTAGCCGCCGAGGTTATGGTAATCCCCCGCTCTTGTTCCTGACGGAGATAGTCCATGACGGCGGTGCCTTCATGGACCTCTCCCATTTTGTAGGTTTTGCCTGAGTAATAGAGGATGCGCTCCGTCACGGTGGTCTTGCCCGCGTCGATATGGGCNNCCGATATTGCGAATTCTACTCAGTCTTTGAACCTCTTTCTTGTCTTTCATACGCCTAACAATATGTACAATTAGGCCTGGAAAGTCAATGACCAAGCCTTATTACCTCTTATAATGGGAGGTGATGGTTTTTGTTGTTGTATACGAAAGAGGACCCTTCATTGACAAGAAAACAGGCTATAGGTATATTAGTATCGAATTTTAGAGAAATTTATTATGGGCAAAGGGGGCTCGCAAAGATGACAAAAGGGACAATGGGGTATCAAGGAAGCGAGGACTATATTGCCTCAAAACCCCTCATGGAGATTGTCAATGTTTCTATTGTACTTAGCAAACCGCTGGTGATCAAGGGTGAGCCAGGAACAGGCAAAACGCTGCTGGCCCACAGTATACAGAAAGCCCTCGGGAAGAAGTTGATCGTATGGAATGTCAAATCGAGCACCAAGGCCAAGGATGGGCTCTATGTATACGATACAGTGCAGAGGCTCAATGACGCCCGTTTCAAAGACAAGGATATCTCCGATATCCGTCAGTACATTAAACTCGGCAAGCTGGGCCAGGCGTTTTCGACTGACGAGCAGGTGATCCTCCTCATCGATGAAATCGATAAAGCCGACATCGAATTCCCTAACGACCTCCTCAATGAATTGGACGAGATGTCCTTCCATATCCCCGAATTGGACGAGACCGTCAAGGCAAAACATAGGCCTATCGTTATCATCACCAGTAACTCCGAGAAGGAATTGCCTGATGCCTTCTTAAGGAGATGCGTTTTTCACTACATCGAGTTCCCCGATGAAGAGATGATGGAAAGAATCGTACGGGTCCATTTCCCGGACATCCAGGAAAAACTGGTTCGTGAGTCGATCAAGCGGTTCTACTGGCTGCGCCAGATAGACGGTCTACGTAAGAAGCCATCGACCAGCGAGCTTCTGGATTGGATCAAGGCGTTGGCTGCCGGCGGCGTTGATATCGAAAAGATAACAGGTAGTCTGCCATTTATGGGCACGCTGTTGAAGAGCGAACAGGACACAGACAAGACGAGCCGGTTCCTGGCGAGCAACAGCGGTTCGTTCTCATTCAGGAGAAGGTAAGGACCGGGAAGTCAGCATGTTCATCGATTTCTTCTACCTTTTGAGACAGAAGGGCGTTCCCGTATCGGTAACCGAATGGATATCTTTTACCGAGGCGCTCTACAAAGGTTTCATGCAGTCCAACCTGAACCATCTCTATTACATTGGCAGGGCCTTTCTGGTGAAGAGCGAGGCCTACTACGATATGTACGATCTCGCCTTTCGAGAGTATTTCGGAGGCATTCAAACGGAGCCGCTCGAACTGGAAAAGGTTATGGAGTGGCTGAAAAACCCCATCAATCAGCTCCCGAACCTTTCTCGTGAAGAGATCGAGGAGATGAAAAGGGAACTGGAGGCGCTGAAGGAGAAGTACGGGCTCGACGAGCTTATGCGCATGTTCAGGGAGCGGCTGAAGGAACAGACGGAACGCCATGACGGCGGGAAAAAGTGGATAGGCACTGGGGGTACCTCTCCTTTTGGTGCCTATGGCTACCACCCCGGTGGGATCAGGGTAGGCGGCGAAGGGTGGATGAGTTCCGCCGTTAAGGTGGCAGAGGAGAGAAAGTTCCGAAGCTACAGAAACGACCTGATCCTGGACGTACGTCAGACCAAGATGGCTCTCAAGAAGCTGCGAGAACTGAAGCGTGAGGGCCTGGTCGAAGAGCTGGACATTGACGAGACCATCGACAAGACCGCCAAGGAAGGCGGTGAGATAGAACTGGTCTTCTCCCGGTCACGGGAAAACACCATACGACTCCTGCTGCTCATGGACACCGGTGGTTCCATGGCCCCCTACGCCAACCTCTGCGATAGACTCTTCTCGGCTGCCACGCAGATGGAGCATTTCAAGGATTTCCAACACTTCTTCTTTCATAACTGTATTTATCAAGACGTGTATACCGATATGTGGAATGCCAAGGCTCTACCCACGGAGAAGCTCTTCTCCAACTATCATCGGGGATACAAAGTCGTAATAGTGGGTGATGCTCGTATGGCATACTCTGAACTTTTTGACCGATACGGCTGCATTGACTATTACTATAGCAATGAGCAGCCCGGTGTCGAATGGCTCGAGAGGATAAAGAACCACTATCCCTTCACCGTGTGGCTCAATCCAACGCCTAAACAGTATTGGCGTCATCCCACTGTTGACGCTATAAGCAGAATCTTCCCCATGTATGAGCTGACCCTGGACGGGCTAAAGGATGCGATACGGGCCCTCACCTCTAAGGTGAAACGACCTGCCGCCTAAGCTGATGATGGAGCGGTGGCGGCGTCGCAAAATCGCTATTCCTTTTCCTCGAAAACCTATATAATCTATCCGATTTGATCAGGCGCTTCCTCTATTTCGTATATGAACGGCTGCTCCAACAGGAGATCAGGAAGGGAGTGGCTCCAACCCATCTGGGCATCATTCTGGACGGGAACAGACGGTACGCACGAGAGATGGGCTTCGAAGATATCTCCGAGGGCCACCGCGAGGGTGCTCGCAAGCTGGACGAGGTACTTCAATGGTGCGTCGACCTCAACATACGCATTATCACGATTTGGGTGCTCTCGCCCGACAACGTGAATCGTGACAAAGATGAGGTGGAGGCACTTTTTGGGGTGATCCGGGACAAAATGAACGAACTGTCCCAAAACGAGATCATCCGGTCATACAAGTTCAGGATCAAGGTATTCGGCAAACTGGACAGACTCCCTGAAGACGTGAAAGAGGCCATCACAAGATCGGAAGAATCAACCAAAGATCACGATCAGTACATCTTGAACATGGCCATTGGCTATGGGGGAAGAGAGGAGATTGTGGATGCCGTCAAGATGGCCTTGGCTGGAAAGCAGGCGAAGTCAGTGGATGAGTTGGCCCAGGGCCTTACTGCCGAAGACATAACCAAGCACCTCTACACCTCGGGCATACCGGACCCCGATCTTATCATCAGAACAAGCGGAGAGGTGAGAATGAGTGGGTTCTTGCTGTGGCAAAGCGCCTACAGTGAATTCTATTTCTGCGATGCGCTCTGGCCTGCCTTTAGACGGATTGATTTTCTGAGAGCCATCCGAAGCTTCCAGCACCGGACGAGGAGGTTCGGTAGATGACGAACGAATCGGAAGAGCTTTTCCTCCTTCGAAACTCTGAGTTCTTTTCCGGACTCTCAGTAGCAGATCTTGCTGAGATAGCGGCAAGACTCACCAGAAGGGTCTATCCTCCCGGGGCGACCATCGTACGGGAAGGGGCACCTGGCGATCGCATGTTCGTCATTAAGCAAGGGAAGGTTGAGATAAAAAAAAGGGAGGTATCCCTTGGTATCGATCTTACCTTGGCGTCGCTCGGTGACGGCGCCTGTTTTGGCGAAATGGCCCTGCTCGCGGGGGGACCGAGGACAGCCTCCGCTGTAGCCGTCATCACGACTGAGGTCTTTGTCCTGATACGAGAAGATTTTGGGGAGATTCTCAACGAGCATCCTGAGATATCGATGTCGCTGAATAGGATTTTTGCTCGCCGCATCCAGGAGATGAATGCCCGAAGCGGGATTGGTGTTGCTTCTCTCTCCCGTTTGAGCCTGGATCCCGAGGTCATTCGGCTGCTTCCCATGCAGGTTATGGAGCGACACAAAATCATCCCCGTCGCTCTGTCCAGCAATACACTTACTGTTGCCATGGTCAATCCGACCGACCTTTTGGCCTTCGATGAGGTCAGAAGATTTGTCAAAGGCGCTCCTATTGAGCCGGTTTTCATAAGTGAGAACGATTTCACCGCCTTCATGCAGACAAAGTATCCGGAGATGACCAAACAGGGGGGCACCCAAAAGGTCGACATGCCACAGAGTCCAACGGACCTGGTGGAAGCGGATGTGGGCAGAGGTTTTCACATGGCGGTGGAAGGCGGGCCCGGTACGGACTTGGGCGTGGCCGAGCTTGAACGGGAGGCATCGGGTGCGCCTGTCGTGCGCCTGGCAAACAGCATCATCGTTAACGCCGTGAGAAAAGGCGCCAGCGACATTCATGTCGAGCCTCTGGAAACGGCACTCAGGGTACGATATCGCGTGGACGGGGTGCTGAAGGAAGAGGAGATGTTGCCGAAGAGCACCCACCTTCCCCTTGTCAGCAGATTCAAGATCATCTCCGGTCTGGATATCACGGAACGACGGTTTCCTCAGGACGGCAGATTTACCGCGAGACGGGATAACCGGCCCGTTGATTTTAGGGTGTCTACCGTCCCCGGCAAACACGGAGAGAAAGTGGCCATAAGGATACTCAGCAAAGAAGCGGGCCTCCTCTCTCTTGACAACGTCGTGATCGATCGTGATACGGTGACCTTGCTTCGAACGATGATCAAGAGGCCGTGGGGCATTATCTATGTGACCGGACCAACAGGTTCGGGCAAGACAACGACGCTCTACAGCATGCTCACGGAGCTTAATATGCCGGGAGTCAATATCAGCACCGTGGAAGATCCCATTGAGTATGATCTGTCCGGGGTGACACAGGTTCAGGTCAACCACGATATTGGCCTTGATTTTGCTCGTATCTTGCGGGCTTTTCTCAGGCAGGACCCGGATATACTGCTCGTTGGTGAAACGCGCGACCAGGAGACCGCCAAGATTGCTGTGGAAGCTGCGCTGACCGGCCATCTGGTCTTTACCACCCTACACACCAACGACGCTGCTTCAAGCTTTGTTCGACTCATGGAGATGGGCATTGAGCCCTTTTTGATTTCGGCGTCCGTCATCGGCGTCGTCGCGCAAAGACTGGTGAGGAGGCTTTGCCCACAGTGTCGGGAGTCCTATGTGGCCGATGACGATACGCTTCAATATCTGGGGTTGCCCTCGGGAACCAGAACCTATAGGGCCATTGGATGTTATGCCTGCAATCAGACGGGCTATCGTGGTCGTATCGGGGCTTTTGAGGTTCTTGGCGCGAACGAGAACATCCGAAAGGTCATAAACCGGGCGGGCAACACCCAGGAGATCAGGGAGGAGGCGCTTCAGCAAGGCATGAAACCGCTCGTAGCCTACTGCCGAACGCTTCTGGAGGAGGGGCTGACTTCAATCGATGAAGTGCTGAGGGTGGTAGCTATAGAAGCATGACACCAAAGCGTTTCGTGAGTTCCCTTTACAACTCCCGCATAGTAAAGGTGACCGTCCTTATCTGTCTGGCGGCGGTTATTGCGGTCATCTTCTATATCTATCATGAGGGCCTCTGGAGAGAAGCCGTCCGCTGGTACAGGTATTTTTTTGAGCTGAAGCGTCTTCAGAGTTTTATCCTCTCATTTGGCCCTTTTGCAGTCTTGGTCTTCATCGTTCTCCAGGCCTTACAGGTGGTAGTCGCGCCCATTCCAGGTGAAATTACTGGATTTGTGGGTGGCCTGCTTTTCGGGAAGATCGCGGGCACCGTCTACTCAACCCTCGGGCTGACCCTTGGATCCCTCCTGGCCTTCGGCATCGCTCGATGGCTGGGAGCGGCTTTTGTTCACAAAATAGTCAAAAGGGAGTACATAGAAAGATTTGATTACTTTGTAACGCACCGTGGCCTGTACGTGGCCTTCATCTTGTTTCTCATACCCGGCTTCCCGAAGGATTCTCTCTGTTATCTTCTAGGGCTGACCCGCCTGCGCCTTCTCGATTTTATACTCATGAATCTTTTTGGGCGATTTCCGGGGACCTTGATGCTGAGCCTCCAGGGAGACGCGGTCAAAAACAAGGACTACGCCGCCTTCTGGATGCTCCTGTTGTCCAGCATCGCGGTTGTCGTGGCGATGTATTTCGCACGGCACTATCTTGTCGTTCTTTTTCATAACCTCTGGACTCTCGTGAGGCGAAGGATAAGAAGCCGGGGTGCTGGAGGCTCGAAAGCGAGCAAACAGGCCGGAAAAGAGCACTAGCCATCACTGCTGGATGTGCGGGGTGGCTAGGAAACCCCTTCGGGTCGCATGGTCATTTCGACTTCCAATGGGTCTTCATCCACGGATGAGGGGATAGGCGGCAGAGGATCGATTGCCCGTAGCGTCCTGAGCACCGATTCATCATAGGATCGATTGCCTGATCGCTTGTCCACACTGATGTCGACGATTCGTCCATCCCTCCTGATCTTGATGGTAACCTTGGCTTCAAGGTTCTTCTGAGCCCCGCTTATGAAGGGTATGCGCCAGGCGCTTTCGATCCTGTCTCTCATGAGGATAAGGTAGCGTACCAGTGCCGGATTCTGTGCCCCGGACCCTGACCCGGAGCTTCCTGATGAAGAACCCGATAGTCCCTCGCTTCCTTTCCCGCCCTCGCCTCGCTTCGCCTCGCTTCGAGATTCGCCGCTTGCCGTCTGCTTTCTCATCTCTCGAAGACGTTCCTCGAGATGCCTCAACTCATCTTTCGTGGCGCCTGTGGTTTCCTTGGTCGGAAGTTTCTTGGGTGACAGTGAGCGCACCGGTTCCAGCGGTTCCGTTGGCTTCTTCACGGCCTTGATCTTTTTTGTTTCGGGCCTCTGTTTTTGCCGCTGTGGCGGCGAACTTGGTCCCTGACTCGGGAGAGGGCGCGCCCCCTCATCCTTGGACTTGCCCACAATGTCTTCAACCAGGTTTACGGAATAGGTATTGCTGAGGGGGTTGACTGTTCGGCCCGTTTTTTTGAACGGAGTACCGACGAGGGCCAAAAAGACCAGGTGAAACGCCAAGGAGAGCAGGAGCATTCTGTAGAAGGCTTTCTCACTCATCTCTCGTCTGCGGGTTTCGTCACGATATTTACCTTGTCGATTCCTGCCTGACGGATAGCCCCCATGCAGTGGACGACAAAGCCGTAAGGGACTCCGCTGTCAGCCTTGAGAAATATCTCTTTCGTGTCTTTTCGGGCGAAAAGGAACTCGACCGCTGCCTTCAGGTCCTTCTCCTCGATTTTTTTGTCGTTAAGGATTAGGGCCTTATTTCTGGTTATGGTGAGTACCTGGACATCGTCTTTGGAAGGCAAGGGGCGGGAGGTTACCTTTGGCAATTCCACCGATAGACCTTGCTGCATCATGGGTGCAGTGATCATGAAGATGATGAGCAAAACGAGCAACACGTCCACGAGGGGCACGACATTAATCTCGGACAGAGGCGATTTATTGGCAGGCGAGGCCTTCATCTGGCTAAAAGGTTGACGATTAGAATGAGGGAATTTTCCATTTTGGAAGTTACTCGGCGCAGCCTGGAAAGCATGTAGTTATATGCAAGAACGGCAGGGATCGCTGTGGCCAAGCCAAGAGCTGTGGTCACGAGGGCCTCACTGATACCGGGCGCAACAACGGCGAGGCTGGCTGTACCCCGCAGGCCAATCTCTCGAAAGGAGTCCATAATCCCCCAAACCGTACCGAACAGGCCGATAAAAGGAGCGGCATTCGCTGTGGTGGCCAAAAAAGATAATTTCGAGCCGAGCCGTTCCGTTTCTTCTCCAAGGGCAGCCCTCATGGCATTTTCAGCGGGAACGGAGAGATCTATGGGGCTGGAATCGTCAGTGGCACCGGCCTTTCTACGTGATGAAATCTCTCGATAGCAGGCGCTGAGAAGACGATAGAATGGGCTATCGGGGCTGTCCTTGTAGACGCTCGTGAGCCGATCGAAAGAGGGGCTCTCCTTTACCACTTTCAAAAAGCGTTCCCCGTCTTCTTCTACCCTTCGCAGCTGTCGCCATTTGTAAAACGCAATCGCCCATGAAAAAACGGAAAAGATCGCCAGGATAAGAACAACGGTTTTGGCGACCGGTCCTGATGAATAGAGAAGCCCGAGAAGGCCTCCAGAATAGGTATTTATGTCCGGAATCCCCATAAAGGCAAGGTATGGTATATCAAATGCATCTTCCGTTGTAAACAAAAAAACCCCCTGGGGGGAGGCCCAGGGGCAAAGGGGAGTAATTATGAGAAGTTATGGGGATACGCGTTTGCGAGTGCGAGGTTGTGAAAAGAGGCACTTACTGCCGTCGAAAAAAAGCCTGCTATTTTTGCGATCAGTTCAGACATCTTTAGCCTTGCCATAATTTCCACGTAGGCCGAGATTGTGAATTTAGTAACAAAAAAAGAATACGCTCCACGCAGTGGTTTGTCAATTATTTTTTTCCAAACAGTTTTGTGGGATGCTATTTGTTGGTAGATCCCTTTCTTTCTCGCTTGTGCCCGAAGCGTTCTTCAAAGACCGGGGCGATGAGATTGTCGACCGGGGCATAGTCATCCCGAATGACCATGGCGTCTTTCTTATCCAAGAAACTCTTGGTCAGTTCCTTGGATACCAGGGCCGATTTTGCTTGAGATCCCAGTTTTTGTTTCAACCAATTGTCGAAGGCCTGAATATCAAGGGTCCCCTTGTGGGCTATGACTATAAAAGTGCTGATCTTTAGATTTGAGAAGTCGGGATTCACCGAGATCAAATGGACATTATCTTCGCCGAATACGGCGGCCAATGTTTTCATGAAAGAGGGGAGAAAAGCACCTTTCTGGAAGTTGTCAATGACGTTGGACATGAGAATGCCTTTTGGGGCAAGGATGCCGCTCAATTGTTCGGCAAATTCCTTGGTGGTGAGATGGTAGGGGATGGAAAGATCGTTGAAGGCATCAGTGAATATCAGGTCATACCTTTCTTTGCAGTTCATGACAAACCACCGGCCATCGGTATTGAAGGTGCGAATGCGCGACTGCTCCGGAAGTCCGAGGTGCTGGTACACGACCTTCGTCACCTGAGGGTCTATCTCAACGACGTCAATTTTGGCCGCTGGGAAGGAGGTCTCCATGTAACGGGGAAAGGTATATCCGCCGCCGCCTATGGTCAGGCTCCTGAAGGCTGCATCGTTCGAATAGAGCCACCGGAGAACCTCGGCATAGATTCGCTCGTATTCGTACTCGATGTGGAGGGGGTTGTCGAGGGCTACAAATGAGTGGATGAGGTTGTCAAGCACCATGGCTTGCAGAGGTGTCTTGCGATCCGCGCTTGTCGTTTTCGTCAATTTGATCGTATAGTAGTCGCTTTCCTTATAGTAGTAGTAACGCTCTATCCCCGGTATCCTCCCGGCCAAGGAGTAGGCTCCCGTTACAAGAAAAACGGCTACCACCAAGAAGGCCGTAAACGTCCTTCCCGTTCTAAACAGCATCCCCGATCCGAAGGCGGCGATCATAAGAATTATCCCCATAACCAAGACGATATTTCGGGTACCCATCCAGGAAATCAAGACAAAGCCGGTCATGAACGTGCCTGCAATAGCGCCTAATGTTGAAAATGCGTAAATCTTGCCAATAACATTCCCGGCCCGGTCGAGGTTCTTTAACGTGAGCTTCACCACCACTGGGGATATGGTGCCGAGAATACAGCCAGGAATGAAGAATATGAGCGCCGTTACCGTGAAAATCCGCCACATCAGGGAAAAGGGAAAGCGATAGGCTGCTACAAAATTCGCAAGGGGGATAATGGCAAGGGCTGCGACGCCGGAGAGAAGAAGCAGCCACCCTAAGGTTTTTCTGCTTGTGAACCGGTCCGCAAGTTTCCCTCCTATATAGGCTCCGATACTGATGCCCGCCAGGATCACGCCGATGATACTGGTCCAGGTATAGATAGATACCCCCACAAAGGGCGCGAGAATGCGACCGGCTACCATCTCGATGACCAGGGAACAGAAACTCGCAATAAAGGTAATGATATAGGCCTCAAGCAGACTCATGGTGAGATTCCTCCTCTGCCTCTTGGGTTGTGGCAGCCACAGTTTGCGTAGCCAAGGGGTGACTTAAAGTCTATTTCTTAGTGAATTCGGTAACTTTTGTCAAACCTTTTGTTATGCACGCCATGTCTTAAGGTCTACCTGTCACAAGGCTTTTGTACTATACTATGGGCTAACCATGCGAGTGCTTGTAATCGAAGATGAGGTCAAGGTGGCAAGCTTCATCAGCCGTGGGCTGGAGGAAGAGGGGTACACCGTTGAGGTGGCCTTTGACGGTAAGGAAGGACTTAGTCTCCTGAAGACGAAAGAGTACGATCTGGTCCTTTTGGATCTCATGATCCCCGAGATAGATGGCCTGCAGGTGCTCAAGAGTGCCCGAGAAGATGGGATAACCACGCCTATACTGATACTGACGGCAAAGAGTGCAAAAGAAGACGTGGTGCGGGGCCTCGACACCGGTAGCGACGATTACCTGACAAAGCCTTTTTCATTCGACGAACTGCTAGCGCGAATGCGTGCGCTTACGAGAAGAGGAAACACAAAGGAAAGTCATCTTGTTCGCTACAAGAACATGGTTCTTGACCCCTTTACAAGGGCACTTTCCATCGAGGGACAACAGGTCGAGCTCACTGAGAAGGAATATCTCATGGTGGAACTCTTGATCAGAAATAGCGAGAGACCCCTAACAAGAAAAGAGATAGCTGAGTACGTTTGGCAGAATGCTGCGGATTCAACGAACATCGTCGACGTGTATGTCAATTTCCTCCGCAAGAAGATCGAGACCATCTCGCAAACCAAGTATATCCTGACGGTCCGTGGGACGGGGTACATCCTCAAAGAAGAGAAATGAGAACGCTGTCAAACCTGCCCATCAGGTGGAGACTTACCCTACTCTATGGAGGTATTCTCTCCTTCATACTCGTTGTCTTCGGCAGCGGGGTCTACTACTACTTTGAGATCAGCCTCCAGGCGAGCATCGATGGGAAAATAAAATCGATGGGTGAGGTGATATCCACCTCTCTAACCGACGTCAGGGATCCTGGCCTCTTCGGCAACTTCGAACGATATCTGGAAAACGTCCTGGGGAGAAAACCAAAGGGCAAATTTATCCAGATCATTGACAGTGCCGGCAGGATAGGAGCAAGGATGAACGATGTCGAGGCTCAGAGTCTTTCCAGTAGCTTCAACACCCTGGAGCAAGCCTATGCAGGGGAAACGGTTTATGAAACCATTGAAAGGGTGAAGCCGAGACTTCGCATGGTCACCATACCGATTATGGATGACAACAAGAAGGTGACGAGTATTGTTCAGGTAGGGACGTCCCTCGAGGATTTCGATGAAACGATGAAGAGACTCCTCATCATCATGATCATCGCCATCCCCACATCGATCGCCTCGACGATTATCATAGGCTATGGTGCCGCTACAAAAGCCCTCAAACCGGTTGAGAAGATGCGGAGGACGGCCTTAACGATTTCCTCCCAGAATCTGGGAGAACGGATAGACATAGGGCGGAGGAAGGATGAACTCGGGAAGCTGGCCCAGACATTTAACGAGATGATCGGAAGGCTTCAGGACGCGTTCCAACGGATCAACCAATTCAGCTCAGACGTGTCGCACGAGCTGAGGACCCCACTTACGATCATCAAGGGTGAGACGGAGGTCGCCCTAAGAAAGGAAAGAAGTGTCGACCAGTACAAATCGATACTTTCGAGTCATTTGGAGGAGACCGATCGGATGACTCGAATCATAGAAGACCTTTTGCTCTTGTCGAAGGCGGACAAGGATGAGATACGGCTGAATATGGAGACCCTGGACGTAAAGGCTTTGATCATGGATGTCTATGCCGATATGAGCCTTATGGCACAGCAAAAGGGGGTCTGTCTCGTGGCGAAGAACGTGGCCGATACTGAAATGCGCGGTGATGAGTTGAAATTGAGGCGTATGCTGAGGAACGTAGTCGATAACGGCATCAAGTATACCCCGGGGGATGGGGCTGTCGAGATGTCTTCGACCACGAGCGACGGGTTCGTAACGATAGAGGTGCGGGACACGGGCATCGGGATAGCCGAAGAAGACCTGAAGTACATCTTTGACCGATTCTACAGGGCTGACCGATCGAGAAGACGTGAGAGCGGGAGCGGCCTCGGGCTTTCAATCGCGAAATGGATCGCCGAGGCGCATGGCGGGACCATAGGGGTCGAGAGCCACGCGTCCTCGGGCAGCCTATTCTTTATCAGATTACCTTTGGACGGAGGCATCCATGAAACATAGAAAATGGTTGTTGATGGTTCTTATCCTTGTACTCGTTGCCGGAGTTTCGGTATATGCCAAACAGAAGGTGGGCACGAGCGTGAATCCGGATACCCCGTATCCCGCCAGTCCCCGGCAAATCTCCTTCGACCGTTCCGGTCTTCCCAGCTTTAGTGGTCTCGTCAAGGAGGTAACACCAGCCGTGGTGAACATCAACACCACCACTGTCGTAAAGGGAGTTGACCTCAATGAGAAGATGGTAAACCCTTTCAAAGACTTCTTCGGAAACGACTTTTTTGAGAAGTTCTTTGGGGATGCGCCACGGAGGGAGTTCAAACAACGAAGCCTTGGCTCAGGGTTCATTATCGATAAAGAAGGACACATTCTAACCAACAACCACGTTGTCGAGAAAGCGTCGAGCATACGGGTCAAACTGACCGACGGCAAGGAGTATGAGGCCAAGGTGGTCGGCAAAGACCCTAAAACGGATATCGCCTTGATTAAAATAAATGCAAAGAATGGCCTTCCCGTGGCGGTGATCGGCGATTCCGATAAGCTTGAGGTTGGAGACTGGGTTCTTGCCATTGGCAATCCCTTTGGTTTGGAGCGGACCGTGACCTCGGGGATTGTAAGCGCAAAAGGTCGCGTCATCGGGCAGGGCCCCTATGACGACTTCATCCAAACGGATGCATCAATCAATCCGGGAAATTCCGGGGGGCCCCTTTTCAATCTAAGGGGAGAGGTGGTTGGTATCAGTACGGCCATCGTTTCCGGAGGCCAGGGGATTGGTTTTGCGATTCCCATCAACGCCGCAAAACTGCTTCTGCCTCAACTGAAGGCCAAGGGTAGGGTTGTACGAGGATGGCTCGGCGTCGTCATCCAGAAGGTTACCCCTGAGCTGGCCAAAAGCTTCCAAATCAAAGAGTCGGAGGGAGCGTTGGTCTCGGACGTAATCGAGGATAGCCCCGCATCCAGGGCCGACATTCGGAGAGGGGACGTGATAGTCTCCTTTGACGGCCACAAAATCAAAGAGATGGATCAACTGCCGCGGATGGTTGCCGGAACCGAGATCGGTCGCAAGGCCAGAATTGGCTTGGTCAGAGAAGGCAAATATCAGGACGTAGATGTGATAATCGGTGAAATGAAGGACGAGAAGAAGGAAACCGCTGAGATAAGTCCTGAGGCAGAGAAGAATTTTGGTCTTGTGGTACAGAATATAAATCCTGACATTGCCCGTCATTTGAGCCTCAAAGACAGAAGGGGTGTGATCGTCACAGACATTCGTCCGGGCAGCCCTGCCGAGGAGGCAGACTTGAGGCCCGGAGATATCATAAGAGAGATCAATAGGAGGCCGATAAAGAACATAGAGGATTTCAAGGAGGTCATGAGAAGAGCGAACACCAGAGACGGCGTCGTCATGCTTGTGAAGCGAGAAAACGTTAGTTTTTACGCGGTGATGAGAGATTAGTAAACTTTTGGACGAGAAGTGCGATAATTAGGGTATGCCCGTTTACGAGTGGGAAGGAAAAACATTAAGGGGTGAACCCCGAAAAGGCGTGTTAACCGCCGAGTCCACCCAGGACCTCCGTGCACAGGTGCGCCGCGAGGGCGTGATCCTGACTGCCGCCAAGGAAAAGAAAGAAGAGAAAACGGAAAAAGCGAGCGGCAAGAAGAAAGTGAAGCGCCTTCAGGTGGGTATTTTTACGCGCCAGCTTTCCACAATGATCTCATCCGGGTTGCCACTGGTACAGTCCCTCGACATCCTTTCCAACCAACTTGATGATGCCAACCTGCGGGCCGTGTCCAGGAGCGTGAAAGAGAGGATCGAAGAAGGAATGAGATTCGCGGACGCCCTCAAGGAATACCCAAAGGTCTTCGACGACCTCTATACCAATCTTATCGTGGCTGGCGAGGAAGGCGGTATGCTCGATACCGTTCTTATGAGATTGGCCAACTACATTGAAAAGTCGGAAAAGCTCAAGAAGAAGGTCAAGAGCGCGCTCATCTACCCCAGTAGCATTGTTTTTGTAGCCATCGCAGTGGTGCTGGTCCTGCTGCTTTTTGTGATTCCCGTTTTCGAAAACATGTTCCAGAGCTTTGGGAAGGAGCTGCCTCTTCCAACCCAGTTGGTGATCAACCTGAGCCATTTTGTCAAATCCAGTTTTCCATTCATTGTGGGTGGAGCTATCGTCGGCATTATCGCTTTTATTCGCTACTATCGCACCAACCCGGGACGCAGGCAGGTTGACGCCCTTCTGCTCAAAATACCCATTTTCGGAATTCTGTTGAAGAAGGCCTCGGTGGCAAGGGTGACCAGAACGCTCTCCACCCTTCTTTCCAGCGGAGTCTCGATCCTCGAAAGTTTTGTGATTGTGGCAAAGACCGCTGGAAACAGGATTATAGAGGATGCCCTCCTTAAAGCAAGGGTAAGCATCAGCGAAGGCAAGAGCATCTCAGATCCTCTCAAAGACAGCGGCATTTTCCCTCCCATGGTCGTACAGATGGTTCAGGTCGGTGAGTCCACGGGTGCCCTCGACAACATGCTCAATAAGATAGCGGACTTCTATGAGGAAGACGTTGACAATATGGTCGCAAACCTGACCTCGTTACTGGAGCCTGTCCTCATGGTTTTTCTGGGCGTCATTCTGGGCGGTCTGATCGTGGCTATGTATCTGCCCATATTCCAGCTCGGCTCAGTGGTCGGATAGTACTTCGGGAATCTCCAACGCTACTGATTCTGGCACGCAACTCTGCCTTGAAGTCTGCTCTGAAGTCTGATAAGCTACTCGGCATCGGGAAGTAGCTCAGTTTGGTGGAGCACAGCGTTCGGGACGCTGGGGTCGCAGGTTCAAATCCTGTCTTCCCGACCATTTTTCTCCAGAGAACAGCACCTTTATTCTCCAACAGATTCTTGATTCGCGGGCTTTTCAAGCAACTCCAGGGTCTCGCCCAAAACCGGATGCCGATCTCTTCTATCTTACCAGCCTAGGCGGCGTTTGTCCGCGTTCAGGTGAACTCTTTGCTCGCAAGGCGGGTCATGGTGGTAACGGTGATGTCTTCGAGGTATTCCTTCGCACGCTCCTGACCTCAATCCCCTCGAAAGGGTATGATCGACATGGAGTTGAGTGCTGTGCCAATACCCACTGAGGGAACAAGGCTTCCCTCAGTGGGAAGACCGATTTTGTCCTGTGTGACCTTATGGATGATCCACAAAAGGTGGCCTCTACCGCAGGGTCAGTCAGGAAGAAATTCTGAAGAATGCTCTCATGTTCTCAGTGAGGTTGCGCTCCTGAATTCTCCTTTCTGATGAGCTCGGGTGTCTTGAGGAAGACCCGCGTATCGGGTGGCACCGACTCTGTGAGCCAGACATTTCCCCCAATAACGGAGCGAGCGCCGATGACGGTGTCCCCACCCAATATTGTGGCCCCTGCGTAAATGATCACGTCGTCCTCAATGGTGGGGTGGCGTTTCTTGCCGCGAAGCCTTTCACCGGCATCTCTCGGAAGCGAAAGGGCGCCGAGGGTCACGCCCTGGTAGATCCTTACCCTGTCGCCGATTACAGATGTTTGCCCAATTACGACACCCACGCCGTGATCGATGAAAAAACCTTCGCCCAGGTGCGCCCCCGGGTGTATGTCAATCCCTGTGCGGCCGTGGGCATACTCGCTCATAATTCTGGGCATGAGGGCCACACCTTGATGGAGAAGCTGATGGGCTATTCTGTGAACGGATACGGCAAACAGGCCTGGATAGGAAAAGATGATCTCGTCGTAACTGGTGGTGGCAGGGTCCCCTTCAAAAGCGGCCCGCACGTCTTTACTGAGCAAGGTCCTCAGGTTGGGCAGCTCCTCCATGAAACGGATCGCTTCCTGCCGTCCCCGTTCCTGGCACTGAGAGCATGGTTGATCGTAGCGTATGCAGTCGTGTCTGAAGCAGAGGGCGATCTGCGTGGAAAGGTCCTCGAAGAGGGAGATGGCCTCTTGCCCGAGGTAGTATCGCAGGTTCACGCGGTCGAGCCTCTCCGAAATGAAATATCCGGGATAGAGTATGCGCATGAGCTGATTAACGATCTTGATGATACCCTCCCGGGAGGGTATGGGCTCCGGCCCCACATGATCGAAGCATTGGGGCCCGTCGCAGGATGTCACGAGCCTTTCGACGATCTGGGGTATCTCCTCTCGATAATCGTGGGCAGATCCTATCTCAACCCTGCACTTATCTTTTTCCGTCGTGTCCGACATAGAGACTCCTTTGCCTGCGGGCACCAGGCGCTATCCCACCGAAACAGTGACCCATCCGGGGCCTTGCTATACCCGGACCTCTTTCCCCTGGTCTCTGCCAAGGCAGATGCCTCCGCTCCGGAGAGCAACTGCCTGTTTGACCGCGTGTTTGCTCCGATTCTATCCATATGTCTTCACGGTGTCAAGGCGGACCGGGTTGACCGCCGGCGCATGAGATGGTCTGGACAAAACACTAAAGGGTCAATCCGAGCGTGACCTCGCGGTAAATAGACTCGATGGTTGCGCAGTCCAGCCGGTCAAAATCCCTCTGGAAGGGTGTTACGACGATGCCCGCCATCTCCACTACGGCCGGGCTGACGACGATTCGATCGTCCCCGTCCCTGAAAAAGACGGAAGGGCGATGTTTGCTCCGCGGAAAGACCAGTACGGTGTACTTCCCCTCCTGAAAACGGCACAGGACATTGACCATGGGCTCCTCATCTGCCGGCGGTCGAGGGATTTGGCCAAGGACTTCGATGTGGCGGGAAAGGGCCCGGGCGAGTGATAACGGTTCTTCCCCTTCAAAGAGTATTACCTCTCTCCCTAGATTCTCTACCCGATAGCACGAAATGCCATTTTGATATCCGCCGTAAGGGACCAGCCGTCTTTTCTCCCCTATCTCATGCTCGATGGGTGTCTGCCCCGCCGGTATTGCCTGAAAATGGAGATGATCAGGCGCCGAGGCGCCGCACCGGGGGCCGTTGTAGAGGATGATCCACTCCTTTCCCAGGTCCGCCGCAAGGGCAAGAAAGGTTTGCGTGTTGGCGATTATGGTCTGAGGTCTATGGGAGATGTGGGGGATGGTCAGATGACCGGACATGACGGGCATGGGATTGGAAAGGATGAGATACTCATGTCGGTAGAGTATGGACTTCTGTGGGTGGGGGAGACGATCCGCACAGAGAAAACAGGGGCGGCGGCTGATATCCGCTGCATCGACCTTCGCATCGGTGCTCGTTAGCCTTCCAGGGTTGTGGAGAAGCCGGACAGAGAAACCGTTGCAGGCAAGGAGCCGCGTCTTTGCTGAACCCAGGGCTTCGTAGGCTTCAGAAAGCTGAGGCCACGAGGTCTTCTGCTCGTCTAAGAGCCCACGGCATAGATCTGCCAGCTTCGGGCCCTCTTTCCCTCCGTCAAATATCCCATACACTCGGTCCTCCATCCGAACTCCTTAGCTCCTTAGACAGTCCGATTTATCTCCTGCCTTGCCCTGATTTCCTCGGTTCGGATGGAATCTTTGAAGGCATCGTTCCTGTTTGCAGCCTCGATGCTCAGGGCCGCATCTGTGTTGCCCGTCCAGCGTCTACATAAATAGAGGCTTTCAAAAATGCGACCAATTCTGTATTCTCGGCAGATCCTAAGGGCCGCAGCGTAGTCTTCCCCATAACTGACGTTCAGGAAATCGACGCCGCGCATGAGGGTCGTATCGAAGG
>DCUF01000025.1 GCA_002328485.1 Deltaproteobacteria bacterium UBA2221
TGATTTTCAAATGCGTTTACCCTGCTGATAGGGGTGAAATAGGGATAGTCACACTCCCCCGCCATCTCTTCCATCTCCTGCTCGGTGGGGTCCCGCGCACAGGGAATGCAATTCATTGGCAACTTGAGGCGCCGATTGCCAATGAATTGTCCTATACAACTTGACTAGAACGATACCATGAGATTATATTTTTACGGCATAATCGTATAGGAGGTTCCCCAATGCCGATCTATGAATATGAGTGCTCAACGTGCGGTAAGGTGTTTGAGGCATTCCAGAAAATAACGGAAGACCCGCTTGAAACGTGCCCGGTCTGTGATAGCCCGGTTAACAGGCTGATCTCACAGTGCTCCTTTCAGTTGAAAGGTAGCGGATGGTATGTCACCGACTACAAGCATGGAGGTGCCACATCGTCGGGCAACGGTGTCAAATCGGCCGAAAGCAAGGCTGAGGAACCAAAACAGGAAAAGACAGAGGTGAATGCGGGGATCAAAGCCGAGCCCACGTCGGGGACAAGAGTTGAAGCTACCGGAGGCGCAGCATGAAATCAGGAGACAAAGTGACGTTTCCCTTCGCAAAGAAGGAAAAAGAAGGCATCGTGGACCGGGTTTTCGAGAAGACCGTGTATATTAGGGCTGATTTTCCCAACCAAAAGGGCAAGATCGTCAGGAGAAAGGTCGGCGAGGTAAAGGCCTAGCCCGAAACAATCCTCACCTGAACTTTGAGGTATTCCTCATTACAGCCAGCCGGAGTTTCTTCCGCCTGGCTGTAATACGTTGAGCGCACCCTCTCCAGCTCACACTACTTCCTCGTCCTCTTCATGCCAGGCCGGATCAACCACACAGAGGAACACAAGATTTTCACGCCCCGTGTTTTCTATATACTGGACCATACCCGGGGGGATAAACACTATCTGCCCGGTGCAGACATCGGCTGACTGGTGCCCTACGTGCATGGTGCCTTTTCCCCCCAGTATGTAGTAGATCTCAGATGAGGTCTTGAGACGGTGAGGTTTGGATGATTCCCCTGGTCCCAGGGATGCGTGGGCTAAGCTGCACGCAATGGTCATGCCTGTTTCAACGGGATGAAGCATTTCACGAATAACGGTGCCATCAATCGCCAAAAAAGGGCGGCACTCCCGAACATCTTTTATCAACATTGTGATCCTCTCAGCGCTAAATTATTGTCTTTTGAGTATAGCCTATTTCCAGGGCGATTCGTGCTCGATCTTGTCACCATCGGGCCTCCTTCTGGGTAACGTGCGGTTTCAACCAAGCCCCTCGGTCCCAGGTTATAAGGACTATAAGAATTATGTATTGGACAGATGCCGGGCTCAGGCACTATCTTTGTAGTGTAATTCGTTAGGCTGATTGAGGGTTCATCGAAGGCTGTGATCTTCTGGTTTAGTTCAGGGCTAAAAAAGGACCCACGGGATTCGTTAACATCTATCTATAACCCCCCAAATAGATAGAACCCCCCTATATAGAGGGAGGAGATGTTTTCTCCTCCCCTCCCCCCTTTTGGACCGCTATTCCCCATCGATTCCCCATGATCGCAGACGGTATGGCTGGGGCATCCGGCGGCAATTTCCAAAGATCTAAAAAACGGTCTACCTGACGGCTATTTGAATGATGAGCGCGGCAATGAAAAGTACCCCAAAGGCCGTGTTAAGCTGGCCGGTGTCGGCATCCGCCCCATCAGGGACCTGTCTCATAAACGTCCTCACGAGGCGAATGGCTTTGGGCAGAGAAAGGAGCACAAGGAGCGCCCACGGACTGACGACCCCAAATACCACCATCCCGACAACCAGAGCGTAACTGACAAGGATGAACGCTGCAAAAAGGCGGATCGCTCTATCCCGGCCGAGCATCGAGCTTATGGTCTTAATGGACTGACGTGAATCGTACGCGATATCACGTATGTTGTTGGCCATCAAGACCATGGCCACCAAAACACCTAAAGGAATTGAAATCAGAAGCGCCTTGCCGGAAAGGGCCTGCCTTTGTACTGCATAGGCACCCTCAACCATAAAGGGTCCCCACATTAAGAATACAAAAACCTCGCCAAAGCCCCTGTACTTGTACTTGACCGGGCCGGCCGTGTAGAAGACACTGGCCAAAAAACCAGTCAGACCGATCCAAAAGACAAGGGACGAACGGACAAAGGACAGAACAAGTCCGATAACAATCGTTGCAGACATGAGGACAGCCCCTTCAACCAGCAGTTGACGAGGCGTAAAGGCACCGGAAAGAAGCGGGTGTGGACGATATTTAGCCGTCGGGGAATCGGACTGATCCACATGGTAATGGGTGTCGAAATAATCGTTAAGGACATTGGCAGTTCCGTGAAAGCAGATGATCCCGAGGCAAGCAAGGCCAAACCAACCCCAGAGGATAGGGCCGGTTTCAGCAGCAACCAGGGTCCCGACACCAACAGAAACGAGGGAAAGGGCGAAGGACCACGGCCGCGTGGCCATGAACCAGTCTTTCGCTACATCCCGCAGGGTTTTGCGCCCACCAACCGTGTCAGACATCGTAGTTCCTCCAAAAATTAAGGATCCCAACATACATAAGCTTGGTAACCCTGAGTCTGTAAACAAAAGTGTGCAAAAGGTAGCGCACTCTTAACTGTAATGCCCCCGATCCTTGGGTTCCTGCTCTGTAGAGGGCCGGGCACGATGCTGCGGCAGGAAATATCATACTCGCTTCACTATCTTATACACCGCCTCGGTGCTTCCTCCAGTATTCGTATTCCCACGGCCATTCTTCCTTGCGCCATTCGATCAAAGACCTCATTCTTTCCGCAAACTGCGCGGTGACCGACTGGTAGCGTGGGGATTTCTCTTTGTTTTGCCGCGCCGTGACCAGACGCTCGCCAAGGGCAAAAGCCTTCCCTTTGATGTCTTCGGGGAAGTCTTCGGGAAACTTCTGGCCCTGAATCTGCCCCATGGTGGCCCACACCGAACCAATGGGTATGCCTCCCGTTATCGCGACGAAGTGGTTGAGATAGTCGGCTATATCTTCTTCGTCCCCTCCCCCGGCAGTGACCACCGACGCGCCGTATTTGCCCTCGAAGCCGATACAATGGACCACCCCGCAGCACCGGTCAATAAAGGCCTTCAACTGGGCGGTCACGTGGAAGATGTAGTTGGGAGTAGCCAGAACAAACCCATCTGCGGCTATTATCTTGTCTTTGATCACATTGAACTGGTCTTTCTGCGGGCACACACCGACCTTATGGCATACATCACAAGCCCGGCAGGGCTTCACCTCGGGCCCTTTGATAACGATCATCTCCGTCTCTGCGCCCTTGCTTCGGGCTCCATCCAAGACAAGGTTCAACAGGGCTGCGGTCGCGCCTTTAGCCCCCCTTGGGCTTCCGACAATGCTCACGATCTTCATCGTTACCCCCTGAAAACCCTCTCTCCGCGGGTTCTCTTCACCAGAACCATGTTTCGCAAGAGATTATAGATCGTTCTCTTCTATTTTTCCAATGGTCTTCCATGAATACGTTTCAACCCCCACCTTCGATGGAACGCTGTCCATGATTCCTGTATGAGGGCTTCCACGGGCCAGAGGTGATCGAGGACAACGGTTTGATTGCCCCGTAGAAAGCTCTTTGACCCGCTCTTTGAGGGGCCCCGAGGGTTGACAATGACAAAGCCCTTCCGGTAAACTAGCCTCAAGGATGTTCACCGGAGGCATTATGAAACGCTTCGTATTGGTTCTTGTTTTTTGTTGTTTCACCGCTCTATTGTTGCCTGGGTGCTCGGCCTACAAACAGCAAGTCGTGCCGTTCAAAATGCCTTCCTCGTACCCGAATGCTACCGAAGTCGCAGGCGCAACCATAGCCTCAAAAGCATATGACGACAGTCAGGAGGCCCAGAATGTCTTCGGCTTTGACATACGAGGGGCTGGCGTCTTTCCGGTTCAGGTCATCTTTGACAACCGGGGACCTCACCCGCTCGAGATAGCACCCGATCAAACCTTCCTGGTGGACGAACAGGGGAACCTATGGCCTGTCCTCGATTCCGGGCTCGTTTATAACAGGGTGGCCAAGAAAACTGAATTGGGTAGAGTAGCGCCAGAAGCCGGAAAGGGGAGCCTGCTCGGTGGTGTGGCAGGGGCCGTCATCGGCGCAGCAATCGGCATCGTGTCAGGGTCAAACGTCGGCGGCGCAGCGGGCAAAGGGGCCGTCATCGGCGCAGCGGCAGGCGCAACATTCGGAGGGGCCAAGGGTCTGGCGGACCGCGACCCTCAAACGCAGATCAGGGAGGATCTAGAAAGACGTTCCTTGGAAAGCAGGCCGATAAGACCTTACGAGATTGCACACGGATTCATCTTTTTCCCCGGCGAGGCGGGCAAGTCACGAGAGTTGAGGCTGCGCCTCCGGGAGACCGATACCCAGCAGTCGCATGCACTGATAATGAGGTTTTAGTTAACCGACCCTCCAACAATAAATGCCCTACAGGGCGTAGGCGCCACCTTGCCCCTTTTTGCTGTCCCTTTTCGCTTCGCCGATCACGGCTTACCGGATACGTGCTTAGGGAACAGGTATATGTCGACAGACAATCCGGTCTTCGATCTCGATTAATCCCACCATCTTTTGCTGTGAGAGGGGACGTTTGAGGGCGCCCGGGTTGAAGAGCTCCGTCGTCTTCTCTTTTCTGTAGACCGGTATATGCGAATGGCCAAAGACAATGAGGTCCACGTCGTCAAACTGCGTAAGGACAAAACTTTCTATGGCGTACCAGCTACCGGCGCCATGAACCATACCGATTCGTTTTCCTCCCAAGGTCTCAATTCTCGTCTTTGGTAAAACATCCCACAGATCTCTATCGTCCATATTGCCTCTAACCGCAAAAAGGTTCCACAGACAGAGATACTGATACATGTCGGGGCCGATAATATCCCCGGCGTGGATGAGATGATCAACACCGGAAAAGTGGTGTTCCATCATCCTCCGGAAATCGTCAGTCGGTTTCTTGAGGTGAGTATCGGAAATGACTCCAATTCTAATCATTCTGGTCTCATTCACCTCTCCTGGATTGTTTTTTTGCTGATCATACTACTCTACCGTCGAGACCAGTTTGTGTCAACGACCTGCTAGGCCGTAACCCTGCCGAGGTGAGAACTGCCGCGATGGCCGATCACGTCCCGGTGACAATCGGAACTGCCGTATGGTCCTTGAAACTGCTGGCCGAATAAGGTCCGGCAGGCAAATTGACACACCTTGCGCGCCCGTGATACCTTAAGCGATGTCTCTAACCGCCCGCCTGTTTGGCAAGAAGTTCTATTTTTATTTCCTGAAAGAACTTCTGGGTCTCTTCGTTCTCTCTGTTGGCATCTTCACCTTTATTATGGTGTTGAGTCGACTGGGCAAACTGACCGATCTTGTGATCAACAAAGGGGTCGGGCTATCGGACATTCTGCTTCTGATCATCTACTCGGCCCCTTCATACCTCACCTTCACCCTGCCGATGGCCTTCTTGCTTTCAACGATTGTGGTTTTGGGAAGGCAGTCGAGCGAAAACGAGCTACTGGCGCTCAAGGCGAACGGAATCGATTTACGATACCTCTTTGTCCCGGTGCTTGGTTTAGCTATCGGCATCTTTCTGGTGGGTGTAGCCGATACCACTTTTCTCCTGTCAAAGAGCAGCGAGGCTTTCAGGACCACCCTGATTACTATTGCCAAAAAAGGGATTTCCATCGACGACCGAGAAGGCGTCTTCAACGATACAATACCGGGGATCGTCGTCTACATTGACAAAGTGGACACAAAAACAAGAAACCTTTCGGGCATCATCTTGTCGGATGATCGGGACGAAACTGTGAAGCAGACTATATCAGCCGAGAAGGGTCTCGTAAGCTTGGACGCATCCAGCTTCGACCTTTCATTCTTGCTCGAAAATGGTACGGTTCACCGCTGGGAGAAACAGCACGACTCGTATCAGAGCCTCTCGTTCAAAAGCTACGTTTTTGCCATGAATCTCATGAAAGTCCTACCCTATAACAGGGAGCTGAGAAAAAGGCCATACGAGATGAGTATGGGGGAGCTGAGAGAGGCAATCTTGAAGGCCGGAGCCTCAAAACGCTACGACTTGTACCTTGAAGTCTACAAGAAATTTGCGATCCCCTTCTCCTCCATCGCCTTCGTTCCCCTCATCGTGCCTCTGGGGATCAGGAGAAAGACAGAGGGAAAGTTCTCCGGCATAGTCTACAGTCTCTTCCTATTTCTATCCTACTACGTCCTGACTGCATTTGTTGAGAACACCGGAAAATCTTATCATATCTCGCCGGCGCTGGTTGCTTTTACACCAAGCCTGCTGTTTTGTCTTGTAGGTTTCTCTCTCATGAGGGGAATGAACGCTGAAGTTCACACAACCTTCCTGCAGCGGCTTAAGACCCGCTGGGAGCGGCTCAATGTCAAGGCTTAATCGGTATCTTATCGTCATGGTCACGAAGATCCTTCTTCTCTGCCAATTTGCGGGGATCACGGTTTTTTCAACTATCGAGTTTTTCGAGCACATGGATAAATTCACATCTTCTCTTGAACAGATGGGCTTCGCCATTCTCTACCTTTGCCTTAAAATTCCATACTACTTCAATTTGATACTCCCTCTAGCCTTCCTCATATCGATTCTGATTCTCATTATTCTCATGATTCGGAGCAATGAGGTGGTCATCATCAGGACGTCGGGCATAAGCACTTTCACCTTCATGAAACCCATTCTGTGCCTTTCCCTCGTCCTGGTCGTGTTATCCTTTATCCTTTCCGAATGGGCCATCCCGTTCACGTCATCGGCGGCCGAGCGGGTGTACCAGGTGAAGATCAAGAAGGAAGAGGCCTTCGTCTATTTCAAGAACGATAAGATTTGGTTCAAGAGGGGCAATACTGTAGCGAACATCGATTTCTACGATGCCAAAAAGGATGTGATAAAGGGACTAACCGTTTTGGAACTCACGCCGAGCTATGCCATAACGAAGAGGATCGACGCCCGGGAGGGCGTCTGGGCAGGGGGCGAATGGGTCTTTTCCGACGTCATCGAGAGAACCTTTAACAATGAGGGGATTGCCTCCAAAGAAGGGTACAAGGAGTTGAAAGGCCTAATCAAGGAACCGCCCGCTGTCTTCAAGATTGTCGAGAAAAACCCCGAGGAAATGAGCTATAAGGAGCTCAAGAGGTATATAAGCCGGCTGCAACGAAGCGGCCATGATGTCAGGAGATATCTGGTAGATCTTCACAGCAAGATATCGTTCCCTTTTATCAATCTCGTCATGGTGCTCGCCGGTTTTTCGGTAGGCCTTCGATACGCAAAGACCAAGCACATCTCCAAAGGGGTTTTCACAGGTATTTTGGTCGGAATCTTATACTGGTTCTGCCACACCGTGTCTCTTGCCTTGGGATATAAAGAGATATTCCCGCCTCTTTTTGCCGCTTGGCTGGCAAATTTTCTTTTCGTGTCCTTGGGCGTGATTGGTATCGTCACGCTGAGGACGTGAGGGAGTCCTTGTGACACTGTCTCCGTGATGCCCCGTGAGTCGATCGAGCCGGCTTGCTTTCCCTCACTGTTTCGCCTGTGACGCCGTTTTCGCTGTAAGAAAGAGTATGTCAGAAAACATGAAAGTCTATCTGGATATCGAGTCCGACAGGGTTGGCAACGTGTGCGTCATAGGCATGTTTCTCCCCAGCACGGGTTTCGTGCAATTCTATGGCAGTGAGGTTACGCCAAAGAGTGTTCTGGATGTATTGATGAAAGCGGAAACCATCGTAACATTCAATGGAGATAACTTTGATCTCCCCGCGCTCAACAAATTCTGCGCTGTTGATATTGGCTTGACCCATCGCTCCATCGATCTTCACAAAGTAAAAAAGAGTCTCGGAATAAAGGGCGGTCTCAAAGAACTGGAAAGGATGTATGGCATTCCACGAAAAACCGAGGGCATCGACGGATACAAGGCCATCATGCTCTGGGAGCGTTACCTCAAGAAAGGGCGCCTCGACGCCCTACGACTCCTGCTCGAATACAACAAGGAGGATGTGCTAAACCTGGTCTCGCTGGAGAGGATCTTCCTTGATCAGATGGAGGTTGCAGTCAATGAATGAGCAATTTGAATTGCCCGCGCCCGTATTGAAGGTGCGCGGAATACTGACAGTCCCTGATCACAATGCGAATCCCCCCTGCGTGGTCATTTCCCATGGCCTCATCAGTTCCAAGGACAGCTCCAAATCGGTGGCCCTGGCCCAGGCTTTCTGCGCTGCCGGCATAGCCTCGTGTCGCTTTGATTACCACGGGTGTGGAGAGAGTGAGGGTGATTTGAGAAATACGACCCTTACGATACGCCTCCAGAACCTCCGGATGGTTGTGGAGTATGTGAGACGGCACAAGGGACTTAACCCCTCGGCCATCGGACTTTCAGGGAGCAGCTTTGGGGGCTCGACGACACTGCTTCTGGCGGCCCTCGATCCGACGATAAGGTGCGCGATCCTCATGGCCACCCCATACCGGCTTGAAGAACGGCCTGACGACGAGCTTGAACAGGTAGGCTTTACGGATATCTATAAAGACTTCTCAAAATATGATCTGCTCAGCCAGGCCGAGAAGGTCTCCCGTGCGCTGGTCATTCACGGGGAGAACGATGAAACGGTGCCTTGGGCTGAAGGAAATGCCATCTACAAACACCTGTCTGATCCCAAACGGTTTGAGCTGGTGAAGGGGGGCGACCACGTCTTTTCGGACACCGTCCACAGGGACAGGGTCATCCAGTTGTCACTGGATTGGGCTAAAAGTTTTTTGAATAGGTAGGTCAACTTTAGGCGACAGAGAAAATCTGATGACCTTCCTCCGAGAAGGCCTCTTTCTATTCCTCCCCGAAGTCCTTCTTCCTGAATCCCGAATTCCTCAGGCGTTCTTTTATAAAGCTTGCGATAACGTTGCTCAGCCCGATACCCAGTGCGAGGGAAAGAGTCATGACGATGCCGCCGAAGATGATCAGAAAGCTGGTGGTAATGATCTTGCTGCCAACACCCAGGTATTCAAAGACGATCGCAAAAGTAATGATGATTAAGAGAACACGAACGCTCTTGGCGATGACGTCCCCATACCCTATGTTTGCGTTCTCGCAGGTCATGAAGATGACCCTGCTTATAAAGGTGCTGAAGATGATACCCAGAATAACGATGATCATGGACACAATGGCGTAGGGCAAGGCATCAGAGATCCGACTCGCATATTCGGTGAATTGCGTCATGCCTGCGAAATTAAGGCCGTATGACAAAGACGTAATGATAATAATCCAAAAAACGATCTTGCTGATGATCGTTGAAGGCGACGATGTGACGGCCCCTCTTTCGAGAAACGTCGTTATGCCATGATGAGCCGCCCAATTGTCGAATTTGAACAGCACCAGAACTTTTTGCACGACCTTCTTACACACCCAGCTTACGATCAGTCCGAAGGCCATTATCAGGATGATGACGATGATGCGCAGGAACATGTCCGAGAAGTTCTCATACAGGTCCATGAGGGTATCGTAAAGAAAGCTTTTCATGCCGAAATCTTAAGCGAATAGGCTCGTTATTGTCAACCTAAAACCAGTCGTTTTTCTATTGATTTTGCCTCTTTTTTCACATAAGATATGGGCAAAATTCGACTGGGAGGAACGGTATGCAAGAGGTGACCAGAGAGATTTTCTGGAACGTAGGTCATGGAGCAAGGTGGATCACCTATGCCCTGATGGTTGTGACCTTCGCCATATTGATCTACGGCATCAAGAAAAGATACGCAATGTGGCGAATTGGAAAGCCGGCTCCGATCAATTTCTGGGCTCAGGCTGCACAGCGCATTGGTGTTTTTATTAAGAACGGCGTATTTCATGCGAGTATTTTGCGTCCCCGGGAAGTATTCCCCGGTGTCATGCATCTGTTTATTTTCTGGGGCTTCTTGATACTGGCCATTGGGACCGCACTCGTGGCCCTGGAAGATGACTTCTTCAAGCCTCTCTTTGGTTTCACATATCTGCACGGTAATTTCTATCTGATTTTCTCTTTCTTAACCGATCTTGGCGGTCTGGTTGCTGTTCTGGGCATTCTTTTGGCCATTATTCGTAGGTACATTCTGAAGCCCGAGAGAATAGAAAGCATTGGGGACGATGCGGTGGCCCTCGTTTGGATCCTTGCCATTCTTGTTACAGGTTTCCTCGTTGAGGCGGCCCGCATAGCCGGCACCTTCCCGGAACCGACCTTCGAGACTGCTTCATTTGTCGGGTGGACGTTGGCGCCTCTATTTCCGAAAGCTACCGCTGAGGGTTTCTCACCGGCCCACTGGGCTCTCTGGTGGGTTCACGTCCTGATTTCCTTCGGCTTCATCGCCTACATTGCATACTCAAAGAGACTGCTCCACATCATTACGTCAACATTCAACATCCTCTTTCACGCGGTTGAGGATAAACCAAGGGGCGCACTCGCTCCCATAGAGGATTTTGAGAACGCTGAAGAGTTTGGCATTAACCAGATCGATGGGTTCACCTGGAGACAGATTTTCGATCTCGATGCCTGTACCCGTTGCGGCAGGTGCCAGGATCGCTGCCCTGCTTATCTGAGCCAAAAACCTCTTTCGCCCAGAACTCTGATTCAGGACCTCAAGACCGAATGGGAACGGGTAGCCTTGGGAGGAGAGAAGACGGAAGAGGGAATCATCGGTACCGTCATCGACGAGGAGACCCTCTGGTCTTGTACGGCCTGTCTCTCCTGTCAGGTCAACTGTCCTGTGTCAATTCCTACTTTTGACAAAACGCTCGAGATGAGACGCTACCTCAGCATGACCTTGAGTCAGGTTTCACCCGAAGTAAAGAACCTTTACAAGAACCTGCAAAAGAACCAGAACCCGTACGGTATGGGCAAAAAGGGAAGAACTGAGTGGACTGAGGGCCTCGACATCAAGAACGCGGCCGCAGAAGAGGTCGAGTACCTCTACTGGGTCGGGTGTGTTGCTTCCCTGGATGACAGGAACAGGAAGGTGGCAAAGTCTGTGGCAACCATACTCAACAAGGCGGGTGTTTCTTTCGGAACCCTTGGAGCAGACGAAATCTGCTGCGGCGACCCCCTCCGCAGAACGGGGAACGAGTACCAGTATCAGGAAAACGCTCAGACCAATATTGAGATGTTCAAAGAGCTTGGGATAAAGAAGATCATCACCGCATGCCCTCATTGCTACAACACGCTCAAAAACGATTACGCCCAATTGGGAGCCGATTACGAGGTGTACCATCATACGGAGATCATCAGCAAGCTCGCCCGGGAGGGGAAAATCTCGGTCGCCGGTGTCCTGGACGGCATTACCACCTATCATGACCCCTGCTACCTGGGAAGGGTTAACCAGATATTCGACGCACCGAGAGACATTGTAAACAGCATAAAGAAGGGGAGCTTCGTAGAGATGGGACGAAGCAGAGACGAGGGCTTCTGCTGCGGTGGCGGCGGCGGTAAGATCTGGATGGAAGAGCATCACGAAAAGGTCTGCCACTTGAGGATGGACGACGCGATTGCGATTCAGGCAAACACGGTTATCACCGCATGTCCTTACTGCCTGATCATGATGGAAGATGCGATCAAGGATAAGGAGAAATCAGAAACTATGAAGGCCATGGATATTTCCGAGGCCGTGGCAAAAGGTCTTTAGCGGCACGTAAACCATCATTAGGAAAAAAAGGCGGGGGTTCCTCATGTCCCCCGCCTTTTTTTCCTTAAGGCTTCTACACATTATACCCCTTTGCGGGAGCTCATAGACGAACCAAGGGCTAACTGGACCGGCTTCTTTGATCGTGGAAAATTAGATGATTTGAGGGGAGTCAAACAGACCGGTTAGGGGAAAACCAACACGGTCGGTTTCCCCCTAACCAGTTCGTTATTTATCCTGAAGACTATTCTTCGAGACTGATTGCTTCAACGGGACATTCGTCGACGCATGCCCCACACTCGCTGCAAAGCTCGGCATCCACTTTGGCAGTTTCATCAACAGTAATTGCGTCCACAGGACAGACCTCGGCGCACGCGCCACATGCCGTGCAGGTTTCTTCGTCAATCTTCGCCGCCATCTCCTTCCCTCCTTATCTGAAAAATTAAATAAAATATACAATGCCGAGATACTTCCAGAATGTCAACACAAAAAAATTGCCACTTTCTCTTTGATACAACTCGATAAGCCTGCTTGGCCATAGGTCGGAGCCGGGTGTTTAAAAGGTTCTTGGCGATCCCGTGGCTGGATCACGATGGTACCCCTGTCGAAGGTCAGCTTGCCTCCCCCTAGGCACGGCATATCTATTGCAACTCATAGTCTTGGGGTAAGCTTTCTTGGGCGGAGCAGCCGTCATTAGAGGACCCACAACCCTGACGTTTATGGGCTCATCTTCGGCAGTGAGTATCGCTTTTGTGACAGCTTTTGCGCCATTATCGCTCACCTCTGACTTAAGGACCTGGTCGTTTTTGTCGACAATATAGACCTTGGTCCCCTGCAACGAAAGGAATATTATGCTTGACATAATTTTAGCCCTTCTGTTAAAAAACCAGATGGGGTGGAGAGAATGAGAGGCAGAGTTCTTGTAGCCGTTCTGTGCGCAGTATTTCTCATGATTGGCTCGGCGGCCCATTCGGCCCCGAATCATAAGGCGAAGAATGGCGCGAACAGCAAGAAGGTTGAAAAAAAACATCATACCGTTGCTAAACAATCGCGGCCAGCTGATAACGTCAGTTCACACAGCCCACGATCCCGTCGCACCCCCGCCACGAGCTACAAGAATAAGCATACAGCCAAGAAACACCTAGCCCGGAAGAAAAAAGTCAACCATACACCTATCAAAGTGGCTGCGGTTGAGCAGGATCCTGAATTCGCCGAATATCGGGTCCAGAAGGGCGATACTCTTGAGAAGATTGCTGAAAACTTCAACGTGGATAGGCAGGATATAGTCGATCTGAACGCGCTCAAGAGTACGAGATTGGCCCCCGGAACCAGATTGGTCATACCGAGGGAGACCGAGGAAGACGCCTCTTTGGATGAGCCTGTAGCGTTGAACTACACGAAGCCCTTGAAGTCCTGGAAGGATGAGGAAGAGCGAGGCGTTCTGGTCAAGGTGGCGAGAAGCTTCTCAGGCGCCCCGTACAAATATGGTGGCGATTCGGTTCGCGGCCTTGACTGCTCAGCCTTTGTGCGAAAGATGTATGAGATTTTCGATGTTCAGTTGCCCCGGACAGCCCGCGAACAGTTTCAGACGGGTATGAAGATTGACAAGAGCGATCTCACCACAGGCGATCTCGTCTTCTTCAGGACGAGGCGGTCTGCCAAGGAGCCAACCCATGTGGGTATCTACATTGGAGATGGTAAATTCATTCACGCTTCTTCGCTCCTGAAACGCGGTGTCAAAGTTGATTCTCTCAACGAGGGCTATTTTGACAGGACCTACACCGGTGCCGTGAGGGTAAAGACCTTGGATAACAAGGATAGGTCCGGGGGGTGAAACCAATCTCTGAGACGTTCGGCTAGCTTTTGACATAAACAGTGATCAAATCAGCGGTCCTTGCCACGTCGGCTCTGTTTGTTCACGCCTTCGGAATCTTCGCACTCAACGAACGTATCGAGCCTTTTATCTACCACTTTTACAGCATCTCGTGGTGGTCGTACATTTTCTTCCTCGATGCCATTCTGTCCTTCAAACGTGGCAAATTTCTTGTCATCAACAAGAGGCTGCCTTATCTGGTTCTCATATCATGCGCTTTTTGGTGTATGTTCGAGTTGATCAACCTTCGCCTCGGAAACTGGTTCTACATTAATCTGCCTGACCGCCGGTCTTACCGATACCTCGGCTATCTCATTGCTTTTGGCACGGTCATCCCTGGAATCTATATCACGGCAGAGGCCATCCACCGTTTTGTCGGCGATATACCAATTCGTCCCCTATCACTGAGGGGGCACGTGTCCTTCCTCTTCATTTCGGGATTCGTAGCCCTTGTGCTTGCGTTAGCCCTTCCCCGGTATCTGTTTCCCTTGGCATGGGTATTTCTTATCCCTATACTGGATGTCATCAACTATCGAGCCGGTCACCCCTCCATCATCGCTGATCTGGAAAAAGGAAGGGCAGGAGGGATCATCGCCACAATCCTCGGTGGGATGGTCTGCGGCTTTCTGTGGGAGTCCTGGAACTATTGGGCAATCTCGAAATGGGTATACACGGTACCATTTTTCGAGGGCGCGAAGTTGTTTGAAATGCCCCTCCTCGGGTATGCCGGCTTCGCGTTTTTTGCCTTTGAGGCCATCGGCTTTTTCCATTTCTTTAATGAGGGTCGTCTTTTTCGGTCCCATCCTTTGCTCATAGTATCGGCTGCTGTCATCTGTTGCCTCTGCGCTTTTCTCCTCATGGAACGCCATACGGTTTTTTCTTATCTGGCGACAATCGACAAGATACCGGTTATATCGGACTCGAACCGGGCGAATTTCGCGAGAAAGGGTATACAATCGTCCTACGCCGTCGACAGGTCAGTTCTGAGCCCTTACGAGAGGGGCTTCCTGGACCTGATGGAGTTGAAAGGGCTTGGTTTGGAACACACGTTGCAGCTTTACGGGAGGGGCATCCAAAAGAGAGATGATCTCTCCCGGCTCTCCCCCGCCGAACTCTGCGCTATTATCCATGAGTCGCAACCGCGGCGATGCACGGTCTTTGTAAGAGCCGCCGGCAAACCTGCCCCTGGCTATTGACATAACATGCCGCCTGTGTTGGAATACATTTCATGACCAGAAGAAACACAGTGTCAGAAGCAAAAAAACCGGACATCGTTATCGCGTCCTTTGAAAAATCCTTACAGTGGATA
The DNA here is from genome assembly GCA_002328485.1 of Deltaproteobacteria bacterium UBA2221. Lineage (GTDB taxonomy): Bacteria > Desulfobacterota > Syntrophorhabdia > Syntrophorhabdales > WCHB1-27 > WCHB1-27. Next base: position 14,860 of record DCUF01000025.1, read on the forward strand.
AAGTTGAACCCAAAACCTGTCTGCATAGCAGGTGCAACGATAGTTGTTTTGGCGGGCCTCTTTATTGGTTTCCGTTTTTATGAAGATAGAAGAGATGAGCGAGTACAGTATCTGCTTTCTCAAGGCCTAAGAAACTATCAGGAATTCCTCCTCGCCGGGCAGCAGGATTCACTGACAAAGGCCGAGTCGAGCTTCAGGGAATTGCTCCGGGAAAATCCAAAAGGCACAGACAACATCGCGCGGTTATATCTGGGAAAGATAAGTCGAGCACAGAACAGGTTAGACGAAGCTCACACCTATTATGCACAGGTTGCCCAGAGTTCGGGGGACCCCTTAATCAAGAAGTTTGCCTCATCCGCCCTTCAGGAACTTAAGGGTTCCAAGTAGATCCTATCACCGAACACCTCGAAATGAATTATCACGTTGTCGCAGCAGCCTTTACGGCACGGGCCTCAAGCTGATCCGTAGTAGCATAAAACGCATCGAAAGTTTGCCATGAAGTCTGTTTTTGTCGAACCAAAACTCCATGACCCCGACCGTGGGGTGCCTCACCGATAGAAGCATTTTACCACTGGGTTTTCTGATAAAACTACCCACCCTCTCCCAATTACCTCCCTCAACATACCACTTCGGATACGGGGCAGAGGCGTAAATGATTTTGGCCTCCCAGCAACCGTCGCGCTGATATATCTCCCTAACAGCGAGAACGGCGTCGTACTTGCCGCCGACCTGTGGGCTCTTCCACGTGCCCCACCATCGACCGGTCTTTCCGAAGAAGGCCTTGACGTCGCTTGGCACGTCGAGAGGCTGCGCCCCACAATAGGCCTCCGGTATCTCCACGCCCTCGGGTTTTTCATCGGCAGGATGCAATTTTCTCATGGTCATTCCCTTTGCGTCGTTTTTTACTAGCATTACCAGTTCTCCCTTCATTTTTCAACATGGTTTCGCAACCTATCCCAGTGAAAATATCTGAGTATGGCGCGGACGGCGCCACGTCCACAAGGGTATGGCGGGGGCGTTTACCGGTCCGCGTGACTTTACTCGCCTACAAAAAAGAGGTTAAATGTAAAGCCCATGAGCATTAGTTGCGCTATACTTGCCGGTGGCCAATCCAAGAGGATGGGTCGGGATAAGGCTACTATGAACATTGGGGATAAGCGCCTCATCGAGCATGTCTATACCAAGGTTCGGCCTATTTTCGACGATGTCCTCATTATTTCGAGAAATCACGATTCCATAGAAGGCGTCGATGCACCCGTCTTCGGAGACGTCCTCCTTCACAGAGGGCCTCTTGTGGGGATTGTATCCGCCCTGCTCCACGCTCAAACCACGTACGTATTCGCAGTGGCCTGTGACATGCCGTTTCTCGACGAAAGCCTCATACGCTCCATGATTGATCAGATTCACGGCGAGGACATCATTATCCCAAAGACCTCAGCGGGTTATGAAGCCCTTCATGCCATTTACCATAGATCGTGTCTTTCCCCGATGCTCAGGCTGATCGATCGAGGTCGTTTCAAGGTGAGAGACATCTTTCCCTTTGTGAGCGTCAGCTTCTATGAGGTTGAGGGGATCGCCGTCTTCACAAACCTTAACACTAAAGAGGACGTGGACCAAGTGCGCCATCTGCTGTAAGGCTATCTGCCCTCCTGAAGAATCAATCCATCTTCTGCTCGAACCATAACGCCAGCGTTCTGTGATGTCGCGAGATACATGTCGGCACTTGTTTTGGCTTCCCATAGGATGTCGAAGATAAGAGAACTTGAGGAGACGGACTATCGTTTTAGCATTGTCCCATTCCTTTGAGGAGTATGTCGAGTGTGTCCTCTCTTCTCATGCCCGTGCGGCACCCACCACCCGGGGCGTTCCTGTCCGCGGCTTTGTGGTGGGTCTTGCCCGTCGCAACCTCATAGACGGGGCCCTGAGCGACGCCCTCTGCGAGACCACTAAGTACCTCCCGGACACAGCCCAGATACTGACCCCGTGAGTATCTGCTGACGACTCGCTCACCATCGTCAACCCGGGACGGTTCGCCCTGACGCGGCCCTTTTGGACAGGCGTACCGGCCAGTGGTGAGGGTCTCGGTAAACCCGGTTACCCTCGAGCGCGGGACGGAGGAAGGCGGTTACTGCAAACCGTGTCATGTAAGGGTCGCTCAGGGCATCCGCAAAAGCGCATCGGGCAGCCTTCACTGTTTGCACCCGCTGTGGCAAGGCCTTTCCCTTTGCCGATGGCCTTCTCTGTATCATGGGTGTCAAGACGTCTTTTGTGGGAACCCTAAAAACAAGAACCCATGAGGGTAATGAGCCCTGACGCGGCGGTCACTGAGGAGATTGAAAGGCCCCGGGACCCGCGCGCAAGGGAAGCCTCGCTCAACTGGCCCGACCTGTTCAGGAGTCTGTTGGTTGGTCTAGGGAAAAATAGAGGCTTCCGGGGTTCACCCGTGAAGCCTCTATTTAGCTCGGCAGTTGAATAAGAAATGCCGAGGAGCGGAATTGAACCACTNNCTACCGACTGAGCTACCTCGGCACGGGGAGAGTATAGCACAGGTGCAGCCCCGGCGTGAAGTAGTTTTTGGGAAAAAAGTGGATTTACCAACCTGAAACCAAGGCTATTTGGCTTCTGCGGCCATAAATTGAATACCCGCCAAAAATATGAGATAGTAATGGCTAATGATCATCTTTACCCATCATACGGGCGAGCCGCACGGCATCCTGGGGGCACAGGCTGCAGCCACTTTTTTTACTCGCCGCCTTAACCTTCCATCCATTGTAGTTGGCATACAGAGAGAGTTTAATGGTGACGCCTTATTTCGGTTCGTCGAAGATTACTATCGTGATCGAGCAAGGGTGGTTGGGTTCTCCCATCTTTGTGGCAGAAAGGATCTGGTCGCATTGGCGGAGGAACTGAAGCAGAGGGACTTCCGTGTCGTGCTGGGAGGTCCGCAGGCACGGGTTGACTATTACGGAGAGGACGGTCAGGACGCTTTCCCCCATCGATTCAAAGGCCTCAAACACTGCGTTGATCTTGCCATCCAGGGGCCCGTGGATCGTCTGACCGAAGACCAATTTCAATCTGAGGGCTGCGTTGAGCTGCCATGGACAAAAGACATTACGATGGAGGTGGATTGGTCAAACCTTTTTCTCTTCTCCGATTCGGTAAAACAACTTGAGGTCCGTCTCCCTCAGGTGTTGCAGGCCATCGGTTGCCAATACGCAAACCGGCAAGGTACCGTGGCACTTCCGCCCCCCTCCATCCTGGAAGGACGTGCGGAGGGAACATCCCTTGTCAGCAGAGGTTGTGTGTTCTGTGATGTAGCGCGTGATAAGGGATTCCACGGGCTGGTGGACGATAAGATCCTTGCAACTCAACTTCATTCCCTGCCCCACTGGGATGCGGAAAGAAAGGTGGCCTTCGAACTAATCGACGAGTATCCCATCCGCACCCTCACCCATCTCTTTGACCTGGCAGAGACAGAAGCCGTTCATTTAACCCAGGTTAATCTCGTGTGCAGGGTCGATGATATCACTACCCACTCAAACGAGCTTGAAGAGGCCCTGAAGGCCGCTGAGGCGAGAAAAATCCGCATCATGTTTACCTCGATCGGCTTCGAGTCTTTCAGCCCGCGAATACTGGCCTATTTCAACAAAGGAGTCACAGTTGAGGATAATATAGAGGCTGTCAAACGATTGAGGGAACTGAAATATCGCTACAAGCGAACCCTACTCTATCGTCGAGATGAAGGAGCTTTTCACGGCTTCATACACCCCACCCCCTGGGATGACGATGAATCCACGTCAGAGATGGACATGAACATGTATATGCATGGCCTCTTCGAAGACATCATCCCAGAGCACAGTGTACCGCTGATCATTCACCACGCATCCTGTCTGGGTGACTGGATACGGTCTCTGGAGGAAAAGGCAGGGGTCAAATTTGGAAGAGACGGCAATTGGATCGAGTGGTGGAATCAACTCGAATCATAACGGCCGTCCGCATTCTTAGCCGGTAAGTTTCCATAAGGCATCCCTGATCTGGGACATGTGCCTCTCCAAATTCCACGAAATCAGGACGTAATCGGGTGATTTATACCCCTCGAGATCGACAAATCCCTCTTTGATTACCGACTTCATCCGATCTTCAGGAAATGACCTCAGTTCCTCGATCACCTGGGCGACGGACAGACCCTCCAAGGCATGCTCCGTCTCTTTGGCTTTCAGGCCTTGAATGAACCCCTTCATCGCCGCTTCAACCACAAAGGGATCGGCCCACGTACTCTCCTCCATGCCTTCCCACTTGTCGATACGCATTCTGGTTAGCGTCTCAAGGCAAAAGATACAGAGAGATCTCAAGGGATCCTTCTCCCCACCCGGACAATTTATGGGCTCATAACCACGAACGGTGATCAGTTTAACATCAAGACCCGTCTCGGATACGTTTACAACAAAATCGCCGGCTCCATGATGCCAGGGCATGATCCGCCTGCCCGTCTCAACGTCATAGTAGAGGGTGAGGATACGAGAGGCCTGGCAGATCAGGTCGAAGGTCTGCTCTTCCGAAAGGTAACGATACCCGTTTCTCATATCCCATACGAAGGCCTTCGTCACGCCCTCATGGCTCTGAAAGTGCCACTCATCGTACCCCTCAAACCATTCAGAGAAGACCACCAGGAATTTCTCTGACTGACCTGCTCTACTGGCCTCAGCCCAGTCCTTTCGGTACACCCGCGGAAGATATCCCAGATTACTGTCCTCTCGAAACTGCTCCAGGAGCGCGTACTCTTGCTCCAGAATTTGCTGGGGAACATCGGCAAGGGCTACCGTTACACATATCCTGGCAAGGCTGTCTCCGATAGCAGCGTGCACGCTGCACACCTGGTAGAGAGTCCCATACTTCTCATATCGGATTACGATCCCCTCGATCTCATCGATCTTCACAGGTCTGTCGAGTACCTGGGAAAGCATCCCCCTAATCGCGGCTCCTTCATTGGCCACCAACAACCCTTTGACGCAATCGAAGAAATCCCGAAGGGTCAAGAATTCATGGAATCGCGATGGACCGGTGGAAAACTTCCGGTCAAGCACGGCCTCATCAATAAGGATGTCACCCTTGGCAGACGCAAAGCAGTAAGATATATTCACAATAAGGAACTCCTCTCTATCTTTCTTTCCTAAGGCCTCTATTCTACTTCAACTGATGCCCCTGTGACAACTGTAGTTCTTATAACAGAACGCGGCCTCTTGATAATCGCCTGCTTACCTGGTAAATTATGGCGCAGTATACGAGCCGATTTCTTCAGTGGGGAGAATATGACCGACAACGACAGAACTTGTGTGGGTTTAAGTGAGGACGAGCTTCTGCGCTACGGCAGGCAGATCATGACCCCCGGTTTCGGTGAGGAGGGCCAGAAACGGCTCAAGCAGGCCCATGTCCTCATTGCTGGGGTAGGGGGTCTTGGGTCTCCGGTGGCCATTTATCTCGCCACGGCGGGTATAGGACGCCTCACGATCATCGATTTCGATTCTGTTGACCTTAGCAACCTCAATAGGCAGATTCTCCATTGGGAAGACGACGTCGGTCGGAGAAAGGTCGACTCCGCGGGACAGAAGCTCACAAAAATAAATTCCCGTATAGATATCCATCCTCTCAGCTTGAAGATCACGGGTGAAAACATACAAGACCTCCTAGGTGATGTAGACCTGGTGATGGACTGCATGGATAACATGGATACCCGATTCCTCATCAACGAGGCCTGTGTCAAAAAGGGCATCCCCATGATTCACGGCGGCGTTCGGGAGATGTTGGGAGAAATAACTACCCTTGTTCCGGGGAAGACACCTTGCCTGGAATGTCTTTTGCCGCGTGACTTATCCAAGAAAGAGACATTCCCCATTTTCGGCGCCACGGCAGCCATGATAGCCTCACTTCAGGTATTAGAGGCCATAAAACTACTCTCAGGAGTAGGGGCTCTGCTTACCGATCGAATGTTGTTCATAGACAACAGTAATCTGGAATTTATGATGATAGATCTGCAGAAGAAGCCTGAATGCAGGGTTTGTGGAGGTTTACTATGAGCGCGACAATAACTCTACATCCGTATATCACGGGAGCTGAAATCCAGCTTGAAGTCAATGGCAGCACCGTGGGAGATTGCATCGCCGATGCTATCAAAACCTATCCCGCCATGGAGGGCAAGATATTTGCCAAGCCTGGCAAACTCAAGGGGTATGTTGAGATTTACGTGAACGGCAATCCCACCGTGCCAAAAGAGCTTGATTATCCGGTCAACGACGGCGACCATATCAACCTTCTGGTATATCTAGCGGGCGGATAGTCGTAGAACACAGCACTGAAACAGCCCTCTGAACAGTCACAGCGCGCCTGAATCTTTATTCTTCAGGCGCGTGTCTGGCTACCTTCCCCGCAGAGCCGTCTTCTTTCCTTCCTCGCATTCAGCCACTTCCTTGGTCGCTTTGCTGTGTCCTTCCCTATTGTTCCACAACCGGGTCGCTTGTTCGACCGCTCGGCAGTCCCGTGACTCGGACCAATTACATAGAAAGGGCATCCCGAAGGATGCCCTTTTGTGTTTACGGTTATTTTGGTCTACAGCTCGCTGGCAAGCAGCTCGGTTGCCACTTTCTTGGCGTCCGCTATCTTCTGGGCTGCATCCCTCTTCTTGTTCAACGACTCTTTGGTCGGATCGACAAAGTCAACGGCCTTCATGTCGCAGAACCTGACGCACTGAGGATCGCCATCGCAAAGATCGCACTTGAAGACCTTGCGCTCTGACTTGTTGAAGTTCATGGCGCCGAAGGGGCATACGGCTACACACGACCGGCAGCCGATGCAGACTTCCTGATCCACGCTCACGAGACCCTGGGCCTCGTCCCGGCTGATCGCCTTAACCGGGCATACGTTCATGCACGGAGCGTCCACGCACTGCCGGCAGGACATAGGAATATAGAGGCCTTCCCATTCCCACTTCTCAACCTTTATACGGGCTTTGGACGGGTTTGCTACCTGCTCGTGCCAAATGGAGCAAACCAGCTCGCATCTCCTGCAGCCCGTGCACTTCTCGTGATTTATCATAAGAACTTTCGGTTGGTCCATTATCATCCTCCTT
>DCUF01000041.1 GCA_002328485.1 Deltaproteobacteria bacterium UBA2221
GTCGGCAAGCTGATACGTGCCCTTCTCGGTGGATAACTGATGGAAAAGAAATGGTACGTGGTACACACCTACTCCGGCTATGAGCAGAAGGTGAAGGAGGTCTTGGAAGAACGGGTCAAGACCTACAACATGGAAGATCAGTTTGGCGATATTATCGTCCCCTCAGAGGTAATCATGGAGCGGGTCAAGGGACAGGTAAAGAAATCCCAAAGAACGATCTTCCCTGGGTATATTATCGTTCAGATGGACATGAACGAGGATACGTGGTACCTGGTGCGCAACACGCCAAAGGTTACCGGTTTTGTTGGCTACGGCATGAAGCCCACGCCCCTGCCCGAAGAAGAGATCAAGGATCTTGTCTATGCGATCCAGGAAGGAAAGGGCAAGATTAAACCCAAGATTCGATTCGACAAGGGGGACAGCGTAAAGGTAATTGAGGGGCCCTTTTCGAATTTTACCGGAAGCGTTGAAGAGATCAAGCCCGAGAAGGGTAAGGTAAAGGTGTTGCTCAATATTTTCGGAAGAACCACACCGGTCGAGCTGGACTTCATGCAGATAGAAAAGATGTGACAAAAACGCGCAAAGGCAGCTGTCATACGAGGGCTGTATTTAATGCAAACAATGTAAAGGAGTTCGGAAATGGCGAAGAAAGTCGTTGCTATGGTTAAGTTGCAGCTGCCAGCAGGTCAAGCAACGCCGTCACCGCCGGTCGGACCCGCCTTGGGTCAGCATGGCGTCAATATTATGGAGTTTTGCAAGGCGTACAACGAAAGGACGAAGGCTCAGGAAGGTATCATTCCGGTTCTCATCACTATCTTCTCTGACAGAACCTTCACCTTTATCACCAGAACGCCACCGGTTACCTACCTATTAAAAAAGGCTGTGAAGCTGGCGAAAGGCGCAAACAATCCCAGAAAAGAGACGGTGGGCAGCATCAATAGAAGTCAGCTCCAGGAGATAGCCCAGATAAAGATGGTGGACCTCAACGCAAAGGACATGGAGGGAGCTATTCGTATCATAGAGGGCTCAGCCCGAAGCATGGGGCTCGAGATAGTGGAGGGGTAGTACAACAACGGTTCAGAAAATCATCATCGATTACCGGCAAAAGCTGAGGGCCCGAGGTGTAGCTTAAGGCCCCCGGCTTGCTATTTTTTTTAGCGAGGTTAGGCATCATGGCAGAAAGAGGAAAGAAATATACAGAGGCCAGAGGAAAAGTAGACAGAGAGAAGCGGTACGAAATGGACGAGGCTTTGGATCTGCTTTCCGAGGTCAAGACCGCAAAGTTCGACGAGACTGTCGAGGTCGCCCTCCGTTTGGGCGTGGACCCGCGTCATGCCGACCAGATGGTTAGAGGTTCCGTGGTGTTACCCAACGGCCTGGGCAAAACCGTGAAGGTTCTGGTTTTCGCAAAAGGCCAGAAGGAAAAGGAAGCTCAAGACGCGGGTGCCGACGTCGTAGGGTCGGACGACCTCATCGAGAAGATCCAGAAGGGGTGGCTTGAGTTTGACAAAGCCATCGCTACACCCGATATGATGGCCCAGGTCAGCAAACTGGGCAAGATCCTCGGACCCAGGGGCCTTATGCCTAATCCCAAGGTCGGGACTGTGACCTTTGATGTGGCAAAGGCAGTCGCCGAGCTAAAAGCCGGCCGCGTCGAATTCAGGGTCGACAAAGCAGGAAACCTTCACGTCCCGGTTGGCAAGGCGGCCTTCGGCAAAGAAAAGCTAACGGAAAATATTAATTCGCTTCTCGAAGCAGTTATAAGGCTCAAACCCCCGGCCAGTAAGGGCACGTACATAAAAGGCATAGCTGTGTGCACCACGATGAGTCCGGGTATCAAGGTTGATCCGGGGCATGCGAGAACCATAGGGAAGTAACTCGGGGGGAATGGCCCAGAGGGAGCGAGCCGGTTTCACTACCTTATCGGTCTCAGCCCTCCGTTCATGTTCATTCTTTTTCTGGGGAACGCGGTTACGCATTCTTGCAGGAGGATATCGTCACTTCTCATTCTTCGTGGGGGAACGCCCCCGACCTTTTAGGGAAAGAGTCAGAGACAGTAGGTATGACGCTGGGCGTCAATAAACGTTTACGGCCTACCGAGACTTGGTCGCTCTTTCGTCTCTCTGACTTTCCATACATAATTCTACAGAAAGGAGGGATGAAAACCATTGGAACGCAAGGCTAAACAAAAGGTGATGGAAGAGCTTTCAGAAAAGCTCAAAGCCGCCAAAGCCCTCGTCCTCGTCGAGTACAGTGGCCTCAATGTCGCGCAGACAACCAGGCTGAGAAGAGAACTCGAAAAGGTCAACGGCGAATTCAAGGTGGCTAAAAACACCCTTTTGCGTATTGCCTCTGCCGGGACACAGGCCGAGGGCATCCGGGATCAGTTTGTCGGGCCCAATGCCGTGATCTATGCATACCAGGATCCTGTGGGCATAGCTAAGGTTCTCGCGGGCGTCGCAAAAGATATGCCCCGTTTGAAGGTGCGACTTGGACTTCTGGGCAGTCAGACATTGACCCCTGAAGACGTGGTTACCCTTGCCACGTTACCGTCCAGAGAAGCCCTGATCGCCAAACTGCTCGGTGTCATGATGCAGGCCGGTCCGCAACGACTGGTCAATGTGCTCCAGGGCAACCTCACCAAGTTGGCGATGGTTCTTAACGCAATCAAAACCCAGAAAGAGGCAGCGTAAAGGAGGAGAAGCGATGGCAGTGACAAAAGAAGAAGTAATACAGTTTATCGAGAATATGACGGTTCTTGAGCTTTCTGATTTCATAAAGGCGCTCGAGGATAAATTCGGTGTTTCGGCGGCGGTACCCATGATGGCAGCGGCGGCGGGCGGGCCTGGGCCGGCAGCGGCGGCAAAGGAAGAGGTAGAGGAGCAGACGGAGTTCAATGTTATCCTTACCGGATATGAGGCAGACAAGAAGATCCAAGTCATCAAGGTGGTGCGCGCCATCA
>DCUF01000047.1 GCA_002328485.1 Deltaproteobacteria bacterium UBA2221
GTGCTCCGGGCCGGGTTCACGGACGTGTTCGTCACGGGGATGCTGATAAGGTGAATTAATGTCAGGCAGAGACCGATGGCAATCGGAGCGAAGCCCTGGGGGGCGCGCTTATCGGTCGATCCCAGAATGACGAGCAGAAACATCATCGTCATGACCACTTCACATACGAGGGCGGAGAGAAGAGAATAGCCGCCGGGCGAATGAGCGCCATAACCATTTGAGGCAAAACCCGCGGATGTATCGAAGCCCGTCTTGCCGCTTGCGATGAGATAGAGGACCCCACCCGCTACGATTGCCCCAATGACCTGAGCAACGATATACGGAAGAACCTGGCTTCCGGGAAAACGGCCACCTGCCCAAAGACCTACCGAGACCGCTGGATTGAGATGACAGCCCGAGATATGTCCTATGGCAAAGGCCATGGTAAGTACGGTGAGACCGAAGGCCAGCGAAACGCCAAGCAGACCAATACCCACTTGAGGAAACGCGGCGGCCAACACAGCGCTGCCGCAGCCGCCAAGAACCAGCCAGAAGGTTCCCAAGAACTCTGCACCGTACTTGTTCATGTATTTCTCCTCTCGATGGTCAAGATGTCGTGTTAGAAGAAAGGCCATAAAGGCCTACGATCGCCTTTATGGCCTTTCAACCGTTTCACATTAGATTCATTTGACGACGAGCTTTGCATTGTAACAGCACTTCACAAGCTCGTCATATACGGCTGGATCGACGTTGATACACCCATGGGTAATTGAATTACGACGGTTTGCATCCGGGCTTTTAAGCCGGGCACGCCTCTCCTGACCGGGTACGTTGACCACCCGATGAATAGTATAGAGAGAGTCACGTGTCTCCTTGAAGGAGAGAAAGTCCCCTCCGTAAATTCGGGCCTTCGTCGTGTAGTGGGTGAGTTGGAACTCCCCGCGGGGAGTATCCTTACCCACCAGCACCGGATGGCATGCAGAGGCGAAACAGATTATCGCGGCTGCTACATCTACGACTACTTCAGGGAGCATAGACTAGCCCTTCACCTTCTTCTCAGGTGCTGGTGCTGGTGCTGGTGCTGGTGCTGGTGCTGGTGCTGGACATTCTGGACACGGCTGGCATTCCGGGGCCGGTGGACACGGTTTGCATTCCGGGGCCGGTGGACACGGTGCAGGTGTAGGACACGGCTCAGGTGGGATCGGCTTGGCGCACGTGCAGGCCGAAAGAGATATGCCAAGGGTCACGACCAGAAACAACATTGCCAACGACTTCATCTTCATCTTCACATCCTCCTTTAGAATTAAGTTGTCTTACTGATTTTCTCTTATTCCAGATCACATCCGCAAGAGGATCAGTAAGAGATATTATCTGCAATGATAACTGCGGCAAGTGCTCTAGTCAATCAATTTTTGGCAGTTCTTAGAAGAAAATCCCGTTACATTATGAAAAAACCACACGTAAGGCTGGCTGTGCGCTCCGTACCGCCCGATTTCCCCCTGATAGGCCCGGAAGCGCCGGTTCTGGCGACGCTTGGACGGCCTCATTTTGGATCAGTCGAACCGTCCGCCCTTCCCCAGGGCAAGAATATCTGCGCTTCTCAATTACTCCCGTCGCCCGGGGTGCGAGGGCTGGATGATAATCGGTAGGGCAGGTCACACCCCAACCCTGACCGTTCGAGGGATGAGCGTGATTGATGATGGACGAGAGGGGTGGTTGCCCTGTTTATGAGGCGGATGAGTGAACTTCGCCGATTTCCCTAAACGAAATCCTCAATCTCATGCCCTGCTGAACCCGGTTACCCCTCAGTCCGTTGATCTCCCTGAGGGATTCAATGTTTTTTCCGTATTTTGCGGCAATGCCGGAAAGGGTTTCGCCCTTCCGGACCGTATGGTACCTCTTCACTGCTTTTTGTGAAGGCTTCTTGGTATAGCTTGCAGTGGCTTCCTTAGCCTTCGGACGGGAATTTCCCACCGCTTTTGCGTTCTTTTTATCGATGGGCGGAGAGGAAGCGGAGGTCTCTAGAATGGACAGCCGCATCCCTCTTTGGACATGACTGGTCTTCAGTCGGTTGATGCGTTTGAGGGCCGCCAATTCCATGCCGTGTTTTCTCGCTATGGATGAAAGGGTTTCGCCCTTCCGGACCACGTGATACGGGGACTTCGGGCTGTTCGCTCGCATATGAGGCGCCTTGCCTGACCGGTCTTTCTTGAAGTCAGCCGTTTTAGCGGGGGCAGGTTCTTCTTCCTGTTCAGCACCCTCGAACTTGGGTATATAAACAGGAAGACCTTTCTTCAAACTGAGCGGACTGCCGTTGACTAGAACAAGATCCTCCCTGCTTACACGATACGTTCTGGCAATTCTCGATACATTGTCCTGTCCCTTGACCGTGTACTGAATGACCCCAACAACTTTTCTTTCTTGTTCAAGGAGAGACAAGAGAGACCTTTGAAAAATAGAACCGTCCGTGTCGGCGGGCAGTTTGATCCGGCAGTCTTTGCCCGGAGGGGTAATGCCTCTTCGTATTTCCGGATTAAGCGTCTTCACTGAGGGGAGATCGATTGACGCCGCTTTGGCGACGATCTCGAGTGGCACGCCACCGGGAACTTTCTCTGTCACAAACTCGAAGGGGGGCACGTGCTCTATGTCACCAAGCCCGTATTTTGCGGGGTCCTTTGCGATAATGGCGGCCGCGATGAGCTGTGGGACGTATTCTCTGGTCTCCCGGGGAAGTGTGTTGTAGGCACGAAGCTCCCAGAAGTCCTTCGTGTCGTATTTTTTGATCAGTCTGTCTATCCTGTTTTCTCCGGCATTGTAGCCGGCAGCCGCCAGGTACCAGCAGCCGAACTGACCGAACAAATCCTGGAGGTATCGTGCCGCGGCTATCGTTGATTTTCGTATGTCCCGGCGCTCGTCTATCCAGTGGTTTACGGTTAGGCCGTACCTTCTGCCCGTTTCCGGAATGAACTGCCAAGGGCCCGCCGCTTTCATCGGAGAGTATGCGAGCAGATTAAAACCGCTTTCTATCATCGCCAGATAAACCAGATCCTCCGGCAGGTTGTGTTCCTTCAGGATCTGTCTTACGAGCGGCGCATAACGCCTCTTCCTTTTCAGCCATCTTTTGAAGAGATCTTTCTTGGTCGTCGTAAAGTAGCGAATGTAATGATCGACGGCGTCATTGAAGACAAGAGGGATGCCGATATTGGGCTGAAGGGCGTCCGGAACGATGAGAGGTTCTTCCTCTTCTCCAGTCGGATCGGCCTGGATCTGCCGAACTATCGAGTGCAGCTTCTGCTTTGTGGTCTCTTCCTCCTCCCCGTGAGGCGGTCGAACCTGAGCCCTTCTTTCCGATCCGGAGGCCTCATCCATCTGTCTGACCCCATCGGGGCTGCCGGGAATTCCAGCCGTCGCGCCAGCATTGGCTTTTTGAAGCCGATCGGGTAATATCTGGCCGCCAACCTTAAAAGGACCAACCAACACGCTTGCAGTGCACAGGAGAGCAAAAGTCAGTGTTCTCAACAGAGGCCTTTGTATCAATCTCATGCGTCATGAATAGCGGGAAGCAGTCACTCATGTCAAGGAAAAAGCGACCGGCCCTCAAGCGCTCTGCGAACAAAACTCAATAAAAATGGGGGCTAAGAACTGGAAGGGATTATTATTTTCTGATATACTGATGGCCATTGTTACTCTTCAACCATATCGGACCCCTCCCCCCATTTCACATGGAGATAATCATTATTGTCATGCTCATAGTGGTCAACGGCATCTTTGCCACGACCGATATGGCCTTGATGTCATCGCGGAAAACCAGGCTCCATGAGCCGGCTGAGAACAGCGATACGGGGGCCGGGGATGCCCTTTTCGTGTTCAAAGAGCCGAAGAGATTTCTCTCTTCTACCAAACAGGCGCCATCTTTCTTGGGGCATTCCAGCAAAAGCACTCGAAGGACCCTTGACATCTTACGTGGTCTCAGGTCGAGCCTTTTTCCGCCGGTTATGCCTACCCACAGGGAGTTGGCAAAATCTTGAAAGCCGGAAACGTTACATTTTAGAATTCACTAAAGGTTCCCGATGAAGAGGTTTAAGGCGGTTTCACTTGTTGTGTTGCCATTGGTGATGGCTGTCCGGATACATGCCGCCACTGCAGCCGATCCAGTCACCAACGGCATTGATGTGAACGCTGCTATCTTGTTGCTAATAAGCTATGTGTTGTTGGCATTGTTCTTTTCTTTTCTCTGCTCAGTGGCGGAAGCCGTCCTTTTGAGTATTACGCCTTCGTATATCGAGGGGCAAAAAGAGAAACAACCGACCCGTGCGGCGCTTCTGAAGCGGCTTAAACAGGATGACGTGGAGCAATCGCTTGCTGCCATCCTTACGCTGAACACCATGGCGCATACGGTCGGCGCTATAGGTGCCGGGGCTCAGGCGGCCGTTGTATTTGGAAGCGCATGGTTTGGTTTGTTCTCGGCAGTTATGACACTGATGATTCTCTTCCTATCTGAAATTCTTCCTAAAACGATCGGTGCCGTTTATTGGTCAAAGCTTGTAGGACCCACTGCGCTCTTTGTGCGTAGCTTAATCGTGATTCTTTATCCCATCGTATGGATATCCGGGAAACTGACCACGTTTGTCTCGCATGGGAAAAATCTGCACGTTTTCAGCAGGGACGAGCTTATTGCCATGGCTCGGGTTGGCGAGCAGACAGGACAGATTTGTGCTAACGAGGCGGGTATGATGCGTAATCTGTTCCGTTTTAGATCGATGGAAGTGACGGATATAATGACACCACGCCCGGACATTATTGCCCTCGATATCGAAGCGGACCGTCAGGAAAATTGGGATACGATTCTGGCAAGCGGTCATTCTCAATTCCCGGTCTACAGAGGCGATCCCGACAATGTGCTCGGAATCGTTTCCATAAAGAGCCTCTGTGCAAAACTTGTGGCCGGCCAGGCGATTGACCTGTCTTCTCTCCTCGTCCCTCCCCTTTTCGTTCCGGAAGGTTTAAACGCACCCAATCTCTTGGAACATTTCAGGCAGTCCGGGAGCCATGTAGCCTTGATTGTCGATGAATACGGGCATATACAAGGAGTCGTTACACTTCACGATCTGCTTGAGGCGACCGTGGGGGACCTACCTTCCGTCGAAGAAGGGACTGACCCGGATGTCGTACATCGTGAGGACGGCTCGTGGCTCGTGAATGCCCTTCTTCCTGTCGAGAAATTCAGGGACATGACGGGCATCGATGTCCTGTCCGAGGAGGAGAATGATCGTTATCACACTGTTGGAGGCTTCATGTTGCTCCAGTTCGGGCAGATGCCATTAGCCGGATCTTATTTTGAATGGGAAGGATGGCGGTTTGAGGTGGTGGCCATGGATGGGCACCGCATCGACAAGGTCCTTGTGCAACCCCTCGACCTCAAAACGGACGGCGGGCAGAAAACGTCATGAGAGCCCTGCTGATTGAAGACGACAACGTTATCGCGTCCTTTGTGGTGAAGGGTCTGAAGGAGGCAGGATTCGCTGTCGACCATGCGGCGGACGGGGA
>DCUF01000044.1 GCA_002328485.1 Deltaproteobacteria bacterium UBA2221
GAAGAGATTAGAATGCTGGGGGAAGGGGCGAGGGGCGGCTTTACCTTTGCCGTTGAGGCTGCCAGCCATGACCTGAGGAAGCGCCTCAATAAGGATATCGATGTAGAGACCTTGCTGCGGCAGCTCCCGCTCCTGAGGGCCTGCGGCTGGAGGAACCTAAAGTTGTACCTCATGGTCGGATTCCCGTGGGAGACTGAAGAAGACTTGCGGAGCGTTCGACAGATTACAGACCCCTGTCTCAAGGCCGGCATCGAGGTTAATCTGTCTGTCTCGCCCTTCACGCCCAAACCCCATACCCCGTTTGAACGATTGGGGGTGGAGGATGAGGCTGTCTTGAGGTCGAAAATCGATGTTATCAAGAAGAGCCTGCCCAATAAGAGGGTCAAAGTCAAGATCAGGGATATTGAGACGAGCCTCGTAGAGGCGTTGATAGCGCGGGGTGATCACAGGCTACATCCTCTGTTTGAACATCTTCATGAGAAGGGCGTTCGACTTGAGGCATGGAGCGAGAAGTTCAGCATTGCGCCCTATCGCGAATGGTTCCACAAGAACGACCTCGGATTCGGGGAGTTTCTTTCGGCGCGAAGCGAGAATACAAGCCTTCCCTGGAAATTCATCGATACCGGCATTGACCACACATTTCTGAGGATGGAAATGGAAAGGGCGGAGAGGGGAGAGCTTACCATTGACTGCCACCGGGGATGCGCGGCATGTGGCCTGGCGTGTCGGGCGGCCCCGGATGTGTGCCAAGGCTCGGTGAGTGGGCCGGCCAACCTTTCTGCGGCAACTCGAGGAGGACCGAGCGGCGACGGGTATGAAACCTATACGCTCCGTTATGCCAAATTTGGCGACGCTCGATATATCGGGCACCTCGATGCCATGAGCCTTCTCGTAAGGGCGCTGAAAGCGGCCGGGATGCGTTTGAAGATGCATGGCCGATACCACCCCAAGCCCCGTATGGCCCTTTCGCCGGCCCTGCCGGTGGGGATCGAAAGCACCTGCGAGCTCCTGGAGGTGGAGGCTGAGCCTATCCAAGATCCTCACGACATGTTAAGACGTATCACTCGGTCCCTTCCGGGCGGCATGAGGGCCTTGGAACTGAGACCGATTTCGATGCGGGGGATGAATCTAACCTTCCAATACATCCTCGTAGGCGGGGAATTTCGGCCGGAAGGGGCGGACCTGTGGAGGAACAACAGGGACAAGAGGGCCTTTTATCTTTGGAGCGGTGCGAATGTCAAGGAACTGTGGGTGACGGGCAGTTTCGAACGGATCATAAAGGTTGATAATAGGAGAATCGATGGCATCAGAACTCGTAATCAACGTGACGTTCAACGAAACGAGGACCGCATTTCTTGAAAATGGCTCTCTGGTCGAGTTCTTCATAGAGCGAAAGAACGACAGGAGCATTGTCGGCAATATATACAAAGGGAAGGTAGTACGGATCGTGCCCGGGATGGACGCGGCCTTCGTCGATATCGGACTCGAAAAGTCGGCCTTCCTCTACGTGGCCGACATCATTGTCGAGGGCATGATGTATGAAGAGTTCGAGGACGTGGCAACCCCCATCGAGGGTAACGAGAGGATAGAGGGCGTCCTTGAGGAGGGGCAGGAGCTCATCGTACAGGTTTCCAGAGAGCCCATCGGGCAGAAGGGCACCCGGGTAACATCCAAGATCACCCTTCCCGGAAGACTGTTGGTTTTGATGCCGGGAAGCCAGCACATAGGAGTGTCCAGGCGCATTGAGGACGACGAAGAGCGAAAGCGCCTTGCTGCGCTCCTGAAAAAGGTATGCCCCAAGGGGTTTGGTCTTATCGGGAGGACCGCCTGCGAGGGAAAATCGGAGGAGGAACTCCTCGCTGATCTCAATTTCCTCAGAAGAATGTGGGAGAGTATCCAGGAGAAGACAAAAAAAGCGCGGGCACCCTCGATACTCCATCAGGACTTAGGGCTTATCTTTAGAGCCATAAGAGACCTTCATTCCCACAGCCTGAAACGCATCATTGTCGATGACATCTTTGTGTTCAAAAGAATCGAAGAGTTCATCAAGGAATACCTCCCCGAAGAGCGCTGTGAGCTGATTCATTTTGATGAAAAAGAGGACATCTTCGAGTTTTATCGACTTGAGTTGGAGATAGCGAAACTGTCACATAAAAAGGTCTGGTTGAAATCAGGAGGCTACATCGTATTCGACTATACGGAAGCCTTGACGGTTATCGACGTGAATACAGGAAAATATCTGGGCAGAAGGGGTCTTGAAGACACCATACTGAAAACAAACCTGGAGGCGGTCAAGGAGATCGCCTATCAGATGCGGCTCCGCAATATTGGCGGGATCATCATCGTGGATTTTATCGACATGGAGCGACGAGAGTCTCGGGAGATAGTATTCCAGGAGTTGCTGGAGGCCATGAAGAAGGACCGCATCAAGACCTTCGTCTACCCCATAAGCGAACTGGGGCTCGTGCAGCTCACGAGGAAAAGAACAAGAGAAAATATCGTGATGACCCTTATGGAATCATGCCCCCACTGCGAAGGCACCGGTTATGTGAAATCCAGATATACGGTGTGTTACGAGGTGCTGAGGGAGCTCAGGGCGTCGTGCTTGAGAGGCGAGGGGAAGACCTTTAATGTATATCTTGCGCCGGAGGTTGCGAGACTCTTGTTCGAGGAAGAGAAGGGCTCCGTGGAGTATCTGGAGACCACCTTTGAAACGAAGATAAACATCTCTGCAAACTCCTCCCTGAGTATCGATAACTTTCAGGTGGAGGGGGTATTTTGAACAACAGCTATCAGCAATCGGCTATCAGCAGTCAGCTTAGAACAGTCGATAAAGTACGGCTATAAGTTCGATGATAAGTGCACGGCGATCTACAATTTTCTCGCAAGTATTGATTTCTAGCTGAAGGCTGACCGCCGATAGCCGAGGTTCTTATGGAACATACGTTTCTCTCTCCCGCAAAAGTTAATCTTTTCCTTAAGGTGGTCTCGAGGCGGCCTGACGGATACCATAACCTGGTTAGCCTCGTTGATCCCATTTCTCTCTACGATGTCCTTCATGTGGAAGAAGATCTCGCCGGTAGGGTGATTACTGAGGACGACTGCAAACTTTTGCCCCAAGGGCCGGCCAACACCATCTACCGGGCGATCATGGCCCTGAAGGAACGATACGGTGTCAAACGAGGTGTGCGGGTTATGGTAGAAAAGAGGATCCCCATCGGTGCCGGCCTGGGGGGTCCAAGCAGCAACGCCGCGGTTGTCATCAGGGAGATGTCACGCCTGTGGGGGCTACAGACTTCCATTGAGGATCTCGTTGCTTTGGGGAAGCTCGTGGGTGCCGACGTCCCACTTTTTTTGTATGGGAAAACATGCATTATGAGGGGAATAGGAGATAGAATAACTCCTGCGCAAGTGCCGTTTTTATGGTATGTTATCGTCTATCCACGCTTCGTTTTGCATACGAAGGAGGTCTACGAAGGCCTAAAAATCGTATTGACAAGAAGTGAAAATGATATTAATCTGTCCGATACATTTAGTTCCGTTTCCGACATTGCCGATTTGTTGGAGAACGACCTTGAGCAGGTCGCCTTCCGTCAATGTCCTGGTATAAAATCTATCAAAGAAAGATTGCTTCAAGCTGGTGCCCTCGGGTCACTAATGAGCGGCAGCGGCTCGTCTGTGTTTGGTGTTTTCGAAAATGAGGGAGGTGCGAGAGAGGCCTTACAAAAAGTAAGGGATTTAGGAAGTGTCTTCATAGCACATAGCTTAGAGGAGGAAGGGAAGGATGGAGATTACCGGAGTCAAGATCTACCCCGTTAGAGATCAGAAGGTGAAGGCATATGCTTCTATAGTCCTTGACGAATGCTTTATTGTGAGAGACCTCAAGGTGATAGATGGGGAGAACAAGCTTTTTGTCGCTATGCCAAGCAAGAAGATGAAGGATGGCAGCTTCAGAGATACGGTTCACCCCCTCGACCCGGAAACCCGCACCAGAATTGAGAGCAGAATACTTGAGGCCTACGAGAGGGAAATGAAAACGGTCGCGTAAGCGAATGTAAGATTGGGGTGTCGTCAAGCGGTAAGACACGGGCCTTTGGAGCCCGGATTCGGAGGTTCGAATCCTC
>DCUF01000076.1 GCA_002328485.1 Deltaproteobacteria bacterium UBA2221
AGAGTCCAAATGCGTTTGCCCTGGTGACCCTTGATCGTGACCTTTACTTTTTTCAGGGACCGCAGTACAGTATTGATTGATTTAGTAAAGAAAAGAAGGGGATAGATTATGTGTGAGGAATGTGGGTGCGGTCTACCGGGACCGACAAGGATTGACGGGAAACCGGCTGCGGACGTTGTATCGCCGCTTATCGTCGAACCGAAACCCTCCGGGAATCTCCACCATGAACACGTCCATGAGCATACTCACGGGGATCATACCCACGAACATCCCCATGTGCATGATCACGACCATCCGCACACCCATACTCACGAGCATCCCCATGGGCACGACCATGAGGATGAAACCCCACGCCAGACCATCCAGCTTCACCAGTCCGTGTTCGCGGCCAATGACCGTCTTGCTGAACGGAATAGAGGTTTTTTCAGCGCCCTCGGCCTTTTGGTGTTGAACGTCCTCTCGTCGCCCGGCTCAGGCAAGACAACCCTCGTCCAAAAAACCATCGAAAAGCTTGGTCAACCCGATCGAATCGGGGTCATTGTGGGCGATCTGGAGACAGACAACGACGCGAGACGTCTACGCGCCTCCGGCGCCAACGTGGTACAGATAACGACCGGCACCTTATGTCATTTGGATGCGGAGATGATCGCCCGGGCTATGGGGAATCTCAACGCCCGAGAACTGGACATGCTGTTCATAGAGAATGTGGGCAATCTGGTCTGTCCCTCTTCCTTTGACCTGGGAGAGGGTGTGCGTATCGCCATCCTGTCCGTCACGGAAGGCGAGGACAAACCGCTCAAGTATCCGCCCCTCTTCCATTCCGCCGATGTGGTCATCATCAGTAAGAGTGATCTGGCTGTGGCGGCCGAGTTCGACCGCGAGACCGCTCTCCTCAATATCACCCGCGTCAATCCGCGGGCCCGGGTCTTCGAGGTATCCGCCAAGAAAGACCAGGGGATGGATGCGTGGTGTGACTACCTCAAGGAACTGCGAGCCGCTCTCGGGGCCGCGCTACACCCATAGATCGGGCATAACCCCTTCGCGAGCACGGCTTGTCAGAAAGGTTTTATCCAAGGTTTCTTGGCTTTCTCCTCATGGAAAGGGAAATCCTTTTCCTTTTCACATCGATATCCAAGACCGTCACGGTCACCTTTTGATGTACCTTGACCACCTCAGCCGGGTCTCTTACAAAACGGTCTGCCAGCTCGCTTATGTGGACAAGACCGTCCTGGTGCACCCCAATGTCTACAAATGCCCCGAACCCCGTGATATTGGTCACCACGCCGGGGAGTTCCATACCGGCTCTCAGATCCTCTATCTTATCGATCCCTTCCGCAAAGACAACGGCCTCAAACCCTTCCCGGGGATCCCTGCCCGGTTTTTCAAGTTCCGCCAGAATATCCTGGAGCGTCGGAAGGCCGATCGAGTCTGAGACGTACCGCTTGATATCGATCCTGGCCCTCAGGCCCGCATCACGTATGAGGTCCTCCGCAGAGGCATCGAGGTCGGATGCCATCCTCTCCACGACCTGGTATCGTTCCGGGTGGACCGCCGTTGCGTCCAGGGGATTCTTGGCGCCCCTGATTCTTAAGAACCCAGCAGCCTGCTCGAAGGCGCGAGGGCCTAGTTTGGCTACCCGTTTCAACCCCTCCCGGCCTGCAAAAGCGCCGTTCTCATTTCGATGCTTCACGATATTCCCGGCCAGTTGAGGGCCCAGACCCGATACATAGGTAAGTAGTTCCTTGCTTGCCGTGTTCACTTCAACGCCTACGCGGTTGACGCAGCTTTCCACCACATCGTCCAGGCTCCGCTTCAACATCCTTTGGTCCACATCATGCTGGTATTGCCCAACCCCTATCGATTTCGGATCAATCTTCACCAGCTCAGCCAGGGGATCGATCAGACGGCGCCCGATAGAGACAGCGCCTCTCACGGTCACATCCTGATCGGGAAATTCCTCGCGGGCCACCTCCGACGCTGAGTAGACCGAAGCGCCGCTCTCATTGACCATCACCACCTGAATCTCGCGAGAAAGCCCCAATTTCCCTATGAAAGCCTCCGTTTCCCTTCCGGCTGTCCCATTACCGATGGCGATGGCCTGGACGCCGAACCTCTCGCAGAGCTTCTTAACCGTCTCTTCCGCTGCGGCTGCCCTTTCAGGGCCTTGGTGAGGGAAGATGGTTTCCGTATGGAACAGCTTGCCCTGACCGTCAAGGCAAACGACCTTGCAGCCCGTACGAAACCCTGGGTCAATGGCCAGGACCGTCTTCTGGCCCAGCGGCGGGGCCAGAAGAAGCTGCCTCAGATTCTGCTGAAATACCCTGATCGCTTCTTCATCAGCCCGTTTCTTGGTTTCTAGACGAATCTCGGTCTCCATGGAAAAGGAAAGCAGGCGTTTGTAGCCGTCCACGACGGCCATCCTCACCTGTTCGGCGGCCTCCCCCCGACCTTTCACAAACATCCCCTCCAGGAGCGCCACTGCATCCTCCTCGGGAGGCGTCATCCGTAAGATCAGCACTTCCTCGTTTTCACCACGACGCATGGCCAGAATCCGGTGAGAAGGCGCTTTTGCCAGGGGTTCTTCCCAATCGAAATAGTCCTTGAACTTTGTCCCCTCCTCCTCTTTTCCGCTGCCCACCTTGGACCGTAACATTCCTTTCGTGAAGAACAGATGGCGCATGGCCGCTCGGGCCTTCTCGTCTTCGCTGATCCATTCTGCAATGATGTCGCGAGCCCCGGCAAGGGCATCCTCGACCGACTCCACGCCTTTGTCAGCGTCCACAAACTCAGCCGCCTTGACTCGCATATCCGGCAGATCCTGATCGAAGATCGCCCGCGCCAGCGGCTCAAGACCTTTTTCACGGGCTACGGAGGCCCTTGTCCGCCGCTTAGGGCGGTATGGCAAATAGATGTCTTCAAGGACCGACAGGCCTTCTGCGGCCAGTATCTTCTCCTTCAACTCCCCGGTGAGCCTCCCCGACTCCTCGAGGGTCTTCAGGATGGCCCCTCTCCGCTTATCCAACTCTCTCAACGCCTCAAGGCTATCGCGGATGGTGGTGATAACCACCTCGTCCAACGATCCTGTGGCCTCCTTTCGGTAGCGGGCTATAAAAGGGATGGTGGCGCCGCCATCCAGAAGATCGGCAGC
This sequence comes from Deltaproteobacteria bacterium UBA2221, assembly GCA_002328485.1. Lineage (GTDB taxonomy): Bacteria > Desulfobacterota > Syntrophorhabdia > Syntrophorhabdales > WCHB1-27 > WCHB1-27. The sequence continues at coordinate 3,149 of DCUF01000076.1, forward strand.
CGCCCTTATCTGATGGGCCTTGATCCCCAGTTTCTCCGAAACCTTATCAACATGGCCTTCGTCCAGCATCTTCGTTTCTCCGTTTACCCTTCTTCCCTGTTGGTTCAGCGCTTTCGTGCGTGCCCGTTAGTTGAAGGGTAGAGGGGCACAATTGTCAAGTATTTTCAGGAAGGTCGCAAGTCGTATCCAGGAAGACTCGGTCCATGACCAGCACTTTGATCTTTTCTGGAAATATCTGTACTATGTAGTGATCATACACGAGGGCGAGGTGGTCATGAATATCCCCATGGTTGGTGACGTAGAGGCGATACTCTTTGATTTCGAAGGCACACTGGTCGATTTCCAGTGGAAGCTTGCCGAAGCTGTGGCCGAAACCCTGGCGATGCTCGGTGACCTTGGTTTCCCGGAAGACAAGATTCAGAGCCGCAAATACTCCACCCTCATCCCCGAAGCAATGGGGGTTGCCGCCGAGATCGGGTTGCACCCAGAGGCGGTCAGGGAACGGATCGGTTCCGTCTATGACCGGTTCGATGAGGACGCCCTCACCCGCTGGACACTCCGGCCTGATGTGAAGGATTTCCTCCGTGAGGTCAACGTGCGGGGCGTGCGTCGCGCCCTCGTCAGCAACATCGGGCACAAGATCCTCTCTCCCGCCCTCTCCAAACTTGGCCTCGAGGACCACTTCGAGGTTACCGTCAATCGCAATGCGGTGAACCATCCGAAACCCAACCCTGAGGGGATAAACTTCGCCCTGGGCACCCTGGGGGTTGAGAAGGAAAAGGCGGTCTTTGTGGGCGATAGCCTCGACGATGTCAATGCCGCGAGAAACGCGGGATTACGGGTGATCATCATTGCTGAGGGTGAGAATCCGAAGGAGGAGATCCTGGCCGCCAATCCCGAGCGCGTCATTCACGGTTACGCCGAGCTCATTCGAGATATCCTTTAAGAGTCTTCCCGGGAGGGGCATTACCCCTCGGCATATTTGGCGTAGTCGCTTGCGTCTATATTCTG
>DCUF01000030.1 GCA_002328485.1 Deltaproteobacteria bacterium UBA2221
AAAATTGATTCCTTTTCAGCTCTTCCGCTCTACCATTACTGCCTCGTACCCTTTGCGGACCCACATGGCTACGCTGCCAATATTCAATTTTTCAAGGCCGCGCGGAGGTTTAACCCCCGGGTCAAGAGGGTGAAGCTGTAGGGCCTGCTCCCCTTTCTCTTTGAGAGCGGTCTCCAGCTCCCAGTTGACCCATCTGGATTCGCTGGCGTTTTTCGACCAGAAGAGAAGAAAGAGGTCCCGTTCCCTGATCTCGTTGTCCAGCCGCGGTTTAAACTCCTCTCCCGGGTTCAGGTCCAGGCAGTCCTGGAAGACGTCGATGCCCGCACTGATCTGTATGGCATCCACCCGGTCGAGGACCCTCAGTCGGTCCTTCGATGAATAGGAGGCAAAGGCAGTTCTGGCGGGCTCAACCGTGACCGTGGATACCGACGTTTTCTTCGGCTCGGCGGTGATCTCGAGATCCAGCCGCAGGCGGGCGACGACGATCCCTTCAATGGCAACGTCGAACTTGAGGGGGATGGTCCCTTCCTCAGCATCGTTCGTCACCGCCACATCAAAGTCCAAAAGGGACCACCCTCCTTGCCAGACAAATTGCTGCTCCGGAGGATCGACGGTCAATCCCCGTCCTGAGAGTTTCACCGTGACGAGGGCACCCCTTTTCCAGCAACACTCCGCGATGCCGAGGATCGGCTGAGCCGAGGGAGACATCTTCTTCAGGAGGTTCCGCACCTCCTGCTCCAGGGCCTTTTCGTAGGCCGCAAAGCGGGCAGTAAACTCAGCCCCTGGCTTCGCCTGCGGTGGAGCCGATGCCCCGAGCTGGACCGGCTGTAGTTCCTCGGCCCTTTCAGGGGGCGTATCCGACATCTTAGCTGCCGCCTCCGGAACTGCACCGGGCATCTGAGGGGCCGCCTCCGGAGACGGCTCACCTCGCGAGAGACCTTCAGGAGGGATGGCACGTTGCAGCCTACCCGTCTCTTCTCTCTCATCCGATGGTGGCCCGCGGAGGTTTGACGACTGCCCCTCCTCTTCACTCGCGCCATCACCCGATTCCGACCCTTCTCTCGCCCTCTCCAGGGCCTGGACGAGTGCATGCTGCAGGTCCTTCTCCGGCGCTGTTCCGATTACCTGCTTCAGGAAGTCGAGTTGATCGAGCACTGACTGAAACTCCCGTGGCGATCCGAGATTCTTCGCCCGTCCGTATCCCCTGATGATCTCGGTGGTGTAATCCGGGAGGTCCCCGGCAGCCAGGTGTCTGAGGAGCATGCAGTCCACCGGGGTGACCGTATTCCAGAAATCGGGACTTCTCCGGTGTTGATCCTCTGCAAGGGCCGTCGCTTCGTCTAGGGAATCACAGAAGTGAGCAGGGAGTTCGCCCTTTTCCTCCAGTAGATAGGCCAGGGTCTGGCCCGTCAAGTAGTTCACGAAGGGGTAGTAATCCGGTTTGCCCCGCTCCACTCCCAGCTCGTAGGCCCGTCGGTAATACCTGACCATAGCGTTAAGGGCAGCCCGTTTTTCCGAGATTTCCAAGGAGATCATCATTCTCCGCTTGGCAAGGCTTCCCAGAAGCGAAAGCCGCTCCCCGGTCTCACCCAAGGCCCGATTCAGGTCCACAAGTCCCTGCTCGGCCTCGGTTATGAGCTGTCTGGCCCGCCCCCGCTCGGTGTCGGCCAGTTCCTGGGCCCAACGGGACTGAAGGTTCCAGAGCTGTTCCGCTGCTTTGATTGTGGCCAGCCCCTTCTCGTCCCCGATGGCCCTCCGGTAGTGTTCGACCGCCTCAGCGAACCGTCCGATCTCTCCGTAGGCCTGCCCCATCGCTGCCTGAAGGGCACCGGAGGCAAGCCAGGGAGACGGAACCCTCTGTTCTATCCCCCTGATCTTCGCCAGATGCTCGCCAATGGCTTGCCTTCTGGTGGTCTTTGCCGAAGCCACCACATTTTCGAGATCCACGATGGCCTCTGAAAGGGCAGCGTAGGAGATGGAGCTATACCTTCTCGGTCGCTCAACATCCCCTTTGACTAGGGTGAGGTCAGGGTCCCCGTAGCACTGGTAAGCGCCCCAGGTGTTGTATTCGCTGAACTGACCGTAGACTGCTGAGCGGGCCTCACGAACTGCGTTACCGAAGGTTGATCCTGAAAGCATCCCCCCGTAAAAGACAGCGGCGAAAAGGGCAGCGGCATCGTCCTGTACGGCCCAGCCGGCGGCCACAACCCCGCGAACCCCTATCTTGATCAGTTCGGACGCCACATTGGCGGCAAGGGAGGCGTGCCTGTCGCTGATATTGCCGAGGTAACAGCAGTTCACAAAGACCAGTTGCGGCACCGACCGCATCTGTCCAATCTGGGCAGCGGTCAGAAATTGATTTTCCCCGATGACCATGCCGGTGATCGGGTTGCCCTGGGTCGGCTGCTTGCACGAATCGCACGGCACCTGAGGCCGATACTCGAACACACCGTGCCCGGCAAGATGAACGATCTGGTAGTCCCTGGCGAAAAGCTCCGTGAGGATCGCCGTCCCTTTTGCACCGTCACCGATCAAGAAAACGGGGTCATAGTTAGCGTTCTTCAATGCTCCGACCACCTCCCGGGCCTCCTTTGCCGCCCCGGGGAGATCGGCAAAGCCGCTGTGAGGATTGCCCACAACAAGAGCCTTCCTGCCCCGCGCCATCACCACCCTGTCGCGGAACTCTTCGACCATGAGCTGGCGCACCAGGCCGGCCTGAACGGCCAGGGGTTTCTGGCCCTGCCCGACGTCATCGGCACGCCGCCGTTCCTGCATCATCTCCCAGGGATAGCGGGCCGCCACCTCGTTCAAGACCAGTACCATATCCCTGCGCTCGGGGGCGTACTCCTTCAGCTCATGGGGGACCAGCATCTCGAAGAGGGTCACGGGCGCGTCTTCGTTGGTGGAAATACTGGTCGACATGTCCTCTATGAATTTGTCCGCCAGGGTCCGCTGGGACTGGCGCAGATACGCCTCGGCCCGGGCCCTGTCGGTGAGAAGGTTGAAGGAGAGTCGCCCCTCTTTGTCCTCCGTGATCTGGAGCCGCTGCCACCACTGGTCCTGCTCGAAGAAGCTGGCCCGGCGCATACCCCCTTCGAGGGGTACGATCACCGGCTCCGCGTCGATGGCGAAGACCCTGGATATTTCGGAATCGTTGCGCAGTCGTCCGAGGATCCTCGCCATCTGGATGGCCCGGTCTTCGTACAGTTCTATAAACTCCACTTCTTCAAGGCGGTCTGGTTCGTCCACGAGATTATTGGCGTCGATAATACCGCGGAGGATGGCATTCACCGCGTCCTGCACCGCAATACCGCCGGCACCGGTTCCCACCAGAAGGGCGCTGATACCGGGAGTGATGGCCCCTCCGATCTTGACTTCAGGACATTCTCTCCGGGACAGGGAGTAGGAGCGGACCCCGCGGGACACGGCCCTCATGAGTCCTCCGGGGGAGAGACTCCCTACGTCGCCAAGGCCGATGACAATGGCACCCGGCGGCTTCCCATCGCCCTTCCGTGACTGTTCCCACTCCCTGTTGAGGAAGACCTCGGCCGTGTCGTCAGCGCCGGGATAAAGTCCCATCCGGTGTCTGGTGCTGAGCCGGTGGTCGAGCGTCCGGTCCAGGTATTCCTCGGCGCTGATAATCGTATCGCCCTTGTAGTGACCTACCAAAACCGGATGGCTGGCAAAGGCCAGGCTGCCATGACGCAGACTGACCTGGATCTTTCGCTCTGTAGGGCGTTTCCTTTTTTTCCGTCCCGAACCCACAGCGGTCCGGGCCAGGTCGGCAAAGTCAGGGTAAAGAGGCTCCCGCTCCACCGGAAGCTCGAATCGTTCAGGCACCCCGCGGACCTCCGGCGGAGCCGTGGGTAGTCGGTCTGTGGTGCCGCGGCGCAAGAGATCGGTGATGGCGTCAAAACCGCTCTCTTCCGAGGCGAGGTCACCGTGGGCAACCTTGAGGTACCACGTCTTGACGCCCTCAGGGATCCCTGTCTCCCATGGAACCCTGCCGTCGCCTTTCGAGGTAGCGTGGAAAACAAGCCGTTTGGTCTTCCCCTCCCCTTCGATGGCGAGGTCCACTGGCGTGGCCGGGGCGTGGCCTGCGACGTAAAGCATCCGCTCCGGGTCGATGGGAGAGCGGGCCAGTCTTTCCCGATTGGCCCGGGCCAAAGCGAGTGCGTCGGCCGCTGGGACATGCCATGTATCACGCTCCGGGTCAGCTGCTGCGAGATTCTCCCAAGCCTCGACATCAAAGAAATTGACCGTGGCGGAGGCCGGGAGCATCTCCAGAAGGCCGGGGAATTGCGCCACGATGCCGATGAGTTCCTGCTGCTTCCGGGTCACGTCCAGAAGGGCAAGCTTGCGGATCATACTGTCTCGGCCGGTCAACGTCTGGGTGACCGCGTGGGAGCCGTTGCTGGGTGTGCCGAGCATGATGAGCCGCCCGCCCGTGCGCTCCTTCAGCCGATTCCACACCTCCGGATGTTCTGCGATCATGGCCCGGGCCACGAGTCCCCCCATGGAGTGGGCCACCATGCTTACCGGCTGTCTGCTCTTCTCCGTATCGTCGAGGACCTTGGTAACAGCCCCGGCAAGACGCTCGGCCTCCTCAAAGACCGAGAGCCGCCAGTCGAAGGGAAAGGGTTCGACGCGGTGGGTGCAGGCCAGGTGCTTGATCAGGTCCCCGTAGAACATCCAGAGGGGGGCATCGGCCTTCACCAGGTTCGGGATGCCATAGCCCAAAAGCTCAAACTTCCCCCGCATGATATCGAAGGGATCGAGCCAGATCCGGTTCTCGTTGACGGCAAGGTGGCTCCCCATGATCCCCGGCAGCACGAAGACCACGGGCAGGGGGTCTGCCGCGCCCCTCTTCTCGTAGGGCGGCATACCACTGTCATTACCGAGCAGAGAGAAAGACTCGAATCCATCCCCTTCAGAGCCGGCCCGGGAGAGTGTCCGGGCAAGCCCCTCGGCGCTGTCGGTATTTTCGAAGTAGCTGAAGTGATTGACATCAGCCCCACGCCGGAAGAGAAACCCTGCCCCTCCAGCCCGCTGGGCGCCGCCGAACATGGCGTCCGTGTTGACCACCAGGTCGTGGTCATCCTGGTAGAGGGGATCGGTCAGAAGGGTGCCCAGGACGCTCAGAACATTGTCCCCCTCGATGTCACCGGCAATTACCCGCAATTCTCCGGCGACAGGATCCTTGGCTCGGTTCAGGAGGGCCACCAGAGGGGAGGAAGGGATCATGGCCTCGATCCCGGGAAGAACCGAGGGGTCCGATCTCTCCTTGGCTATGGCCATGATCAGCTCACTGAAGATATCGACAGCCATCTTGACGGCCGGTGCGCCGCCCAGAAAGGTGGCCTTTGACAAGAGGTTTAAGAGGACCGACAGGTAGATGTCGAGACGCTCCGATGCGAGGGTCGTCCCTCGTGCAGGGCAGGCTACCCGAACAAACCGCTCAATGCAAAACTGCTTCTCCTTGAGAAGATCGTTGAGGCGTTCCAGATCTCCCCGCGCCTTGTCCGGATCGCGTTCCTTGAAGAAGCCGAGGTCGGAGGCATCAAAGGGGTCCCGTCCCCCCATTATCCCGGCCCGGCAGAGGAGTTCACCTACCATGCCGCCCCGCGAGTGTGATATCAGGTGAAGTCGGGCCTTCGCTGGAAGACGCTCCGCAACGTCAATGGCGTTGTGGATAGGACTCTTGGTCAAGGTCTCGTGCTCCAGGCCGAAAATCCGTCCCTCGTAAGGGGTCAGGAGTTGGTGCCGCTGGGGTTGCCGCTTATCGGTCCAGAGTTTGCCGAAGCTTCCTGCTGTGGACGAGGCAGTTCCGTGGAGGAAAAGGAGTGACGGGCGATCGGCCGGGAGGGGGAGTGCAGCCTCAGAAACCGGTATGAGCTTCAGTTCATCCCCCGGCAGAAACCGGTAAAGGCCGGGTCCCCGACCGGCTTCACCATTACCCAGGAGGCACTCCTCAAGCTTTCCGGCAATGAAACGAGCCGCCGTCTCTGCCACGTCGACCCTGAAAAACTTGAGGACCTTGATGGCGACTTTGCCGACGAGGCCCCGTGTGGGGCTCCGGCGTTCAAAGGTGGCCGGCAGTTCCACCACCCCGTCCGCGCTACGCGTTCCAGCCAAGGCCAAGACCTCGGTCCAAAGTCGTTCCTGGGTGGTCCAGAACCGGACTCCATCTTCCAGTTCCACCTCAACGATGTCGTCGGCGAGTGTCTCGATCACCGGCGTCTCGGCCGAACCTGCCCGGGCAGCGCTGATCCGAAAGGCCTGGACCGATCGAATGGTGATCTGGTCCCTCATATCAGCAGGAACCTCCAGCACGGATTCCGGGATCGGGGTACCGGGGATACGGAGTCCGATGGGGGTACCGGTCTCGGGCATGTTCTTTACCTCCTTCCCCTTTTCCAGGGTATTGCGGCTTCCTTTAGGTCGATGCCTTACCGCTGCGCCCTAAGTCCTGACAATCCTCAGCCCTTGAGGAAGCCCGCAAAGTGGTCAAGATTGACCTTTTTCTGGACCACCGCCTGTCCTATCCGCTGGAGGTCGGCGATATATTTCACCGAGTCAAGCTTCTGCACGTTTTCGGGCTTGATATCGGAAAGGCCAAGTGCGGCCAGCCCCTGGGGCGTTAGTTCTGCGTTGTAGCGCAGGTAGGTGAATAGCCGGGGCGACACCGGTCCCTTTGCGCCGATCAAATCGCCGATCTCCCGATCGAGGGCATCACCTACCAGACACTTGCCGAAGGCCCGGCAGAGTAGATCCTGTTCATTCAGCGCCGCAAACATCAGTGCCGATGGAATGGATCCGGCGTTATAAAGGAGGTTCATGTCGGAAGGGTCGAGGTTCTCGTTTGCCTGTGGGCTGGTGCCGGTCCCCACGGAGACGACAAGCAGCTTATCCTCCCCCGTTGGCCAGTTCATTCGGTAGGGTTCGAGGGTGGCCATCAGAAAGGCCTGAAAGGCCGGGTTGTTGTAGGTTGTGATACCACCGTCCACGAAGATGAATTCATGGGTACCCATCGTGACCACTTCAGGAGGGAAATAGACAGGCGCAGCGGTGCTGGCCCGGACGAGTTGCCACAGGGGAAGGTCAAGATTGCAGTCCGACCGGGTCCGGTCATTGTACTTGGCCCACGGGTTGTTGGATAGAGGCCAGGGCGAATCCGTCGTGGCGTTTCGCATTACCATCATGAGCACGGCTCGGAGCCTGTCGCTTCCCAGGGCTATGTCCTTGCCCGCAGGGTCCTTGCCCAGTATCTGCCGGAGCTTTCCGGCAAGCTTCTCGTCCTCGTACTTGTAACGGAGCCGTTTGAGGACAAAGGCCTTATCGAACATCGCCTCGCCGCTGGTGACGTAAAAGTCGCGGATATCCGAGGTGGGTATGCCCAGGGCGACGCAAGTAGCAATGATGGCCCCCGTGCTGGTCCCGGCGACAAAGTCGAAATAATCTGCCAATACAAAATCGGATCCGCGCCCGAGGGCCTTACGAAGTCTGTCCTCGAGAGCCGCAAGCACCTCCACGGTCATCATCCCGCGGATGCCGCCTCCGTCTAGGGAAAGGATTTTCTTTGGTCCTGTTCCCCTAATCCTGTCCTCCACACGTGACATGGGTTTCCTCCTTTGTGTGAGTGCGCCTATAGTGTGTTGGTATCGATCACAGAGACCTGGCCTGAACGCTTGAGAACCTCGTCATACATATGTTTGGTGCCCCCTGGCCCATCGCCGCCTTTGCCGTTCCAGAGGCACAGAAAACGAACCCTTTCGGCCCCCCAAGACAGGGCTGAATACAACTGCCAAAGGTTGTTTCGCTCGTAGGCGTTCGTCTTGGCAGGCAATTCCCCCAGTTCGTCGGGCATGATCAGGAGTGTGGTATGGCTGTCGTTCTTGACCGCGTGGTAACGGTCCGCCCACCCGTTGCCGGCAAAGCTCACGGATTCCTCCAGAAACATCGGCTCCCGAAAAGGGATGCGAATCTCAAGTTGCAGTCCCCGCTTGAGGCAGGCCTCGGCAAAAAGGAGATCACCGCCACAGGCGCCTCCACAGAGGGCCAAATCCCCGGGGGCAGCCCCAAGCTGGTCCAGTGCCCTAGCTAGAGCCTGCGTAGCCGCGGCCTCTTTCCAAGGCGGGAAGCGCGGTTCGGCCCGCCCCTGCGCGTCGATCATATGCCCACTGAAGAGAAAGACCTTTCCGTATCGGACGGGCGGGCGTAATCTATCCAGGGCCTGAATGAAGATCTTTATGGCCCTCTCAACCTGCTCGCGTCTGAACCCCAGGTCACGGAGGATGAGGAGCTGCTGACGGGAGGAATCGAGGGCAAACCAATCTTTGCCGGCCGCTGCAACGGCATTTTTGTAAGCCCGTTCCACCGTGGGGGTATCGCTGAGGAGCAACTCCAGATCACCCAGGGTGGAACGGGCCCAGTAGTCTTTCTCCTGGGGGGTTTCCTTTGCCAGGGCGCTCTGGATACACCAGCGGATCCCTCCCTCCATGGCCCTGCATAGGGGAGCCTGGCTTTCGTCTCCCCTCAGGTGCCGGAGCACCTCGATGAGGGTGACGGCATTGATGCCGGAATGATAGTGGGCCGGGTCTAGGGCGAAGCCCTTCGTATAGGCCTGGATGGCTGCCTGAAGGGTGGCGTCCTGCGAGACGGCGTCCTTACGCATCTCCTCGGTGCTCCGGCCCTTCTTCCACCATGAACCAACCCATGCATCCTTTTCCACTCTCCCCAGGAGGGCCATGGTCTCAGCGCTGTTTGGGTGTTTATCGACCAGGTCCGCCACATGGACCCTCGCCTCCTCGTATCTCTTGAGGCGGCCCAGGAGAATCCCCTTTTCTTGCAGACTCTCCAGGTCGCCCGGGTCCAGAGAGAGGGCCTTTTCAAACTGTTCGAGGGCAAAGGCAAACTGACCCAGCTTGATGAGGGATTTCCCCGCGCGACGGTAAGCCTCGAGTTGCAGGACGTGCACGGGCGCCTGCGCTGCAAGAACGATGATGTCTCCGGGCCGCATCTTCTCCCGGGCAATCTTGATGCGGCGCTCCCATGCCTCGTGTTTCTCCCAGAACTCCTTCACTCCCCCCACCCTGAGCGACTTCCAGTCATTCTCGCTCAAGTTCGGCAGGTAGCTGTACACCGGGCTGATCTTACGGCCATGCCAGGCAGCCATGGTTGTCTTGGCCATGGCGGCCAAGGCAGCCCTATCTGCCTCCAGGAAGGCCTTATCCGGGATGCCGTCCTTGAGGTGATACCGAAGCCTGCGATCCGTATAGATATCGAAGGGCTGGCGTTCTCGTTCGCCCTGGATCAAGATGACACCGCGGGCCCGGAGCGCATGTCGCACGCCCAGCTCGTACCAAACGTTCGGGTTGTCGATGGAGAGATCCGCTACGACGAGGTCGGCCAGAAGCAGCTCCTGGAACATATCGGCCCGAATCTCACCGGGCCGCTGCTCTTCGTCGGCCCGAAAAACCTCATATTCTTTATCGTCCAGCGCAGGCTCGATGTAGTCCTTGTACACGGCTTCGAAGTTGATGCCTTCCTTGATGCCGAAGGGCATGAGAATGAAAACGTGAAGCGCCATAGAGCCTTCCTAAATGGGTCGCGGGTACCAGGAAGACGTCGTACGAGGCCAACCTGGGTAAGCGCAAAATCCATCCTTCATGGGTCACTCCCAAAGGATGTAGTCGATCTTCAGGACACCGGGACTCGGGCCTACCGGCTCGCGCAGTCGAAAGGCAGCCAGATGTCCGCCGTTGGTCCGCAGGCAGACGTAGACGGTTGTTGGGATCCGTTCGATGGGGATGCGCTGAGCCGTCATATGCACCGTGGGACATGCCTCATCGATCCTGGAAAGGCCGATGGTTGCCCCGTTTTGGGGGGTCAGGAACCGCTCCGTCGCGGACGGGGCCTCGAACCTGAGGTCGGCATCCCCGTCCTGGCCAACCTTACCGGTATCGAGATCAAAGGACCATGTTTGGCGAACATCCAGGCTTTTTCTGGCAAGTATCCTCGGTGGCTGCGCGGTGGGTGGTGTCTCCTCAGACGTTCCTTCGGTCACCGGCTCCCTCGCCACCAGGAGATCCACCGCAGTCCCCCGTGGCACCCGGCTATTTGCTTGAATTCGCTGATTCAGCACCGTGCCGGGTTGCGCTGTGGTGATCCCCCTGTCGGTCACGATGCCTGGCTCCAGTCCGGCCTGGGTCAGCATCTTTACCGCCCGATCGATGGTCTCAACGAAGTCCACCCCCGGCTCGATGGCCGTGACGTCCATGAAGACCCGGTCCCTGCCGAACCTCTCACGGAGGTGGTCGTAGATGCGGCCGGCGTGACCGGCGCTCTCCTCCCGGCGGTAGCTGATGAAGATGGTACCCATGATAGCGTTCTCCTAGGCGGTTCGATGACTCTCTACTGCAGATCCTGTTGGAGTCCCGTCGGCACCATATTCGAACCCGATCGGTACACTGGTCACGATTATGTACCGTCCAGAGGTAGCCATTGAGGTATCAAATCTCGGAAAAGCGGGCCTTCCTGGGTCTTCCATGCCGCTCCATTGATTCGATGATACAACCCATATAATGTCCATGTCCACCAAAAAACCATATTTTTGCAATCGAAGGGTTGTGGAATCGCAAAAACAGCCGAAAAACTAAACAGTATGGACTTCTATGTGGCCCGACAGGCGATCTTTGACAAGGAGCAGAAGGTCTTTGGATACGAGCTGCTGTATCGTTCGGGCCTGACAAACTGTTACGATGGCACGGACGGCACCGAAGCGTCCCTCTCCGTCATTCGGAATGCCTTCCTGTATCTGGGGCAGAGGCTTATGGAGGCCAAGCGGGTATTCATCAACTTCACACGTCCGCTCTTGTTACATGGTGTGGCAGAAACGCTTCCGCCCCAGCATACGGTGGTTGAGGTCCTCGAAGACATCCAACCTGACGACCAGATCGTTGCCGCTTGTCAGGAGCTGAAAAATCTTGGCTACACCATTGCCCTGGACGATTACAGCCTCGCCAATGAGATGCAAAATAGACTTCTCGATCTGGCGGATATCATCAAGGTTGACACGATAGGCGCCGGCAAGGATGAAAGCTGTGCCATAGCCCGGAAGTTTGCGGGCACATCGAAGCTGCTGATTGCGGAAGGGGTTGAATCGATGGAGGACTTCCACCTGGCCGAGGCGGCGGGGTTCTCCCTCTTCCAGGGGTACTTCTTCAGCAAACCGGTGATCGTACCCGGGAAGGATATCCCAAGCTTCAAGCTTCACGACATGAAGCTTCTGCAGGAGGTAAGCAAGGGGGATCTCGATTTCAAGGCCCTGGAGCGTATCATCAAGCAGGACCTTTCGCTCTGCTACACCTTGCTCAAATACATCAACTCCGCCTACTTCGCTTTACGGGATGAGATAACCTCCGTCATGCAGGCCATCATCCTCCTCGGTGAAACCGAGGTACGAAGATGGGCATTCCTTACTCTTTTGACCTTTATTGCAGCGGACAAGCCTCCGGAGGTAATCGTGCATTCCCTCGTACGGGCGTACATGTGCGAATCTCTATCGACCGATGTCAAGTTGAACGGTCATGAGCCCGAGCTTTTTTTGCTCGGCATTTTTTCCATGCTCGACGTCCTGATCGGCCTCCCCTTTGAGGATATCCTGGAAGACACCAACCTGGCACCGGAAATAAAGCTTGCCCTTCTTGGCAAGGAGAGCCCTTATGGAGATCTGTATCGGACGGTAACCAGCTATGACAGAGGTGATTGGGAGGATTTCGAGCGGTTGGCCGAGAGGATCAATCTCAAACCGGAACGTATGCTCGAGGCCTATGTCAACGCTATTGCTCAGGCAGACCGGGTGGCGTTTACGGGAACAGGAGCCGAGGCATAGTCGGATGAAACGCCCGGATAAAACGAAAGATGGTTACGGCCAGGAGCTTCTCCCGAAATATGAGCTCCTCTTCACCAACAGCCGTGACATCATCCTTTTTGTGGACAGAGACACGGGGGGCATTATAGAGGCCAACGCTGCCGCAGAAGAGGCCTACGGGTACAAGCGCGGGGAACTGCTCAACCTCACGATCAGGGACCTGCGGGCACCCGAATCGATGGGGGCCATGGCTTCGCAGATGGCCGAAGCCGACGGAGGCGGCGTCCTCTTTGAAACCCTCCACATCCGAAAAGACAGAACGATCTTCCCCGTTGAAGTGAGCTCCCGAGGCGCGACCATCAACGGGATTCGAATGCTCCTCAGCGTCATTCGAGATATCACTGAGCGAAAACGGGCTGAGCAGGCCTTGCGGGAGAGCGAGGAACGACTCAGGCTCACCCTCACTGCCGTCAACGACGGCCTCTGGGACTGGGACGTTCCCACCGGTGAGGCAAGGGTCAATTCGGGCTACTACACCATGCTTGGCTACGAACCATACGAATTCCCACAAGGCTATGCTACGTGGAGAAGCCTTGTTCATCCCGACGAGATTGATCGGGTAGAACAACAGCTAAAGCAATGCATCGAGCGCCGAGAAGGATTTTCAATTGAATTCAGAATGAGGACAAAGTCGGGAGATTGGGCCTGGATTCTGACGCGAGGCAAGGTTGTTGAGTATGATCCCACCGGTCGGCCTCTTCGCATGGTGGGCACTCACACCGACATCACCGAGCGGAAGCGGGCCGAAGCGGCACTGGCAGAAAAGGAGGTCAAGTATCGGCACATCTATGAGTCCCTCGAAGATGTGTACTTTCAGACGGATAACGACGGAAGGATACGAATCGTGTCCCCCTCTGTCGAGCGCAGCGCGGGCTGGAGCCCGAAGGAGCTTATCGGAAGCCCCGTTACAAAGATCTACGCGGATCCTGGTGACCGACAAGTCCTCCTTTCTGTTTTGTCAGATAAAGGCCACGTTCGGGACTACGATCTCACCTTACGGAAGAAGGATGGAACAGAGGTCAAGACATCCCTGAGTGCTCGACTCCTTTTTACCGATGATGGGTACCCGGATGGGATCGGTGGGGTGCTCCGCGATATCACGGACCGGAAGATGGCCGAAGAGGTGCTCCAATACGAAACTGCCTTGCTTGACGCGGTGGTCAATTCTTCCCAGGAAGGGATCTACCTTCTGGACATAGAACGAGAAAGGGTGCTGGAAAATCAACGAGCCCGTGATCTCTGGAACATCACCGAAGAGGCGGACGATAACGAAGCTCGGGTTATGAACCTCCTGCACTCCCTCAAGGATGCCGGACCGTTGCGGGACAAGCTGGCCCAACTCCTCGCCTACCCCAAGGATTCCATCCAGGTGGAGCTCGAGCTGAAGGACGGGAAGGTCCTCGACTGCCATTCCGTACCGGTCAACGGTATGGGGGGCAAGAACTACGGAAGGCTGTGGACGTTCAGAGACATCACGCAGTTGAGGCACTACGCGCAAATGTTGGAGAGGCTTTCTGGAACTGACGGTCTGACTGCTCTTGCCAACAGGCGAAGCTTCGATGCAGTCCTCGAACGGGAGTGGCAACGGGCCCTCCGCAACCGGTCATGGATCTCCCTGCTCATGATCGATATCGATTTCTTCAAGGCCTACAACGATCGCTACGGACATTTGATGGGTGACGATTGTCTGCGTCTCATCGCCTCAGCGATTGCTGAAACCGTTCAGCGGCCAACCGATTTGACGGCCCGTTATGGCGGTGAGGAATTTGCCTGCATCCTCCCCGATACAGATCTGGATGGAGCCCTCGCCGTGGCGCACAGGATCCAGGAATCGGTAGAGGCGCTCCACATACCCCATCTCTCCTCCACGGTTGCCGATTACGTGACGGTGAGCATTGGGGCGGCGACGCTCATACCAACGGAAGGCCAGCCAGGTTCCGAGCTCGTCGACTCTGCCGACATATCGCTCTATCAGGCAAAAGAAAGGGGGCGCCACCAGGTCGCCGTCTCATCAGGCTTGAGGGTCTTTCAGGCATAGCGCAAAATGGGGGAGATCCGTGAGAGTCCCACTCCTTGCTGGGATTGGGACTCTCCCTTTTCCCCGCCCTTACAGGTTTCCAGACAGAAACTGGATGATCGACACGGCAGCGATAGCGGCGGTTTCGCATCTCAGCATCCTGCCGCCCAAACTGACAGGCCTAAAATGAAGCTGCCTCGCCATCTCGACCTCCCCTTCTGCGAATCCTCCCTCCGGACCGCACACAATCGTTACCCGTTCCACGCCATCCCAGCAGAGGTCCCTCACCGTGGTTTCAGGTTCCTTCTCGTAGAGGATAAGCCCCAGCCAGGCGCTCACATCCGCCTGGGTCTTCAATGCCTCGTGAAGGGAGACGCATGGACCAACGAGGGGCATAACGCGCCTTCTGGATTGCTCTGTAGCCTTTCTCGCTATCTCCTGCCACCGATGCGATTTGGTTTGCAGAGGATTCCGCTCTTCAAGGGTGACGCTCTTCTCTGAAACACAGGGAATGATCCTCAATACACCCATTTCCGTGACCTTCTGGATGATCCACTCCATCTTCTCTTTTTTGGGCAGGGCCTGGATCAGGGTAACGAAAAGGGCCGATTCACTGGGAATGGCAAGTTTCTGGAAGGGACGGACCAAGACCGTATCGCCGTCAACAGCAAGGACACGCGCCCGGTACTCAGCGCCCGACTCGTCCCTAGCGGTTACAATGGCGCCGATCCGCCGCTCGGTAAGGCTGTGGCTGGGTACAGGAAAGTCATCCCTCAAATCCTGTCTCCAGCCCCAGGTCTCGTATCATCTCCAGGTCGAGATCGGTGTTGCGGCCGGTGGTGGTCAGATAGTTGCCCGTCATGAGGGCATTGACCCCGGCCGCGATGCCAAGGGGCAAAAGCTGTCTCAGGTTTCGCTCTTTGCCGCCGCACAGTTTGATATCTTTGTCAGGGAGGATGAACCTGAAGGCGGCGAGGGTCAGTAGGATCTCAATAGGCGTAAGCTGGGGCGTTCCCATGAGGGGGGTGCCCGGGATAGGGTTGAGGATGTTGATGGGTACCGAATCCACATCCAGTTCTTTCAACGTGAAGGCCAATTCAATGCGCTGCTCCATGGTCTCACCCAAACCGACGATGCCCCCGGAACAGACGGAAAGGCCGGCCCTCTTCGCTGTCTTTACCGTCTCGATATCCTCCTCGTAGTCATGGGTGGAACAGATGTGATCGAAGAAGCTCCGTGATGTCTCAAGGTTATGATGGTAACGGAAAAGGCCGGCCCTGCGAAGGCCGTCCGCGGCCTCAGGGTTCAGCATGCCCAGGGAGCCGCAGGGTTTTATCCCCACATCGTTCAGGCCGCCCACAGCGCGGTAGATCTCGTCCCACTCGCCTCTATCGCTGATCTCTGTGCCACTCGTAACAATGCCGAAGAGATGGGCGCCCTCCTCCCAGGCCTCGCGCCCCTTGCTGATGATCTCCTCCGAGGAGATGAGATGGTATTCGAGGGCGTCCGTTTCATAGTGGGCGGACTGGGCGCAAAATCGGCAGTTTTCGGCGCACCGCCCGGATTTGGCGTTCACAATGGCGCAGAGGCTGATCAGCTTCCCTTTGAACTGTTCTCTGATCTCCGATGCTGCGGCAAGAAGGTAAAAGAGATTCTTTTTCCCCAGATCAACAATCTGCAGGGCCTCTTCGACGGTGATGTTGTTGTGTGTTACAGCCTTTTCCTTCAGTCGATCTATCTCATGCATGGTGGTGCCTCACTAATGAAAGGGTATAGGGCGTTGCGTGTAGGGTGCAGTACAGAAACATCCAAGCGTCGGTTAGTGGACCTTCCGCTTTTACACGCTACCCCCTATTCCCGACACCCTGTATTTCGTTTAGCTTAAATGGAAACAGCCCACCGTGTCAACCTCTTTATCCCTGCTGGTTAACTGCGGTCTCTTTAACTCGGTAGAGGACGATGCCGCCGGCGAGGAAAAGGCCGATGACGGCAAAGATTGAATAGCGCGGATTGCCCGTCACCATGCTGACCCAGCCCATGAGGAATGGGCCGATGATGGCCGCGAACTTGCCGAGCATGTTATAAAAGCCGAAGAATTCGGCAGACCGATCCTCGGGGATAAGACGGGCGAAGTAGGACCGGCTCAAGGACTGAACGCCTCCC
The DNA here is from genome assembly GCA_002328485.1 of Deltaproteobacteria bacterium UBA2221. Lineage (GTDB taxonomy): Bacteria > Desulfobacterota > Syntrophorhabdia > Syntrophorhabdales > WCHB1-27 > WCHB1-27. The sequence continues at coordinate 16,113 of DCUF01000030.1, forward strand.
TGGACAAGACCGACTCCAATGGACAGGACGTAAAACTCGATCTGGCGCTCCATGAGATATCCCCAAAAAGCAATGCCTATGTAAACACCAAGACCGATGAATATCCCCCTCTTGGTGCCGATCCATTCACCGATCTTTCCAAAAAGGATCGCCGCCGGAAAACCCACGAACTGGGTGATCAGCAGGGCCTGAATGAGCACCGTGTAATCAAAACCAAGGGAAAGGCCGTAGTCCACGGCCATCAAAATCACCGTATCGACGGCATCGATATAAAGCCAGTAGCCCACGAGAAAGGTGAAAACCGTCCGAAACCGGCGAATCTCACGGAAGGTGGTGGCAAGTTGATCGAGGGAGCCACAGATGACCGCCCCGATCCTTTTCGAACTCGGCGCTTTTGTCTCTTTAACAAATAAGAAAAGGGGCAGGGCAAAGGCAGCCCACCAGACGGCCACCGTCATGAAAGACAGTCGAACGGCATCGGCAGACCCCGCGAGCCCGAAGATCTGCGGTTTCAAGGTCATGAGGACATTGAGCCCGAAGAGCACTCCGCCGCCAAGATATCCCAGCGAATACCCGAGGGCAGAGACAAAATCGAGCTTTTGTTTGGGCGCTACGGTAACGATCAGAGAGTCATAGAAGACATTACCCCCGGCGAAGCCAACAATGGCCAGAACGTAGAAGAGGACCGCCGTGAACCAGTCGCCTTTCTGAACCAGGAAAAGCAGCCCTGTCATGATGGCCCCGAGTGCACAAAAGCAGAGCAAAAACCTCTTCCGGGCACCTCCCTGATCTGCCACAGAGCCGATAAGAGGGGCCATAAGGGCAACGGTGCCGCTCGCTATGGCATTGGCCGCGCCAAGATAGAATGTACTGACGTGTACGTCGAGCCCCGAGCTCCAGTATTGCTTGAAGAAGATCGGGAAGAATCCTGCCATGACGGTGGTTGCAAAGGCGGAATTGGCCCAGTCGTACATGGCCCAGGAATAGACGGAGCGCCTGTTGTACGGATGTTTCATGGCGAGAGAGAGGGTAGCACAGGACGCGAACATGTGTCGAGCCTCTTTATGTACAGCCTGTCATTTCTGAGCACAAAAAGCCATCTTCCCCTTTTCGTTCACATCCATCATCTTCAGAAACGGTCTGAAGGGAAAGGCCTACGATCTTGACCAGACACCCAATCGACAAAGAGGCGGGTGGTTGGGTACGGGCAATGGGTTTTACCTGCCGGACATGTCAGCTGCTTGGAGGCTGGCATATCCTCCCGAAAAAGAAAGAAAGGTATTCCTAACAAAAACTACCGTCCGAAAAGGACAATCACGACAAACCCGGCCAACATCAGGGCCGCACCCAGAAGACGCTCCTTTATGCCCTTCTCTTTAAAAAACAGCCACCCGTACACGACCCCGATAAGGAGGCTCAGCCGTTTGATGGAAATCATGTAGGCTACCTCCGTAAGCTGCACCGCCCAGGAGTGAGCAAGAGAACCGATAACAAACAGGACCCCTGGGAGGAGGGTCTGTCCAAAGAGGTGCTGGAGGTTGAAGGTCTTGCCATGACGATAATAACGCTGTTGATAGGAGAAGAGTGCGAAGGGCGCCAGCAGCACGGACAAAGTCAACACGTAGGCGGCAGTGAAAAAGGCAGGGGAGGAATGCTCGATCGCCCGCTTCCCCAGGCTGGCCGTAAGACTGTAGATGACTGCCACCACGATCATGAGAAGCGACCCCCTTTCCCGCCTGATCGCCCGAAAGGGTTCAAGAATACCGTCTTTAAACCTGCCCATATGGAGGAGATAGGCACCGCAGGCTATGGCGAGGATACCCGCGATCCCTGGCGGGCCGATGGTCTCGCCGAGGATAAAGAAGGGGGTGACAAGGAGGAATACCGGGGTGAGGGAGAGGAAGGGAACGGTGAGACTCAGTGGAGATACCTTAAGGGCCTTCGTGTACAGGATAACGGATGCTATCTCAAGGGGAAGGGCGCAACTGAAGGGGATATAGAAATCACGGTCAAGATGCGGTTTTGGTATGAAGATGAGCAGCACGAGAAAGATGACGGCCCCTACGGCCATAACGGCCCAGGCCACCAGGTACTCGCTGTGGAAACGAAGAGCCTTCTTGGTGAGGGCATCGGTGGTCGCCACTGAGAAGGCGGATAGGAGAGACAGGATGACCCAGATCATGAGAGACGGGGTGTTGGGTATAGAGTGCAGGATATGCGCCCCGGGAAATACATCGTCGTAAAAGGCCGCTCATCCCCTCCACCTCTGGATCCGATCTCCGTAACCCTGGCACCCACGTCGCCCTCTGTATTTTTCATCCCCCTACACACGACCCCCGGCACCATGTCTTTTCAGCAGTTCCTTGATCTCGGCCGCATTTTGAACGGCAAAGCCCCGATGACAGTTGTTGAGCATCACATAGGTTGTCTCGCTCCTTGCCGCAGCATCTTCAATGGAAGGGACGAATTCTTCCAGCTCTTTTTCGGAGTAGAAATAGGCGTAGCGCAGGGACGTTTCGACACCCTTCTTCAGCCAATTTTCCGCATTCCTCCCGTGGAGGCGAAAATATGCGGTATTCCCCGTGACGGCCGGAACGAAGGGTATCGTGGAAAGGCCGCCGTACTGGGGCTCGTCGGCGGAAACGTAATTGAGGCCGTTTTCATCAAGGAACCTCAGAACATCCCCCTGTCGTCTCGGCACGAGCCAGCTACCGTGCCTGAATTCCACGGCCATGGAAAGCCCCTTCATCCATTCCTTGCACTTCCCTATGTAATCCATGTTTCGGCTACTACAGGTAAACCAGGGTGGGTATTGAAAGACCATAAGGCCCAACTTTCCGGACCGATGAAGGGGCTCCAGCGCGTCACGAAGACGAGAGGCCATGAGGCCGAGGAGGATCTCGTCTTTGACGTAGGCTGATCTCTTGCCGGGGGAACCCATCGATTGCATCTGCAGGTCCCTTGGTAGTGTCTTCGGGTCTATGGCATGCCCCGTCAAGGCGCCGTATGCTTTAATATGGAAGGTAAATCCCGAGGGTGTACGCATATCCCAAAGCCAGGCGGTCTTCCTGTCAGGGATAGCGTAGTAAACAGAGTCCACTTCAACCGTGTCAAAATGGGAGGCGTAGTAGCGCAGCCGGCCTTCGGCCGATGTCACGTTCCGCGGGTAAAACTCACCGCTTTGAATGAGCGTTTTTTCCGTCCAGGAGCAGGTGCCTACACGAATCATCGTAAAGACCGCGAATGGCTAAATGGTGAAGTAGCAAAATGGGAAAGGAACGTTTCCATCCGGCATGCTTCTGCCCAACTTTTGATTTTGTCACCTCTTACTCCACACTTCATCTCATTCCAATGCTTCCTACCCATTTCACCATTTTGCTACTTCACCATTTCGCCAATTTACGCCGTCCCTATATAGTGCCTGATCTCTCTCGTTCTCTCCAAGATCGGTGGATGAGAGTAGTAGACGGCTGCGTAAAGGGGGTGGGGGTAGAGGTTCGACAGATTCTCTTTCGAAAGCTTGACCAGGGCCTGGATGAGGGCCTCCCCGTTGCCCGATAGGTCGCAGGCATAGCGATCCGACTCTCTCTCGAAATATCGTGAGAGATGATTGAAAGCCGGGATCATGAACCGAAGAGCCATACTCAAAAGAAAGGCCGCGATCACCACGTTGGCGAAGAACGTTGGCTCGCTGATCCGAAAAAGGCCTATGAGCACGCCGGAACCGACAAGACGGAAGCCTCCGTAGAAGACCGCAAAAGATGTAGCCTGCATCATGATCAGGGTCTTCAGGACGTGATGCTTCTTCCAATGACCTATCTCGTGGGCAAGGACAGCCGTGATCTGCTGATGTCCCATGGTTTCCAGGAGTGTATCAAATAGAACGATCCTCTTGGTCTTGCCTATCCCTGAGAAATAGGCGTTCGAATGGCGGCTCCGTTTCGACTCGTCCATCTTCAGCACCTTGCTGATCCTGATGCCGGCCTTGGTCACAAGATCGCGGATCTCTCGAACCAGCTCATCGTCTTCCAGGGGCACAAACCGGTTGAAGAGGGGATCGATCAGAGAAGGGGAGACGTAGATCACGAACGCGCTAAAGACCAGCAGAAAAACCCAGATCCAAAGCCACCAATGACCGGGGCTTAACATCGCGAGGGCCAGGGCAACCACGGAGACGATGGAAAGCATGATCACCGAAATAACGAAGGACTTGGCGAGATCAGACAGCCACAAGCGGGGGGTGGTGGTATTGAAGCCGTATCTGCTTTCGATCTTGAAGGTGTGGTACAGGCTGAAGGGAATCGAGATCATCTCCCTTGCGAGATAGAGGAGTATCAGGAAGGCCCAGCCTGCGGCAATGAAAGGTAGATTCAAGGACTGAATGAAGGAGTTGTACCAGTCAAGGACGCCGAAAAACATGAAGATCACCACGACGGTATCGGAGCAGCATGAAGCCACCAGAGAGAATCTTGACCTATCGGTGGTGTATTCCTGGGTTCGTTTCAGCAGCTCCTTGTCGACTATCCCAACGAATTCGGGTGGCGCATCATCGATTCGGGATACCATATGACGGATATTCATCAATTCCAACACGTACTTGGCGACCTGCAGGGCAATGTAGCAAGTTAGGACGATCTTCACGGCTTCATCATCCTAGTCGAACTCCACCTTGTAGTATATGTCGCCGCCCGTCTGGGTTCCTGTCCTCGTCTGGATTTCCCACCTTTTTGACAGGTTGTATCGGGCCGTGACAACATATTCATCGGTGAAAAGGGAGCGGCCGAAACCGATGTAGAGATTGGGGGCGAGATACCTGCCCACACGCACCATGTTCTGCTCCACCTGCCCCTGCTCCGTGGCAACCCTTTCCGTGGCGATCTCCAGGGTCTCGAGCCCCAGGGTCTTTTTGATCTGCTCCTGAATGGAGCCCGCCTTACCTCCGCCAAAGAGGGAACCCGCCGCACCAAAAAGCAACGATGCCTGGGCGGCATCGCCGCTCGCCGGCCGTCCGAGGACCAGGTAGGAAAGGGTATCTGAATCGGAGAGCGGAGGATTCGAATAGAGAGTGATTCTGGGCTTCTGAATGAGGCCAAGGACCTGCACGCCCACCAGTTGCGTCTCTGTGCTGCCGTTCGTTCCATCGCTCGTTTGAGCGGTGGAGGTTCTTGTCGTACCTTTCGAGGTAGAACCCGTCAGCGGCTCCACGGCTCGTGTGGATCTTACCACCCCTTTTACCTTTCGAACCGCAAGAATATCCAGGCGGCCTCTTTGCAAAGGACCGTTGAAGATCATCTTCCCCCTCGTGACCTCAAGCTCCACACCGTATGCCCGATATTCCCCTTTAGCGATCCTGATCTCACCCGTGCCGTTTATGTCCTCCTCCAGGTCCTTGATATCGAGCACGACCGATCCTTCCAGTTGGGCGTCGACGCCCTGCATCTTAATGCGTACGTCATCTCCCAGCACGACCCGTATCTTTGTGTGTAGCTCCACCGGAAGCTTCTGCTTCTGCTTTTCTCTCCCCCCAACGATCACGACGTCCGGACTCGCCCTGACCACATTCTCCGTCGGCGGACCGTAGACGAGGAGCTGTGGTACCTTGATGTCGCCCTCAATGGTAACCTTTTTCCCCGTCCCACTGATGTTCAGTGACGGCGAAACGAGGAGACTGAGGTCGGGCAGATTGAGGGCCTGGAAGCGATTTCCGGTAAGTTTCCCTGAGAACCTCTCGATAGTCCCATCCTTAAGCGAGATGATGCCTGATCCGTCGATTCGGCCCGATCCTGATTCGGCGTGAAACTGCTTGATCGTGACGCTCCTTTGTGAGAGAGCGACCGAGACGTTCACCGACTTTATGGTTATCCCTGCAGTGGGCAGATAGGCACCGGCGTTCGAGAGCTGGGCTCCTCCGGAAAGGTGCGGTTGGTCCAGGGTCCCCGTGACTTGAGCGTTTACCCTTACGGAGCCTTTGGTCTCTTGCACCAGGCCGGGGGCGAAGGCGGACAGGATGCCCTCCTCTTGCATCTGTCCATCCAGTCTCACGGCAAGGGGGGCGGTGCGAACTGTCCGTATCGGAAGGTGTGCGGGGATGGGAAGAAGAAATGAACCCTGCAGGCGCCCTTGTTTGGCCAAGTCCAGGCTCATCTGCCCTTTCATGTCTTCACCACTCCAGAAAGCTTGGAGCGTGGCGCTCTTTATGGCCGCCCGCGCTGATCCGGCATCCGAGTGCCAGGTGAACTCTCCCTTTGCCACCTTCGTCCCAAGGCTTGCCTCAACCTTCCCGTCACGGAGCAGTTCGCCCCGGAGAGATCCGACCATTTGACCTGTCAGCCCCATTCCAACGGGCAGGACGGCCTTGATGGGCCCCAGGTCGATGTTCTGCCAACGGGCTTGGAAGTGGCCTTGGTCCGGGAGACCAAGGGTCGGTTTGAGGGCCGAAGAAACGTCCCCACGGAGGGCCCCGCCGTCGGCAAGGATAACCTCCCCTGTGCCTTCGAGCCCCTTTGCCGTCCAGTCAACAGTCGTCTTCATCTGCGAAAGGTTTAAGGGTGAGCCTTTGAAGATTACTTGGCCTCCCTGGGTCGCCGCAACGGCCTCCATCCGGTCCAGTGTTCCCCGCTTCCATTGCAGCAGGCCCTGACCATCTGTCCGGACGTGGAAGGAAACCGGCGTCACTGAATCGAGGCGCGATAGATCAAGGTTGTGCCATTCAACCTTTATAAAACCGTGGGTGGGTTCCAGGGCCAGATCGATCTCGCCTGAAACACGTTCTCCCCCGGCCCCCTGCAGGACCAGGGGGTCCACGGATATCCTTTTTCTGGAAAGGACAAGGGAGACGGCCTTGGCCAGACGCCATTCTCCCCGTCGTTTATCGCTCCCACCCAGTTCCCTCAATGACCCTCTCCAGACCCCTTCTTCGTAGCCACCTGTGAGTGTTGCCTCCATCCTGCCACCGGGGGCCACCGCTTTCAGGGACGCCTCATGACCGGAGACCCTGCCTTTGACGGCCAGGTGGAGGGTGTCGAGGTCCACGCCCTCGTAGCTGACCGATCGCCCCCTTGCCTCCATACGGAGGTCTTGTACGGCACTGCGATCCAGTCCGGCCGCGATCTCCATCCGTCCGATGCGCGCGTTCCCGTACTGGACGGTTTTCCCCGCGGCGGCGAGATCCATGGCGAACCTGTTCTTCGCATATCTCAGCCATCCACGCCCCGAAATCACCCCCTTTGAGCCAGGAATGATGGAACCCAGGTCCTCAATATTTGCCTGAACACTGATGCGATCGGCAAGGCTTCCCTTCGCAAAGACATCGAAGCCTCTCCCCTTCAGGTTCACCTCGGCCAGGTGGAGGGTGTCCTTTTCGTAAACGAGATCGATCACCCCTCTTATTGGTTGCTCCCTGAAGGTGCTGTCGAGCAGCTTGGCATTGAGAGCAGCGGTCAGCGCTCCGGAGGCCGGCCGATGAAACCGGAATGACGCGTCACTGTTGATGACCCCTTGCCATGTCTCATCGATGGCCCCGGTTTTGAGGCCTCTCGCTTTCAATGCGCCTATGATCTGGAGGTCTTTTTCCCAACCGATGGTTGCCCTTCCGGTCACGCCACCGTGTAGCCATTCGCCTCGCCCAACCTCGGCCGTGACGCTTCGTCGATCTCCCCGCAACCGTCCCTCGACCTTGAATGCCCGCCAGTCTTTTGCTCCATTGGAAAACAAAAAGCCACCGCTGTACCCATCCACAGACCCGGCCACATCCAGCCTCCCTGCCAACACACCACCGCCAGGCATCAAATCCCCCAGGGAGAATCGATCCAATACAGCCTTTACAAAAAAGGATGGCGAAGCCTTGCTCTCATCCAAGTGCCCCGATATCCTCAGGACATCTCCGTGTCCCGGCCTCGTTATCTCGAGGGCCCCGATCTCGAGTACCTTTTTTGAGGCCGAAAGCCTTGCTCTCATCGCAAACTGCGCCTCTTTGCCTCCGTAAGCCCAGGCGCTGACGTCGCCGGTCATGGCCGCCCGTACAAAGGCAGGTTCCAGATTGGACCTGACCAGGAGCTTATTGAGTCCGCCTCTGGTTTCCTTGCTATGGATCCAAAGCTCTGATTTGAGGAAGGGCCGGTAGAAACCGACGTCAAGTCTACCTGAGATCCCGCCTGCCGGCCCGGTGATCACCAGATCCCGAAGGTACAATCCTCCCCTGTACCACTCCGCGCGACCCGAAATCCGATCCACGGCGAGAGGGTCCTCCGACACCCGACCATAGCTCAGGCCATGGACCTGTAAATCCTGTACGCTCCACTGGAGGGCCGCAACAACGCGGGGTACATGGGGAGGGATAAATGATAGAGGCTCCTTCTTTTTTGGACCTCTGTCCAATATCGACACGCCCCTTCCGTGAAGTGTGCCCACGTCGAGCCGACCGAGCAACAACCTCGAGGGTACGCAGGACAGGACGATGCGGTCGGCGGTAACACTGGTCTCGGAAAGCTCGACCTTGAACCCCGAGAGAGACACCTGACGGCCAAGACTGCCCTGAAGGTCCGAGTAACTAATCTTTGCAGGGGTCAGACGGGTGATACCGCCCAGGAGAAGACGCACGCCCGAGGCCGTATAGAACAGAGAGATGACACCGCCGCTGACGAGGACCAGAAAAAAGGCGAGGATAAGGGTTCCGAGCCTAAGCCATCTCATGTACCGATTCCAAAAGAAAGGTGAACCCTTACGACCGGGGAGCCTTTGTCTATGGGATGGGCCAGGTCAAGCTTGATAGGACCCACCAGGGTGTAATATCGGACCCCGAGACCTACCCCCTGGAACAGTCGCATCTGGGTCAAATAGTTGAAGGCGTTGCCGGCGTCATAAAACGCTGCGATCCCCAAGCTCTCGCCAATCGCCCGCTCCAGCTCCAGGGAACCAACGAATAGATTCTTTCCACCAATCACATCCCCTTCATCGTCCTTCGGACCCAACGACTTATAGGAGTAGCCCCTGACGCTTCGGTCTCCGCCGGCAAAGAACCGCAAGGTTGCGGGCATATCATTTATCGATTCCTTCTGTACCGACAGCCCAATCTGGGCCCTGGTATGGACCGTAAAACTCTTTGAGATCCTTCTCACATAGTGGCCCTGCGATATGACCTGGATGAAGGTTTGATCGGAGCCGAGAAACTCGGCCGTTCCGCGAAGCTCCCCGCTGAAGCCATAACCACGTGTAGGTCTAATGGGGTTGTTGTAGTGTTCGGCCGCGAATTTGACTCCGGGCAGTGTGAGGTAGGACCTGATTCTCTCCCCTCCAATATCAGAATCCTCGTAAAGAAACCGCAGAAAAACCCCGGCCCTGCGGCCAGGCCCCACACGCCTTTCTCTATCGATCTCGAACATGCCGAGAGAGGTGGTATAGGCAGATACATCCTCTCTCTGAAAATTGACTTTTAAGGCCGTATAGGACAAATAGCTCCTCGAACTCGGGATTATGTAACGGGAAGCCACACCCTGGAAAACCTCCGAAACGTTCAGCTCCGTGTCAAATGCGTGTCCCCGTTTGAGGACATTCAAGTCCTGATAGAGAAGAGAAAACCGGGGCCCTGTATCGGTCTGGTAGCCCGCCCCTATGCGCAAGCGTTTAGAAGGGGCATCGGTCAGCTTGATATCCACGGGAACACGATAGTCCTTGGCACCCGTCCTATCCGCTGACACCAAGATATCCGAAAAGCGTTCGGAATTTCTCAGATTGGCCTGGGTTTCCCCGAGCTTCGGATAAGAGAAGGGTTCCCCCGGCTTGAAGGCAAGATACCGCTTGAGAAACCGGTGCGGGTAGGAGTTGGTGCCTGAAAAGGTAATCCCGTTAAAAAAATACCTATTACCCGTGGCAAGGATCAGCTCAATGTCAGCCTTCTTTTCCTCCGGGTTTACCCTGATCTGATGGGCGGTAAACTCGGCCTCCAAATACCCCAAACCCACAGCGCGACTCTGGATTTCGTCCTTGGCCCTCTCATAGAGCTCGTGCTGCAGAATGTCCCCCACACCGAGGGGGAACCGTCGAACAACCCGTGCCAGCGCAACCTCCTCTTTACCCGGACCCTCGACATCGACATGCACACTGGTGACCAATACGGGCTCCCCCGGCCTGACCAGAACGCCGAGCTCGTAGGAGTCCTCCGTCACCTTTCGTAGATTTGTCTCCGTTTTGCTCTCGTAATATCCGAAGGGCTCGAGGGCCTCCCGTACGCGCCCCGGCACATCTTTTTCAAAATATCGAACGAGAGGAAGATTGATGGTCCCATCAGGCCGTATGATACCATGTGGGCTTCGCAGTATGGCCTCCACGTTCTCCCGAGGCTTACCCTCCAAGCCTTCGATCTTTATCTCTAGGGTATCAGCGGCCAGTGCAATAGAAGGATTCAGAAACGGCGCGGAGAGGAAGTAAAGACCAACAAAAAGAATGGTCGCTTTCATCAGGCGATCGATTGTTATCATAAGCCAGAACCGTCCGCCTCTCAATGGGCGGCTTAACATACTTCAAGCACAGCGGATAAAGACGTCCATTTCCGTGGCCCGGCTTCAAGCCGTAGCCTTTTTATTATTCCCACTCTTGTCTAGGAGGTCAAGGGAATACGCCCTGGCGCGTATAGGACAGGATCGGAAATAAAGCCGATCATAAGCCCGTCCCAGGCAGTTTCGTTTAGATCACGGCAGCGTTCGAAAGGGATATGACAGAGGTAGATCTTAGCAATGTTCGGCTTTCTGGCCGGCCATATCACAGCAGGACAAAAAGAGACAGAGGGTTCGTATGGTCCGTGGGCATAGCCATTGTTGGTCCGTTCTCGGTTTCGATGGATCCACGACGCATCGTCTCATGTGTGGGAAGACAGCAATTTCTCGCAACCTTGCAGAAGTAGTTCGGCAGCCTGTTTTGCCTGATCGAGGGTGAGCGATAGACCGGCCGTTGTCTCTATGAATTCACCGTTATCATTGATCGCATGAACCCTCAAATCAATCATTTCCACACCTTTTATCTTCTTGAGGGTGACGAGTATCTTCTGTCTCGTTTTGTCATTGATTTTCCCAATAAGCATAAATCCTCCGTGGGCGAGATAAAGGGCCCGATCTATTTTTTGACTCCCTGAGGCAACCATTCAAAGTGAAAAAGACACAAAGAAGCGGTAAATATGGAAGTGCATGACTATGATACCACATCTGGTATCCATTTGCTGTTATTCTCTCCCTCTATCTTTTCGTCCTCGGCTGGCCTATACTAACGTGGTTACATCAACGGTGAACGAAAGGAGATTTATGGACGTACACGTGGACGACGGAAATATCGAGAAGGCCCTGAAAATCTTGAAGCGTTACATGCAGAGGGAGGGGATACTGCGGGACGTTAAACGAAAAGGCTTTTACGAGAAGCCCTCCGAAGCCAGACGACGCAAGGCGAGAGACGCCCGCAAACGGCGTCTAAAGGCAGAAAGGCGAAAACAGCGGTACGCACGGGATTAGAACTAAGAACTAGAACTTATTAGTTGACTTTGGCAACGAGTTCTGCGTACTATATAGCATAAGTTTACGTTTTTGCCGTACGGAAGGCCGCAAAGACTTTTAAGCTTTGTGGCTTTTTTTATTGCGTTTCGTAACCTTTCAAAATCTATGGAAGGAGGTATTTTAAGCATGACAAGAGGAACTGTAAAGTGGTTTAACGACTCCAAGGGCTTCGGCTTCATCGCCATGGAGGAGGGCGGGGACATTTTTGTCCATCACACGTCCATCAATGGCAACGGCTTCAAGTCTCTGTCCGAAGGGCAGGCCGTAACGTTTGATGTCGAGAAGACACCAAAAGGCCCGAGAGCCGTAAACGTATCGATTGCTTAAGACCATCCGAGGCCCCTTTTGAGGGGCCTTTCTTTTTGTCCTCCCATAAACCGGCCAGGCGAGAAAACGGCTTAACTCCGGCACGACAAAAGTCTGCCACTACTGATTACAGGCAAAGTGCTCAAAAAAAAAGAGGACCACAAAGTGAATAATGTAGCAGAGTTTATCAGAATCAGAGAACAGATCGAATCACACGCACACGACATTTCCAAGCTCCTCGAGGGAAGCACGGTCGCCGAGCCCAAGGTACTCCTCGATCAGGCAAGTGGGTTGCTCGTGCAATTGACGAGCATGGCGGATAACGATATCCAGGTGGTCGCCGTTGGTCGTCTAACCCGATTACTCAGTAGCCTCCGTGCCAAAGTGGACTCCATGGAGAAGAAGAAACGGCCTGCCAGGAAATCGCGCACAGCAGGCGACGCGTCTTGAAATCCACGAGAGTACAAAGCTTAGGATAGCCCATCTCTTTTTTCGTCAACCATGAGCGGTGGGACACCTCGGGCTCGGGGTGATTTTCACAGAAACACTCCCCCTACCCTTCGATTTTCTGTATCCCCTTATGCTACACATGGGGGCGCTATCGTTATAGGAGCTAAGCATGGCGATACATAATTCTACCAGGCCAAAAGACCTCCTGGACGAGGAAATGGAGAAAGGCGTTCTTGCGTCTGATGAGATCACGGATTTCCTCCCTCGGAGGGTTGTTGTCCCCGAAGATGTCGAAGAGGGCATCGCCTTTCCTTCAGAATCTGACGTTGACATCGTCGATATGATGCAAGGGAAGGCGGGATCACGCGAAAAGAGCATGGCCGGGGAAGAAGTTGAAAAGGTACCTTCACAAACAGCGGATAGTATAATCTGGTCCTACTTGAAGGATATAGGACGGGTTGCACTCCTATCATCCGAGGAGGAACGCCAGCTTTCCATAAAGATCGAAGACGCGGAAATGAAGGAAAAGGGTATCCTCTTTGACATTCCCCAGGCAGTGGATGAACTCCTGGAGATAGGTCGAAAATTGGAGGAAGAGGCCATAGCAATAGTGGATGTGATCCACATCGATGAAATCGACTACGCCCAAAACGATGCAGAAAAGTACAGGAAGAAAACCATATCCTCCATCCATGCCGTAAAAGATCTTCAGAAAAGAAAGGAAGCAATGGAGAGGATACTTTCTGAAACAGATGGACCGGGTCGTAAGGCGCTTGCCAACGATTTGCAGAGGATCAGCAACAAGAGCCGGGAAACCCTGCTTGGTCTCAAACTCAGCAGGAAGATTCTCACGGAGATCACCAGAAAGATCAGTCAACAGATGGAGTTGATGACTCATGGGCAGGCAGACATCATAAGGGCCAGGCTGAAGGAACTCAGGGACGTTGAAAATGGGCTGAAGACCGTCAGGAACAGACTCGTTCAGGCTAACTTGAGACTCGTCGTTACTATTGCGAAGAAATACCTCAACCGCGGATTGTCATTCCTCGACCTCATCCAGGAAGGCAACCTGGGACTTATGAGGGCCGCTGAAAAATATGATTATAAGAAAGGCTACAAATTCTCAACCTATGCTACGTGGTGGATCAGACAGGGCATTACTCGGGCGATTGCAGATTGTGGACGGACTATCAGAGTCCCGGTCCATGTTCTTGAGGCCAAAAACAAGATCAGCAAGGCTACCGTAGCCCTTTTGCAGGAGCTGGGCACGAAGCCGACCCTCGAAGAGATTTCAACGAAAGCCGGACTCCCCTTGGAGAAGGTTCGAAAGGTCATGAAGCTTTCTGACGGGACCATATCGATCGAAACCCCGATCGGGGATGATGAATCCAAGCTTGGTGATTTGATAGCAGACTCACGTGCCTCTTCACCTTTTTTGGAAGCCGTGGGTACCTCTCTCAAGGAAGAGATAGACAAAGTCTTATCGACCCTCACGCCGAGAGAAGAGAAGATTATCAGGATGAGGCTTGGCGTCGGCGAGAAGAAGGATTTTACGTTAGAAGAAGTGGGCGAGGTCTTCGGGCTTACCCGCGAACGTATTCGTCAGATCGAGGCCAAGGCCCTAAGAAAGCTGCAGCACCCCTTAAGACGGGTCAGGCTGGAGAGTTTCCAGGATTCAGACGTTCCCACGCTGTAGAGACCTACCTATTCGGCCCGGCCAGCCTGGGCTGCGTTGTCGGCCGTGTCTCCCCGCATGAAGTGGTCAAGGAAGGACAGAGGATGTGAGGTGGCGGCACCCCACAAAGGGGCGCCACCAACCTTAAAGGGCTACTTCAGCTTCACGCCTGTCAGAAGCTGACCGAGCAGACGATCCATAGGATCCTTTGCCTTGGAGGTCTTTGCTTCTGTATCTTTCTTGCTCCATACCGACTCCGGTCTCACCTGAAGGATGATCACGTTTG